>NZ_JBIVGV010000021.1:0-85132 GCF_044748865.1 Pseudomonas sp. NPDC089734 | reverse complement strand
GTGAGTAATCACGCTGTGTGCGCTTTACACCTTGCTCCATCTGACTCTCCGGAAATTCGGGATGGGAGGTGTAAACCTTATTCAGGACGGGACAGTCAGGACCAAAAAGCCGATCAGGAAAAAGGCAAGCTTAGCCATTTCAGGCCTCCTATGAGAATAGGTTTGCGGTACAGCGGAAATTGAGTCGGTTAGAGACTTTACCGTCAGATGTCTTTAGGCATTGCTGCGGTGTGGGTATTGTCGAGGAGAGGATGAGTTTCGGTACAGATTCAGGTGAGGGAGAAAAAAGCGGATCAGACTAGAAAATACACACGCGTTGTGTGCGTCATGAGCCGTCTCGATTGAGCAGTTCAAACCCCGGAAGTTCTGAACATCCGCAGATACCGAATCACTGAACATCCATGATGTCTTCTTTCCAGCCCCCTGAAAAAACTCGCAAAAACACCACAGACTTTATTTTTCACGTTCACATTTGGACGCTAAGCTTGGGCTCATGGATGACTCAGACTATTTACGCCTGCTCACGATCCAGGCCGAACAAGCCAACTCCTTCCTTTCCAATGCGAGAAAGTGGGAGCGTGAGCGCTGGGTTTGTCAGCGCTTGCTGCAAGGCTTGAACATTGGCTATCGCAATGAGGACTTTCTGCCGGCGGGCCAGGAGCCTCCTGACGTTCTGTTCCGGGATGCCTGTTTTGAGGTGTTCTTTGTGCTGGATGAAGGCCGACGCCTCAATGATGAATGGCGCGAAGAGCTGGAACGACGACGCAGTGCGTTTTCCCTGAGCCAACTGGTGCGCCGGGAAGCCAAGCCCAAGCGTATTCCGGCCTCGGAGCTGTTGCGCAGGCTGGCTCCCACGTTGCGCAAGAAAGCCAGCAATTACCGGGAGCGCGGCCTGGATCTGGGAGAGCTGGACATCATCGCTTTTGCCAGTCTCAAACGCGAAGTGCTGGACCTCAACAGTCATTTCCCTCCTCCGACCGAGTACCTGCGCCAGGGCTGGCGTTCGTTATCGCTGGTCGGCCCGACCTTCGCCCGGGTATTGTTCGCTCACCCGGATGCCCCGGATTTTCTACGAACCAACCTGGGGCGCAGTGTCGTCTTCGATGTTGGAATCAGTTTATGAGCCCCTTGCAGGAACTGCTGGCCGATGTCCCTCAACGGGGCACGGTCCGCTGGATCGGTGTGCGCCCGCAATCACGTGCCGACATGATCGAGCTGGAGGCAGTAGAAGCCCGTCGCGAAGCCGGGCTGACCGGTGACCATTCGCGTCCCGGCCCGCGCAATGCCCGGCAGGTGACGCTGATTCAGTGGGAACACCTGGCCGTGGTCAGTTCATTGCTGAATCGTCCTGTGGATAACCCCATCACGCCGCAGGATCTGCGTCGCAATCTGGTCATCAGCGGCATCAACCTGTTCAGCCTCAAGGGCCGACGCTTCAGGGTCGGCCAGGCAATTCTGGAGACCACTGGCTGGTGTCAGCCGTGTGCCCGGCTGGAGCAGCGCCTTGGGCATGGTACCTTCCAGGCTGTACGTGGCCATGGCGGAATTACCGCCCGAGTGATACAAAGTGGCATCATCCGACTGGACGACATGCTGTACGTCGAACCACTGGAGTATCCAGCGGTATAAGTACCGACAGCAGACACCGTCCACGACGAGGCAAATATGAGCAGCCGCCTGAACCCCGACGACCAAAGACGTGTCCAACACTACCTTCAAGCGCCCCAGCATCAAGTCGAGCGTCGGCCTTTTCGGCCCTGGCTGCTCCTTGTTCTGGTGCTTGTCGTGGTCATCGGCCTGGGCCTGTTGAGCCGTTTATTGAGCTATCTGACGCTATGAGCTGCCTTGCGCTCGCGAAGATCGAGCTCTCACCCCCGAATTCCTTAAACCTTCCGAGTAATCCTTATGACTCATCGTATTGTCATCGTTGGCGGAGGCGCTGGCGGTCTGGAACTGGCGACCCGCCTGGGTAAAACCCTGGGCAAGAAAGGCACGGCCAGCGTTACGCTGGTAGACGCCAATCTGACGCATATCTGGAAACCGTTGCTGCACGAGGTCGCCGCCGGCTCGCTCAACTCCTATGAGGACGAGCTGAACTATGTCGCTCAAGCCAAGTGGAATCACTTCCAGTTCCAGCTCGGACGCATGACCGGGCTCGACCGCGAAAACCGTCAGATTCATCTGGCGGCGACACAGGATGAGAACGGCGAAGAGCTGGTGCCGGCACGCAGCCTGGGTTACGACTCGCTAGTGCTGGCCGTGGGCAGCACCACCAATGATTTCGGCACCCAGGGTGCTGCCGAGCATTGCCTGTTCCTGGACACTCGCAAACAGGCAGAACGCTTCCACCAGCAACTGCTCAACCATTATCTGCGTGCTCACGCCGGTCAGGCCGACAGCACCCAGGAAATCACCGTGGCCATCGTCGGTGCCGGTGCCACAGGCGTCGAGCTGGCAGCCGAACTGCACAACGCGGCTCATGAGCTGGCCGCTTACGGGTTGGGCCAGATCAAACCGGAGAACCTGCGCATCACGGTGATCGAAGCCGGCCCACGGGTATTGCCTGCCCTGCCGGAGCGCATTGGCGGGCCTGTGCATAAAACCCTGGAGAAGCTGGGTGTCACGGTATTGACCAACTCGTCAGTCAGCGAAGTGACCGCCGAAGGTTTGGTCACTGCCAGCGGTCAGGTTATCCCGGCCGTGTTGAAAGTGTGGGCAGCAGGCATTCGGGCACCAGCCTTTTTGCACGAGCTCGACGGCCTGGAAAGCAACCGTATCAACCAGTTGCAAGTATTGCCGACTCTGCAAACCACACGGGATGAAAACATTTTTGCCTTTGGCGATTGCGCAGCCTGCCCACAGAAAGGCACCGACCGTAATGTTCCGCCGCGCGCCCAGGCCGCGCATCAGCAGGCTTCATTGCTGGTCAAGTCGCTGCGTCTGCGGATCGAAGGCAAGGCATTGCCGGAATACAAATATCAGGATTACGGCTCCCTGATCTCGCTGTCGAGCTTCTCGGCGGTGGGTAACCTGATGGGGAATCTGATGGGTAGCGTGATGCTGGAGGGATGGCTGGCCCGAATGTTCTATATCTCGCTGTATCGCATGCACCAGATGGCGCTGTATGGCACCTTCCGCACCCTGATGCTGATGCTCGGAAGCCGAATCGGTAAAGGCACCGAGCCGAGAATGAAACTGCACTAGGTTTTGTACGTAAAGTGGCTGCGCTCGGTCATGCTGCGTTAAAAAACGGCTCGTGCGCGAGTCCGATCGGAATGCTCATTGACAACCCGTCAAGTCGAGCGCGACTCCGACCGTTCCTCGCCGTTTTTTGCCTTGCCCGACCTTCGCTCGCCGACTTTTCGTACAGAACCACGGCGATGCACAGCGCTTTATGAGCGCTGTGCTTGTTCGCGAATGAGCGGATCGCCGCCCGATTCGCTCCTACTGTGTGGGGGCGGATTCAGTAAGCTTTTATAACGCAGAAAAGAAAAATGCCCGGCTTTAGCAATTAAGCTGAAACCAGGCATTTTTCAATATATATGGTCGGGGTAAGGGGATTCGAACTCCTGACATCCTGCTCCCAAAGCAGGCGCGCTACCGGACTGCGCTATACCCCGTTGAAATCAAGACACCTCAACAAGCTGCCTGCGATTCAATACAACTGGCATTGAATCTATAAGATTCGGCTTCAAAATTAATTTGGAACCAAAAATGGTGGGTCGTGTAGGATTCGAACCTACGACCAATTGGTTAAAAGCCAACTGCTCTACCAACTGAGCTAACGACCCAAATATGGTCGGGGTAAGGGGATTCGAACTCCTGACATCCTGCTCCCAAAGCAGGCGCGCTACCGGACTGCGCTATACCCCGACTGAAACAGCATTGAATCCTTTATCGAAATCTGGCTCCACGACCTGGACTCGAACCAGGGACCCAGTGATTAACAGTCACTTGCTCTACCAACTGAGCTATCGCGGAACTTTGATTTCAGATTCAACTTACGGCCTTGAATCAACTCGCTGTTAACTCGTTAATTCAATCTCTTTGACCTTTACGCTTCGTTTGCAACGTTGCGTTCACGTCTCTGAGGCGCGCTATTCTACATTTTCAAAAACACCTGTCAACCCTCTAAATTGCTTTTAAGACAATGATTTGCGATTTTTTTTCAGATCGCCTTTTCGCCTCACCGAAACCCGATTCCCGGCCCTTCCCCATCGCCATGAAAAAGGGCCCTCACCAGGAGAGCCCTTTCCATCAACCGCAGCTATATAGATAGAAAGCAATCAGCCGAAGACGATTTCGTCATCCACCACCTTGCCCGTGATACTGGAGCCCGGCACGAAGCTACCGGACAGGATCAGTTGAGCCAGCGGGTTTTCGATCCAGCGCTGAATCGCACGCTTGAGAGGTCGTGCGCCATACACCGGGTCGTAGCCAATGGCGATCAGCTTGTCGAGGGCTTCCGGGCTCAGTGTCAGGGTCAACTCGCGCTCGGCCAGACGACTGCGCAGGCGGCCCAGCTGGATTTCAGTAATGCCCGCAATCTGATCCCGTGCCAGAGGCTCGAAGATCACGACTTCGTCGATCCGGTTGATGAACTCCGGACGGAAATGCGTGCTGACCGCATCCATCACCGCCGCTCGCTGAGCCTCACGATCTCCCGTCAGTTCCTGAATCTGCGCCGACCCCAGGTTGGAGGTCATGACGATCACGGTATTACGGAAGTCCACCGTACGGCCGTGACTGTCCGTCAGACGGCCATCCTCCAGCACTTGCAGCAGGATGTTGAAAACATCTGCGTGGGCCTTCTCGACTTCATCGAGCAGGATCACCGAATAAGGCTTGCGACGCACCGCCTCGGTCAGATACCCGCCCTCTTCATAGCCGACATAGCCCGGCGGCGCACCGATCAGCCGAGCGACAGAGTGCTTCTCCATGAACTCGGACATGTCGATTCGCACCATGGCCTCTTCGGTGTCGAACAGAAACTCGGCCAGCGCCTTGCACAGCTCGGTCTTGCCGACACCGGTAGGGCCAAGGAACATGAATGAACCGCTTGGTCGATTCGGATCGGACAACCCGGCACGGGAACGACGCACGGCACTGGCCACAGCGACCACCGCTTCACTCTGCCCGATCACGCGCTGATGCAGCAGGCTTTCCATTTTCAGCAGTTTTTCACGCTCGCCTTCAAGCATTTTGGACACCGGGATGCCTGTCCACTTGGAAACGACTTCCGCGATCTCTTCCTCGGTCACCCGACTGCGCAGCAACTGGTTTTCAGGCTTGCCGTGCTGGTCGACCATCTGCAGGCTGCGCTCCAGATCCGGAATGATGCCGTACTGCAATTCAGCCATGCGGTTCAGGTCGCCACGACGCCGTGCGGCTTCCAGTTCCTGACGTGACTGCTCGATCTTCTGCTGGATCTGCGCAGAACCGGTCACCTCAGCCTTTTCAGAAGCCCAGACCTCTTCAAGGTCAGCGTATTCGCGCTCCATGCGCTCGATATCGAGCTGCAACTTCTCCAGGCGCTTGATCGCCGCCTCGTCCTTTTCTTTCTTGAGCGCCTGGGATTCGACTTTCAGCTGGATCAGGCGACGTTCAAGACGGTCCAGCACTTCAGGCTTGGAGTCGATCTCCATCCGGATGCGGCTGGCGGCTTCGTCGATCAGGTCGATGGCCTTGTCCGGCAACTGGCGGTCGGTGATGTAACGATGACTCAGTTTGGCCGCCGCAATGATTGCACCGTCGGTAATACCGACCTTGTGGTGAACCTCATAACGTTCTTTCAGGCCACGCAGGATCGCGATGGTGTCCTCTTCGCTTGGCTCTTCCACCAACACCTTCTGGAAGCGACGTTCAAGGGCCGCGTCCTTCTCTATATATTGGCGGTATTCATTGAGGGTGGTCGCGCCGACACAATGCAGCTCACCACGGGCCAGAGCGGGTTTGAGCATATTGCCCGCATCCATGGAGCCTTCACCTTTACCGGCACCGACCATGGTATGCAGTTCGTCGATGAACAGGATGATCTGGCCTTCCTGCTTGCTCAATTCGTTGAGCAGCGATTTCAAACGCTCCTCGAACTCGCCACGGTATTTGGCACCCGCGATCAACGCTCCCATGTCCAGCGACAACAGGCGCTTGTTCTTGAGACCGTCAGGCACTTCACCATTGATGATGCGTTGCGCCAACCCTTCGGCGATGGCCGTCTTGCCCACGCCGGGCTCACCGATCAGCACCGGGTTGTTCTTGGTCCGACGTTGCAGGACCTGAATGGTCCGGCGGATTTCATCGTCACGCCCGATCACCGGGTCGAGTTTGCCTTCTTCGGCACGCCTGGTCAGGTCGACGGTGTATTTGTCCAGCGCCTGGCGTGACTCTTCAACGTTCGGGTCATTGACCGCGCCACCGCCGCGCAGGTTATTGATGGCGTTTTCAAGCGCCTTCTTGCTGACACCCTGACCGAGCAGCAACTTGCCCAGCTTGCTGTTCTCGTCCATGGCGGCGAGCAACACCAGCTCGCTGGAAATGAACTGGTCGCCTTTCTGCTGAGCCAGACGGTCGGCCTGATTGAGCAGACGCGCCAGATCCTGCGACATGTTGACGTCGCCGGTAGGATTCTGGATTTTCGGGAGCAGGTCGAGTTCCTTGCTCAACTCCTTGCGCAGGCTATTGATGTCGAAACCTACCTGCAGCAACAGGGGCTTGATGGACCCACCCTGCTGTTCGATCAAGGCCTGCATCAAGTGCGCAGGCTCGATGGCGGGATGGTCCATCCCCACCGCCAAGGATTGAGAGTCTGATAAAGCCAATTGCAATTTGCTGGTCAATCTATCGATACGCATTAGTCACCTTCCTTCAAAGCAGGCCGGAGCAATGGACACACCTATAACGAAAACCTGCTGGATAGTCAGTTAGATGCGGACGATTCTGCGGGTTTCAAGCGTGACGTGATTGATGCAAATCAGCCCGGCACAGAAGCTGGCCGGAACGGCCTGCGGACGCGAGACGTGTATCAGGCCTGATCTATCCAAATCAGCGAGGCAAAACGGCCTGTACTGGAACGACGGCGGTAGGAAAAGAAACGCGAGTCAGTGAACGTGTCCAGCCCGCCACCGTAGACTGATGAAACACCATAGGCGGCCAGTCGCAAACGCGCAAGGGCGTAGATATCGGCCATGAAGCGCCCGGCATTGACGCTGGGAATAAAGGCTTCGACCGTTTGGGGATGAGTGGCGATGAAGGTTTCGCGGACCTCTGGTCCCACCTCGAAAGAAGGCTGACCAATGGCAGGGCCGAGCCAGACCATGACCTCATCGGGCGCGACCTTCAAACTGCGGGCCGTCTCCTCAAGCACTCCCGCGGCCAGACCACGCCAGCCGGCGTGCGCAGCAGCGACACGGGTGCCATCGCGATTGCAGAACAGCGCGGGCAGGCAATCGGCAGTCATGATGGTGCAGGCTACACCCGGCGTGTCGGTCCAGCTTGCATCAGCCTCAACGGTCAAGGAAGGATCGGCATGCGCGACAACAATGCCGTGCACCTGGCTCAACCAGGCCGGTTGAACCCCAAGGCGTGAGGACAGGAACTGACGATTGCTGGCGACGGCATCCGGGCTGTCACCGACATGGTCGCCCAGATTGAAACGGTCGAACGGAGCCTGGCTGACTCCGCCCGAACGGGTGGTGATGCAGGACTTGACCTGCGCAGGCGCAGGCCAGTCAGGAATCAGCCAGTCACTCACCCGATGAACGCCTCGCGATCCTGCTTGAGCAACGACAGCAGCCAGACGAAATCGTCCGGCAGTGGCGATTCCCAGCTCATGCGCTTGCCGGTGGTCGGATGATCCAGCTCCAGGAAACGTGCATGCAGGGCCTGACGCGGGAAGTTCTTCAGCGAGTCGACCATGGTCGGGCTCGCGGCTGGCGGGATGCGGAAACGACCGCCATAAGCCGGATCACCAACCAGTGGATAGTTGATATGCGCCATATGGACACGAATCTGGTGAGTACGGCCGGTTTCCAGCTTGACCCGCACATGGGTGTGGGAGCGGAAACGCTCGAGCACGCGGTAATGACTGACCGCCTGCTTGCCGCCCTCCATCACCGCCATGCGCTGACGCTGCTGGCCGTGACGCCCGATCGGTGCGTCGATCTTGCCGCCAGCGGTGACGACACCGATGACGATGCATTCATAGATGCGGCTGACGCTGCGCTTTTGCAGTTGTGCGACCAGTTGGGTCTGGGCCTGGATCGTCTTGGCCACCACCATCAAGCCGGTGGTGTCCTTGTCCAGACGATGCACGATACCGGCACGCGGCACATTGACGATGTCCGGCACATGATGCAGCAAGGCATTGAGCAGAGTGCCGTCGGCATGGCCGGCAGCCGGGTGAACCACAAGGCCCGCAGGCTTGTTGATCACCAGAATCTGGTCGTCCTCGTAGACGATATCCAGTTCGATGTCCTGGGCAACCCACTCGCCCTGGGCTTCCTGCTCGGCGATCAGTTGCAGGACCGAACCACCGTGAACGATGTCACGCGGACGCAGGACGTTGCCATCCACGGTCAGGCGGCCGTCCTTGATCCAGGCGGAAAGGCGCGAGCGCGAGTGCTCGGCGAATAATTGTGCGGCGACTTGATCGAGGCGTTGACCGCCCAATTCGGACGGCACCTCTGCGCGAAGTTCTATATTTTCGGACATGGCCAGACTAGAAGGCGCGGCTAGCCTTTGGTTTCGGCGGCGCGCTTGTGGTTAAATACGGCGTCTTTTGCCCCGCGGGTCTTGCGGGGCGTTCATCATAACAGGACGGCCACGCCCAAGACAGCAGGCCGTTATAGGGACGCAAGCCGCCATGCAAGTGAAACACCTGCTGCTGATCGCCATCCTCGCACTGACTGCGGCCTGTTCGTCGAAGGAAGTCATCGACGAGAACCTCAGTGAAGTAGAGCTGTACCAGCAGGCGCAGGCCGACCTGGAAAACAACAGCTACAACAGCGCCACCGAGAAACTCAAGGCACTGGAGTCACGCTATCCTTTCGGTCGCTATGCCGATCAGGCACAACTCGAACTGATTTACGCGAACTACAAGAACAGTGAGCCCGAAGCCGCGAAATCCGCTGCCGAGCGTTTCATTCGTCTTCATCCGCAACACCCTAACGTCGATTACGCGTACTACATGAAGGGACTGACCTCCTTTGACCAGGACGTCGGCCTGCTGGCGCGCTTCCTGCCACTGGATCAGACCAAACGCGACCCGGGTGCCGCACGTGATTCGTTCAACGAATTCGCCCAGCTGACCAGCCGCTACCCGAACAGCCGCTACTCGCCGGACGCCAAGCAGCGCATGATCTACCTGCGCAACCTGCTGGCCGCCTACGAGATTCACGTAGCGGACTACTACCTGACCCGTCAGGCCTATGTCGCCGCTGCCAACCGTGGCCGCTACGTGGTGGAAAACTTCCAGGAGACCCCTTCGGTCGGTGACGGTCTTGCGGTGATGGTCGAGTCCTATCAGCGCCTGCACCTCGACGATCTGGCGGCCACCAGCCTCGAAGTGCTGAAAGCCAACTACCCGAACCACCCGCAACTGGCTGACGGCCAGTTCACACCTCGTCAGGCCGAAGCCGACAACCGCTCGTGGCTGTCGAAGGCAACACTGGGCCTGATCAATGGCAGCGCGCCATTGCCACCGGGTGAAACCCGCGCCAACCAGGACATCCAGAAGCAGTATCAGGATGCCAAGGACGCCATTCCGAAGGAATTGCTGCCGGAAAACCAGGCCGAACTGGATGAGCAGGCCAAAGAAGCTGAAGAAGCGAAAGGCGACAAGAGCCGTTCCTGGTTCAGCTACATGACATTCGGTCTGTTCGACTAAGACAAACGCAGTACCGTAGGAGCGAATTCATTCGCGAAAATATGTGATCGCGAAAAATTCGCTCCTACCGATTGCCCCCTGTCCGCCCGCCTGCTCCTTGGCTACACTGCTGACTCTTCAATCACTAAGCCGAGAGTCATGGTTCGCTTAATTATGTGGGTCGCGCTGATCGCGGCAGCCGTGTGGTTCATCAAACGCCTGCTCAACCCACCCGCCCCACGAAAACCTGCAGAACCACCGGAAGCCGACGCTTCCCCGATGGTGCGTTGCGCCCATTGTGGCGTTCATCTTCCTCGTGACCGTGCATTGAGCCAGGAACAACAATGGTATTGCAGCGAAGCGCACAGGCTAGAAGGCCCCGCGACTCGTGACCGCTGAGACGCTTTCACTCGGCAGCCCTCAAGCGCAACGGATCCTGCGGCTGTATCACCTCTATCGACTGACCATCGGCATCGTGCTGGTGCTGCTGGTGTCCAGCGATCTGGACACCGAACTGCTGCAACTGTCCAACCTGAACCTGTTCCGGGCCGGTTGCTGGCTGTATCTGGTGTTCAACATTCTGGTGGTGGTGCTGCTTGAGCGCCCCAGCCACAAGGCCCAACTGTTTAGCCTGGCCCTCACGGATGCCGTGATGCTGTCAGGATTGTTCTACGCGGCCGGTGGCCCCTCGAGCGGTATCGGCAACCTGTTGATTGCTTCGGTTGCGATCAGCAATGTGCTTTTACGTGGACGCATCGGCCTTCTGATCGCAGCCGTTTCAGCCATCGGCATCATTTACCTGACCTTCTACCTCAGCATCGACACACCTTCGGTTTCCAACGACTACGTACAGGCCAGTACGCTGGGCGCACTGTGTTTTGCTGCAGCCCTGCTGGTCCAGGCCCTGACGGCCCGCATGCAGGTAAGCGAGGTACTGGCCGAGCAGCGAGCCGCCGATGTCGACAATCTCGAAGAGCTCAATGCCCTGATCCTGCAACGGATGCGCACAGGCATTCTGGTGCTCGACTCCCGTCGCCAGGTCCTGTTGGCCAATCAGGGCGCGCTGGCGCTACTGGGCCATGAACAGCTCGTGGGCAAGGTCATCGATCAGTACTCTCCCCAACTGGTGGATCGTCTCAGGCAATGGCTGATCAACCCCATCATGGAACCCCGGAGCATCTCGACGTCTGCCATCGGCCCGATCCTTCAGCCGAGCTTTGCCGCACTCAACCGTGGAGAGCAACGTCAGACGCTGATTTTCCTGGATGATCTGTCACAGATTTCCCATCAGGCCCAACAACTGAAGCTGGCCGCACTGGGCCGTCTGACTGCCGGCATTGCCCACGAGATTCGCAACCCGTTGGGCGCTGTCAGCCATGCCGCACAGTTGCTCAATGAATCGGAAGAGCTCTCGACGCCGGATCGACGGCTCGGGCAGATCATTCACGACCAGTCACGGCGTATCAACGTGGTGATCGAGAACGTCCTGCAACTCTCTCGACGCCGTGAAACCGTGCCCGAGCTGCTTGACCTGAAAACCTGGCTGGAAAGGTTCGTGGCGGATTTTCGCAGCTCCGCACCGCCGGATGAATTGACCCATCTCGAACTGGGTCAAGGCATGCTGACGACACGCATGGACCCGGAACAACTGACCCAGATCCTGACCAACCTGCTGCAGAACGGCTTACGCTACAGCGGCAGGCATCATGATGTGGCGCAAGTCTGGCTACGCCTGTATCACGACACCGAAAGCGACCTGCCAACCCTGGAAGTGCTCGATGACGGGCCAGGTGTATCCGAACAGTATCTGGCCAAACTCTTCGAGCCCTTCTTCACGACAGAAAGCAAAGGTACGGGCCTTGGGCTCTACCTCTCCCGCGAACTGTGCGAAAGCAATCAGGCACATCTGGATTACACCCCTCGTGCCGAGGGTGGCAGTTGCCTGCGCATCACATTCGCCCACCCGTTCAAATTGAGCTGAGCATGAATCAAAGGCAAAAGATCCTGATCGTCGATGATGAGCCGGACATTCGTGAACTCCTTGAGATCACTCTTGGGCGCATGAAACTCGACACCCGAAGCGCCCGCAATGTCACCGAAGCCCGTGAATGGCTGGCGCGAGAGCCATTCGACCTATGTCTGACCGATATGCGTCTGCCCGACGGTAACGGCCTGGAACTGGTTCAGCACATGCAGCAGGCCTTTCCCCAGACGCCAGTGGCGATGATCACGGCCCACGGCAGTCTGGACATGGCCATTCATGCCCTCAAGGCCGGTGCATTCGACTTCCTGACCAAACCCGTCGATCTGAACAGGCTGCGTGAACTGGTCAGCAGCGCCTTGCGCCTGCACCCGGCTTCCGCCCAGACAGAACGCAGCATCGACAGCCGCCTGCTGGGCAACTCCCCTCCCATGCGCGCCTTGCGCAAACAGATCGGCAAGCTGGCACGCAGCCAGGCTCCCATCTACATCAGTGGTGAGTCGGGTAGCGGCAAGGAACTGGTCGCCCGATTGATCCATGAGCAGGGGTCACGCCTCGATAAACCCTTTGTACCGGTCAACTGCGGTGCCATCCCGTCTGAACTCATGGAAAGCGAGTTTTTCGGCCATCGCAAGGGCAGTTTTACCGGCGCTCATGAAGACAAGCCCGGTCTTTTCCAGGCAGCCCATAACGGCACGCTGTTTCTTGATGAGGTCGCCGACCTGCCACTGGCCATGCAGGTGAAACTGCTGCGGGCCATACAGGAAAAGTCCATTCGTAGCGTCGGTGGCCAGCAGGAACAGGTCGTGGATGTGCGCATTCTATGTGCCACCCATAAGGACTTGAGTGCCGAAGTCTCTGCCGGACGTTTCAGGCAGGACCTGTATTACCGCCTGAATGTCATCGAGCTCCGGGTGCCGCCTCTGCGTGAGCGCCGTGAGGATATCGATCAGCTTGTCGACACGGTCCTGCAGCGTCTGGCCACGAACTGTGGACAAGCTGTGGCACGCCTTCATCCTCATGCACTCGAGACCCTGAAAGGCTATCGCTTCCCCGGCAATGTGCGCGAACTGGAAAACATGCTGGAGCGCGCCTACACACTCTGTGAAAACGACGAGATTCACGCCAGCGATCTGCGTCTTGCCGAATCCACGGCGCCGCAGGAACACGACGGCCCCAACCTGGCCGATATCGACAATCTGGAAGACTATCTGGAAAGCATCGAACGCAAGCTGATCCTGCAAGCGCTGGAGGAAACCCGCTGGAACCGGACTGCCGCCGCACAGCGCCTGAGCCTTTCATTCAGATCGATGCGCTACCGCTTGAAAAAACTGGGGCTGGATTGACATGTGTGGGACCGGATTTATCCGGGAAGGCGGTATTCCAGACGTTGAATGTTTGTCAGGCTTACTGGCCCCTCGCGAATGAATTCGCTCCTACAGATATCGGGGAATTCGTCCGGGCGCATAGGGCGCAGGGTCAATAATCGGCTCGCGCTCAAGCAGTAAGTCCGTCAGCAACTGACAGGACGCAGGCGCCAGCACCAGACCATTGCGGTAGTGCCCGCAATTCAGCCAGAGTCCGTCGAAGCCTTCCAGTGAGCCAATGAACGGGATGCCCTCGGGCGAGCCAGGGCGCAATCCGGCCCATTGAGCAACCGGTTCGGCGTTTGCCAGTTCGGGAATCAATTCAATTGCAGAGGCTTTGAGACTTTGCAATGCAGCATTCGTCGGGGTTTTGTCGAAGCCTTCGTGCTCAAGCGTACTGCCGATCAAAATATGCCCGTCACGACGCGGTATCGCGTACCGCCCTTTGGCCAGCACCATGCTCGACAAAAAGTCGGACGCGCACTTGTAAAGAATCATCTGGCCTTTGACCGGTTCAACCGGCAACTCCAGCCCCAACGTCTTGAGCAGTTCGCCACTCCAGGCACCTGCGGCCAGGACGACCCGATCCGCCAGGATGTCTCCCGAAGCCGTGGTCACACCCAAAATACGATTTTCCTCACGGACAAAGCCCTGGACCTCGCAACACTCGCGGATATCTACATTGGGCAGCGCCAGCAAGGCTGTCTTGAGGGATTTCACCAGACGCGGATTGCGCACATTGGCCACGTCGGCCATATAAATCGCACTGCAATACCCTGCCCCCAATACCGGTACGGCATCATGAACGGCCGAAACATCGACACGGCTCAGCGGGCGATGTTCACGCTGCGCCCATGCAAGCGCCTCATGCTCATCATCCAGGTCCAGCCAGTAGAGCCCGGTCTTGTGAACTTCGGGGTCCACACCGGTCTGGGCAAAAAGCCGCTCGGCCAGTTGCGGATAGAAATCCTGCGACCAGTGCGCCAGAGCAGTGACTGCCGGGCTGTAACGCCACGGATAGAGCGGCGACACAATCCCGCCGCCGGCCCATGAAGACTCCTGACCGACACCGGAACGGTCAAGCAACACGACACTGGCCACTTCGGCGGCGAGATTAAAGGCGGTCAACAATCCGATAACACCACCACCGACGATCACGACATGTTGCTTGTGCATTTTGGTCTCTGGACAAAGGAAAAGGAGTTAACGCCCCCAGCAGTCCTTGGTTGTTACACCGCTGGAAGCGCCTGTATTACTGATCGCCCCGGTATTCTTGATGACGAAATTGCCGCATTTGTCACCGTTCATGAGCGAGCCGGAGAGAGGCGAAGCCGTCAACGTGAAGTCTGTAGCCGTCGGAGCCGAGTCAATCTTGTAATAACTGTTGCCCCCGCTTAAACCCTGCACTCCAACATAAGTGCCATTTCTCGAAAAGAAACGCTCAAGCGCTTGTGTCTGCTCGGAAAGCAGACTGGCAATGGCCGACCGCTGGCTACGTTTCGTGTACTCGACATAACTGGGGTACGCAACGGCCGCCAGAATACCGATAATCGCCACCACGATCATGAGTTCGATCAAGGTAAAGCCTTTGGATGCCGTTCGCATGAATCACCTTCCCTACTGAATTTGTCGCCACATGATGCGCTGATAGACGTTGGCGCTCCCGCCTTTCTCAAGCAGTTTAGTGGGTGTACCGCCACTGGAGTCGATCAGGTATTTGTTGTCGTTGTTGCCATTCGTACCGGCAACGATGGAAGCCACCACCGGAATACCGGTACCGATCCCCAGACCTGCAACGAGGGTATCGGCACTGGTGATATCGTTGTCGCCATTGGTGTCGAGCACCTGATAATTGAGCATGCTGCCTGTGGCGGCATCCAGCTCGAAGAGACGTCCGGTCCCCGTACTTTCGCACGGGTCGGTGGAGTTCACCGAAGCCGTCGTGAAAATGATACGGCCACGTGAGGTCTGTGCCGGGTAGATGATTCGCTCGCCCAGATAAGGCGATGCCGTGGCCAATGGCATGTACCAGCCCTTCTTGCTGGCCCAGTCCACATCGTTGGTGGTGGAGGTGAAATAAGTGCTGCCGTTGCCGGTTACAGATCCATTGACTGCCTGGGCCTGCAAGTTGCTTTCCACGATGTTACCGGACCCGTTATCCCAGATGGCGTAGAAATCCTGCAGGGCACTGGTCTGCTTGTCGGTGGTTTCGCTGAACTTGCCGGTCCCGAAATAAACGAGCTTCCCGCTCAGCGGGTGATCCAGCAGCAAGGGCTGGACGGTGATGGGTTGGTTCGCGCCTCGGGGAGCCGTAAACAGAGGCACGCCATTGAAGGCGACCTTCCAGCTGGAAGCCGCCGCACCGCTCATGTCGAACTTCCAGAGACGTCCCTTGAGATCCCCGGCATAGGCCGCCTGGACCACGTTCTGTGAGTTGACCCGCAGCTTGACCGAAGACAGACCGTTGTCGGTCTCGCTGCTGTCGATGAGAGGCGTCTGGATTTCCGTAATGAACGCGCCGGTATTGGCATTGAGCACATACAGCGAGGCCCGGCCGGTAAAGCTGCCATAGCCATTGCCCACAACAACGATGCCGGTCCCGTCAGCCATTCGTGCCACATCAGGCTTGGAATAGGAATACCCCAGGTTATTGAACTTGTTGCTGGTATCCGACGTGTCGGGCGCCTTGACTTCCCACAAGGCTCCCACCGTGTTGCTGGTGCCTTCAAACAGTTTGATGGCAAAGAAAGCCTTGCCACCGGCCCCCAGGCCGGCATAAGCAACGGTACGCCATGCCGACCCCGAGGTTAACTGGGTATCGAAAACCGCAATCTGCCCATCGACCGTGAACTTGTGAACACCGGAGCCATAACTGCTCGCCGAGATGGTCGCCAGAGAGGCCAGCGACGTGGAAGGCATATAGGCATATCGCCTGCTTCCGTCAGAAGCATTGATCACGTTGAATAAGCCATCATTGGCATTGGCCAGAAGGCTATAAGTCATACTACTGGCCTTTGTGGCCAGGTACGTGGTGTAAGTGGTATCCCCCACCAGGTCGGTAGCCGTCTTCTCGGTAGGCAATCCGGCTCCCAGAGGGGAATTGATGATATCGCCCAGCAGACGGGTACGCGTGCGTAACTTGGAGTTTGCAGTGCCCTTGGCCCAGGCAATGACCTCCGGCCCGGTCACCCCTGTCGGCAAGGTCGAGTTGAAAGCGAGCTGTTGTGCCGGGCTGAAGTTGGCGTAGTCCAGCGTGATTTTCGAGGGAATGGTCCCTGTACTCCAGGACTCGAAGGTCGGAGCCGTGGAGCCACTGAGAACCGTGGTATCCGTCGTCCATACCGGCCCGCTCAAGGCCCCGGTTGTTGCGTCCAGGTTGTAGGCCCGGATAGTGCCATGCCAGTCGGTAGGGTCATAAAGCGTCTGGTAGAACTGGGTACCTGCCTGGAGCGTAGACGAGCTGGATACACCGCCGCCACCCGATCCGGCCTTGGCATAGATATCACTCAAGGCGAGGTTCAATGCACTGTTCAGACTGGCACTGTCATTGGTCTGAAAATACTTGCCGTGTCCGTGATTATCATCGGCAGCGTCAATGAGCATTTGGTTGGCAGCAGTAAAGCCAATGGTATAAGTGCTCATGTTCTGCTGGCTGAACCCATCGTTATCCCAGCTTCTTTTGGTCAGGTCCGTCGAGGGTGTACTGGTTGCTTTACGCATATCGATGTCATAGGCGAACTTGGCAATATCATCCAGATAAAGCGTATCGCCCTCACCGTCACCGCTCAGGTTGGCTCCGTCATTCGCAGCATTCAAGTCCCAGTTGGGCAATGACCGAGAGGTATTGGCAACATCATCCGGATCATTTGTTGGAAACGATCGGTCGTAGGTAGGCAAACCATCGGTAATGACCACACCAAAGTTTTTCTGACACCGATACTGAATGGGGCTGGTGTAAGTGGAAGGTGCCCCGCTGTAACTGTAATAAGGCGTCATCCCGCGAAAATAACGCGTTATTTCATAATACGTTTCCGCCAAGGGTGTATTTGAGTCTCCTCTCAAGGCCCTGATCGCCGTATTCAGAGCATCCAGGTTTTTATTGGCCTGATCTTGCGAGACACCGGCGGTGTTATAAGTCGTGCTCGCCACCGGAGAAAGATCCACGACCTCCTTGGAGATCTTGCCGCCCGGCCCGGAGTCGGAACCGCTTGGCGGGTTGAAACTGGCCAGACCTATCCTGAGGGTTTTATTGTTGGCAACCAGGTTCAAGGAAACGTTACGCGCCACATTCATGCGGTAGTCGTTGGGGATGATGTTGTTGATCGTAAAGTTCTTGACCGTCGTATTGCTCGCCCGGGTCAAGTCGATCAGATAGGAAAGATAGTCGGCGGTATAACGTGTGGAACTCTCATTCGCATCACCGGCCGGATCGGGTAATAAGAGACAATATGCTGTAGTTCCCCGAAAGAGATAAGTGTAATTACTTGAGCAGCCATTGGAACCTGTCGAACTCAAAATAAGTGTATCGTCGCCCTGAATCGATACATACCGGCTACAGGTACTCCAACCACAGCTATATAACTGCGCATAGGTAATCGCCGGGCGAGTCGTCACCGTCGAATCGAACCCCGACGCCCAGATGATGTTGTACATACTCCCCGAGTTATCCACCATCAACATCAGGTTGGGCGCAACCGCCGATGCACTCAACAGGGGGACCTGCGCCGGAGTAAAGGCATAGGCCGGGGCCGCCAGATAAAGCGCCAGAAGAACGCCATGGAAAAACTTCATACCACGGCGAAACGCCTTAGCAATTGGCATAGATACTCTCCAGCACCGTTCTCGTTGTGCCTTGAATCGCGACTGACGTGACACGGTAAAGCGTAACGGTGCCAGTACAGGTCGGTGGGCGTTTTATCGGGGTTGATGTCGTCCCAAGGTTCTGGATGCCATAAAAGCCTCCTGCGGCAGATACCCAGCTCACTCCGGATGTACCATTCGAGCCTGCCGCCGTCAGTGTGGTCGACTCCGCAGGAGGTGCGCATGTCGTGGTATTGGTGCATTTGTTCATCGTGAAACCGACCACCTGAATGGCCGACTCCCCGAGACGCAACGCCGCTTCGGCCTTTTGAAAGGACTGATTGCGTACTGCCACACTGCCCGCCATCTTCTCCTGCAAGGTGGCGTTCTGCATGGAGGAAATCCCCAGCAAGGTCAGCAGCAACAGAAAGACCAGACTGACCAGCAATACCATCCCGCCTTGTCGGGCCGGAAATGTCGGCATGATGCAAAACCGCTTTGTCTTCATTGCATACGGCCCTTTAAAAGCGATTACGCAGGTAGGCAACCACGTTGTATTGCTGGTTCTTGACCCGCCCATCGGGGTCTTGCAGGGTCAGACTGATCCGTACACTGCGTATATCGGCAGCAGAGGCCGCAGTAATAGTGCTGGTATAGGACAAGGGGCTACCTGCCATGCCAAAGGAAACCGCGAAGGCACTGACGTTCTGCAGAAGGGGCTGCGCAGTTCCCGTTGTACCGAACTTGACCGTCAGGTTGGTACCGGTCAGGGTGTAGACCAGTTGGCGCATCGGGAAAGCCGTTTGCCCTGTTCCTGGCGTTTTGGCCCCGGAATAAAGCTGCGAAGAGGTCTGACAGTCGGAAACGATGGTCCAGGTCGGAGACGTGCCGGTAGTACCGACATCAGAGGTCACCAGAGTCAGTGTCTTGTTGGTGTTGTCCCACAGGATGGGATTGTCGAGAGCAGCAGGCCATGCAATGGCCGGCGATATCGGCACATAGCTGCTGAAGCCCAGACAACCATACATCCCCGTCATGCGCAGTTCCTGCACCAGCTTGCTCAACACAAAGCGTGCGTCCTCCTGCATGCGGGCCGAGGCATTCTGGTTAAGGAACGTCCCTCTGGAGGCCGTGAATATCTGGATGATGCCCATGCTGACCACCAGGCCCAGCACCAGAGCCACCATGATCTCGATCAGGCCGAAACCTCTGGATGACTTCTTCATGGGTTCACCCCGATACGTGAGGTCAGGGTGAACGTCTGCATGTTAGTGCTCGCCGCCGTATTGCCGGATGCCACGGCGCTGGAGCCCGCAGCACGAGTGTCATCCCATGAAATGGTGATGGTGACGGCAGGTGCGCCGCTGACATCGATGCTGCCCGTTGCCGTGGAACCGCCAAAACTGGTGACGTTGATCTTGAAATCATACAAGTCTTGATCCCGGGCCTTGTTCAGGTTGGCTGCCGGGGCTGCCGTCAGATTCGCCAGGGCATAGGTCGACAGTATGTTGGTTGTACCGTTGGCGACCGCATTGCCATCCACATTCGCCCGGATGCGATCCATCATGTCGTAGGCGATGAAGCTCGCCTGACTGGTCATCGTCGAGCTGTCGGTGTACTTGAGCGCATTGAGCTGGATGGCTGCCGCTCCCAGCAATCCAATGGCCAGTATCAGCACCGAGACCAGCACCTCGATCAGTGTCATGCCAGTCTGGCGATATCGGATTCCATCAAGCATCAGCAACTTCCACCCAGAATGATCCGGCCAGTCAAACAGATATTCATGATCTTGGTGGTCGAGCCCCGCGTATAGGTCATGGCCACCGCAGAGGCAGGAGTAGAAAGACCGCCCAGATTGTTGAATTCAATGCCTGTGACGTTGGTCGCCGTCAGCGTGCCCCCACTGCTCATGGCGGCAACTTTACGAAACACAGTCGGAGACGATCCCGTATCAGAAGCCAGATAGACCTGTAATTCCGTATTCCAGGCCGTTCCGCTGGTGGGCGCAATACGCACGGTCACACCCCGGTTTATCGCCTCCAGACGCGCATAGTTGAGCGCATGCTGCAGGTCATTGAGCTCCGTATCGACCTTGTTGCTCTGTATCGTGCTGGTGAAACTCGGAATGGCGATCGCAGCCACGATTCCGACCACGGAAATAGTGACTAACAATTCGACGAGGCTGAAGCCCTTGGACATATAACGCATTGGGTGTCTCCTAGACGTTACGACTATAAGGCAGCAGCGATGCCTGAAAATATCCAGCAGGATATACGGTTGTTTTGTGATGACGAATGCCCGGATGGCATTTGTACGCGGTTTTCCAGGGAGGAAAAACAATGAAGCATGCAGGATTCACGTTGGTCGAACTGCTGATCGTGATTGCCCTCGTGGCCATTCTGGCCAATGTCGCCAGCCCACCCTTTTCCGACCTTATCGACGCCAACAGAAGACTGACAGCCGCTCAGGAACTGGCCAGCGGCATACGCTCCGCGCGGGCTGCCGCCATCATGCACAGTCAGGTGGTGACCATTCATGCCCTGGAGGGTGACTGGAGCAAAGGGTGGCGAATCATTATTGACCCTAAAGGCAACGGCCCGAGTGAGGACGATACATTACTTATCGAGCGTGCCATCGATGGAAAAGCACGGATTATCGGCAACAGCAAGGTTGCAGAATATCTCAGCTTCAGCAGCCTGGGCGGACTTAAAAAGGCCGCCAATGGCACCTTCCATGTCTGTATCAGGGATCAGCCCGTCAGCCACTATCGCGTGATAGTGGCCATAACCGGCAGAGTCAGGGTCGTGGATGCCAAGGTAACCACAGACGCCTGCTCCTGAGCGGCCATTTACGGCAGGGATTTGACCCGCAGTTCCTTGGGAACGGAGAACGTGATGTTCTCTTCGCGACCCGACAGCTCATCCGCGCCGGTCGCGCCCCAGGCCTGTAACTGCTGAATCACGCCTCGCACCAGGACTTCCGGCGCAGACGCCCCGGCGGTGATGCCAATGCGCTCGATACCGTCGAACCAGCTGCGTTGCATGTCTTCGGCCCCGTCGATCAGGTAGGCCGGTGTCGACATCCGTTCAGCCAGCTCGCGCAGGCGGTTGGAGTTGGAGCTGTTGGGGCTGCCCACCACCAGAACCACATCGCACTCATCGGCCAGTTGCTTGACCGCATCCTGACGGTTTTGCGTGGCGTAGCAGATATCGTCCTTGCGTGGCCCGCCGATGGCAGGGAAACGCGAACGCAGGGCATCGATCACCCGGCTGGTATCGTCCATGGACAGGGTGGTCTGGGTCACGAAAGCCAGAGCGTCGGGATTGCGAACCTGCAGGTTGGCGACATCCTCTTCGTCTTCCACCAGGTAGATCGCACCGCCATTGCTGGCGTCGTACTGCCCCATGGTGCCTTCGACTTCCGGGTGGCCTTCGTGGCCGATCAGGATGCATTCGCGGCCATCACGGCTGTAACGGGCGACTTCGATATGAACCTTGGTCACCAGCGGACAGGTTGCATCGAACACTTTCAGACCACGGCCAGCCGCTTCGGCGCGTACCGCCTGGGAGACGCCGTGGGCACTGAAAATGACGATGACGTCATCCGGCACCTGTTCCAGCTCTTCGACGAAGATCGCACCACGGGCGCGCAGGTCTTCGACGACGAATTTGTTGTGAACCACTTCATGACGCACGTAGATCGGCGGACCAAACACTTCCAGAGCGCGATTGACGATTTCTATCGCGCGGTCCACACCGGCGCAGAAGCCGCGGGGGTTGGCGAGTTTGATTTGCATGCTGTGCCTCATAGTGACGTGCGGAGCAGCCCGGCCGAAGCCGGGCTTGATGCCTGGCTCAGGAAGCCAGGATCGCCTTGACCTCGAAGATTTGCACTTCAAAGTTTAGTGTCTTGCCAGCCAGGGGGTGGTTGAAATCGATGGTGACCTGATCGTCATCGAACGCTTTCACCACGCCGGGCAGTTCAGTATTGGCCGCATCGTTGAAGATCACCAGCAATCCCTCGGACAGCTCCATGTCCTGAAACTGCGAACGCGGGATGATCTGCACGTTTTGCGGGTTCGGCTGACCGAAGGCGTTTTCCGGTTGAATCCGGACGGTTTTCCGGTCACCGGCCTTGAAGCCGAAGATCGCGGCTTCAAAACCCGGCAACAGATTGCCATCGCCGACCTTGAACGTGGCCGGAGCCTTGTCGAAGGTGCTGTCGACCGTATCGCCGTTTTCCAGATGAAGGGCGAAGTGCAGGGTAACTTCCGTATTCTGGCCGATGCGCAGCTCGCCTTGCCCCAATGACTGCTCAGTCATGAACGGGTTCTCCCTCTTTCTTGCTCTTAAACATATCCAGCGCCAGCATGACAGCACCGACGGTAATCGCACTGTCAGCCACATTGAAAGCCGGGAAGTACCAGCGGTTCTGCCAGTGAACCAGAATGAAGTCGATGACATGGCCCAGCACGACACGGTCATAGAGGTTGCCAAGTGCGCCCCCCAGAACCAGTGCCAGTGCGATAGCCAGCCAGGTGTCATCCCGTCCCAGGCGCTTGAGCCAGACCACCAGCACGGCACTGACACCAATGGCGATCAGTGCGAACAGCCAGCGCTGCCAGCCCGCACTGTCGGCCAGGAAGCTGAAGGCAGCCCCGGTGTTGTAGGCCAGCGTCCAGCTGAAGTAGTCCGGAATCACGATGATCTGCTGATACAGACTCAACGAACTCTCGAAGTAATACTTGCTGGCCTGGTCGATGACCAGGACCAGCACGCTCAACCACAGCCAGCTCAAACGACCGAAACGGCCTGTCGCGCCTGCATTAGGCATAGTGACGAACCTCGCCAGCGCCGCTGATGTTATCCACACAGCGACCGCAGATTTCAGGATGCTCAGGGTTTGCACCAACGTCTTCACGGTGATGCCAGCAACGGGCGCACTTGGCATGGCCGGACTTGACCACTTTCAGCTTCAGGCCCGCAACTTCGGTCACGACCGCATCGGCAGGTGCCGACAGCAGAGGTGCGACACTGGCAGTGGATGTGATCAGCACGAAACGCAGCTCATTGCTGAGTTTCGACAGGTCTTCAACCAGCGAATCTTCCGCATACAAGGTCACTTCGGCCTGCAGGTTGCCGCCGATGGCCTTGGCAGCGCGCAGGTTTTCCATTTCCTTGTTGACCGATGTCTTCACCGCCATGATCCGCTCCCAGTAGGCACGGTCCAGCTCGAAGCCCTCAGGCAGTTCGCTCAGGCCTTCGTACCAGGTGTTGAGCATCACGGATTCGTTACGCTCGCCCGGCAGGAACTGCCACAGTTCGTCAGCAGTGAATGCCAGGATCGGCGCGATCCAGCGAACCAGTGCTTCGGAGATGTGGAACAGCGCGGTCTGGCAGGAGCGACGCGCCTTGCTGTCAGGTGCCGTGGTGTACTGACGGTCCTTGATGATGTCCAGATAGAAGCCACCCAACTCCTGCACGCAGAAGTTGTGAACCTTCGAGTAGACGTTCCAGAAACGGTATTCGTCGTAGTGCTCCTGCAGCTCGCGTTGCAGCAGCAAGGTACGGTCCACCGCCCAGCGGTCCAGCGCCAGCATGTCTTCGGACGGCAGCAGGTCGGTGGCCGGGTTGAAGCCGGACAGGTTGGAAAGCAGGAAACGTGCAGTGTTACGGATACGGCGATAGGCATCGGCGCTGCGCTGCAGGATCTGCTCGGAAACCGCCATTTCACCCGAGTAGTCGGTGGCCGAAACCCACAGGCGCATGATGTCGGCACCCAGGGTGTCGTTGACCTTCTGCGGTGCAATCACGTTGCCCAGCGACTTGGACATCTTGCGACCGTTTTCGTCCACGGTGAAACCGTGGGTCAACAGCTCGCGGTAAGGCGCGTTGTCATCGATGGCGCAGCCGGTCAGCAGCGACGAGTGGAACCAGCCACGGTGCTGGTCGGAGCCTTCCAGGTACAGGTCCGCACGCGGGCCGGTTTCGTGACCCATAGGGTGCGAGCCGCGCAATACGTGCCAGTGAGTGGTGCCGGAATCGAACCAGACGTCCAGCGTGTCGGAGATCTTGTCGTATTTCGGCGCTTCATCGCCCAGCAGCTCGGCGGCGTCCAGCTTGAACCAGGCCTCGATGCCTTCTTTCTCGACGCGTTGAGCAACTTCTTCCATCAGTTCGATGGTGCGCGGGTGCAGCTCACCGCTTTCCTTGTGCAGGAAAAACGGGATCGGCACGCCCCAGTTACGCTGACGGGAAATACACCAGTCAGGACGGTTGGCGATCATCGAGTGCAGACGCGCCTGCCCCCAGGCCGGAACGAACCTGGTGTCTTCGATGGCCTTGACCGCACGCTCACGCAGGGTCGAGCCTTTCGCAGACGGCTTGTCCATGCCCACGAACCACTGCGCCGTGGCGCGGTAGACCAGCGGCGACTTGTGACGCCAGCAGTGCATGTAGCTGTGGGTGATGGTTTCGGTGTGCATCAGGTTGCCGACTTCGGCCAGCTTGTCGATGATGTTCTGGTTGGCCTTGAAGATGAACTGGCCACCGAAGAACTCCAGGGACTCCACGTACACGCCGTTGCTCTGCACCGGGCTCAGGATGTCATCGTTGCTCATCCCGTACTGCTTGCAGATGTTGAAGTCGTCCATGCCATAGGCGGGTGCGCTGTGAACCACACCTGTACCGGCACTCAGCTCGACATACTCGGCCACATAGAGCGGCGACAGACGGTCGTAGAACGGATGACGGAAGTTGATCAGTTCCAGTGTCTTGCCGACGGTGGTCGCGATCACGGTCCCTTCGAGCTTGTAGCGCGTCAGGCAGGACTCGACCAGTTCTGCGGCCAGCACCAGCAGCCTGTCGCCAACATCGACCAGCGCGTAGGTGAACTCTGGATGGACGTTCAACGCCTGGTTGGCCGGGATGGTCCACGGAGTAGTGGTCCAGATGACGATGGCAGCCGGTTTCGGCAGGGACGCCAGGCCGAAAGCCTCGGCCAGCTTCGCCTCATCGGCGACCGGGAAGGCCACATCGATGGTCGGTGATTTCTTGTCCTGATATTCGACTTCAGCCTCGGCCAGAGCAGAACCGCAATCGAAACACCAGTTCACAGGCTTGAGGCCCTTGAACACGAAACCGCCCTTGACCATTTCGGCCAGCGCACGGATTTCGCCGGCTTCGTTGGCAAAGTTCATGGTCAGGTAAGGATTGTCCCAGTCACCCAGTACACCCAGACGGATGAACTCGGCCTTCTGGCCTTCGACCTGCTCGGCAGCATAGGCACGGCACAGCTCACGGGTCTTGTCGGCAGGCAGGTTCTTGCCGTGGGTGACCTCGACTTTATGCTCGATCGGCAGACCGTGGCAGTCCCAGCCCGGAACATAAGGCGCATCGAAGCCCGACAGGGTCTTGGAGCGCACGATCATGTCCTTGAGAATCTTGTTGACCGCATGACCGATGTGGATATTGCCGTTGGCATAGGGAGGACCGTCGTGCAGGACGAACTTTGGACGATCCTTGCCAATTTCGCGCAGCTTCCGGTACAGGCCAATACTGTCCCAGCGCTGCAGGGTCTGCGGTTCGCGCTGTGGCAGGCCGGCCTTCATTGGGAAGGCGGTGTCCGGAAGGTTTAGCGTGGCTTTATAATCGGTCATTTCAGGCTCTTGGTTAGGATATGCATGCTAAATGTCTGCGCTCGTTCATGCCGCGTTGCGCACCGTCTCGAAATGCTCATTTACTAACGTAAACTCCGCTTCCTCGCTGGCACGCGCCTTGCCTGACCGTCGCGCAAACATTTTTCATACACATCCGTCAGGTTAACCATGCCAATGGGCACGGGCGGCGGCGACATCCGCATTGATCGCCGTCTTGAGCGCCTCCAGAGAGGCAAAACGCTGCTCATCGCGCAGCTTGTGGTGGAAAGCCACCGTCAAACGCCGGCCATAGATATCACCGGCAAAATCCAGAAGATGCACTTCAAGGTGGGCACTGCCATCACCCGCAACGGTCGGGCGCACACCAATATTGGCAACGCCCGGCCAGTCCTTTCCATCGATGTGGGTGCTGACCAGGTAGACCCCGCTCAGCGGCACACGGCGACGCTTGAGTTGCACATTGGCCGTGGGCGTCCCCAACTGGCGTGCCAGCTTCTGGCCATGCAGAACCCGTCCGGTAATCCGGAACGGGCGACCGAGCAAATGCTCGGCCAGCGTGAAGTCCGACGCAGCCAGGGCGTTACGCACCTTGGTACTGCTGACCCGGACACCATCGATTTCAACGGTCTGCGCCGCTTCTACGGTAAAACCATGGGTATTACCGGCTTGTTGCAGGAAGCCGAAATCACCGGCACGGTCGCAACCGAAACGGAAATCGTCGCCCACCTCAAGATGCTGTACACCCAGCCCGTCGATCAAGACGGTCTCGACGAAACTGGCTGCGCTCAGCCTGCTCAGGCGCTGATTGAAAGACAGGCACAGGACCCGGTCAACACCCTCGGCACTCAGCAGTTCCAGTTTGTCACGCAAGCGAGCCAGACGCGCCGGCGCGGTCTCGGGGGCGAAAAACTCGCGTGGCTGCGGCTCGAAAATCACCACACAGCTGGGCACGCCCAACTCGAGGGCACGCTCACGCAAACGCATCAGAATCGCCTGATGGCCACGATGAACACCGTCAAAGTTGCCAATCGTGGCGACACAGCCCCGATGACGGGGACGCAGGTTGTGGAGGCCTCTAACCAGCTGCATAACGCACTTCTTGCTCATAAAGTGGCCGATTATAACCACACACGGCCCCGGACGACAGGCAGCAGTTGCCGGACTGTAAAGCGAAAAACCGGCAACCCTCCATTCATGCATTCTTTACATGATTGCCTTGCGGGCAAAATCCTTCAGACGAAAGCCCAGCAGCAGCAACATGCCGAAGTAAGCCACCACTCCCGCCACCACCAGAGCCCCCAGGCGAACGAAACGCTCAAGCATCTGCCCCTCCGCCCAGGCCGGCATCACATGCATCAGCCCCAGCAGGACCGCCGACATGACAGCGACGGCCAGCACCAGCTTGAACAGAAACTTTGTCCAGCCAGGCTGCGGCTGAAACAGATCCTGCTTGCGCAACTGCCAGAACAGCAATCCGGCGTTGAGACAGGCGCCTACGCTGATGGCCAGAGCCAGCCCGGCATGCTGCAACGGCACGATAAAGGCCAGGTTGAGCAACTGGGTCACGATCAGGGTGAAGATCGCGACTTTCACCGGCGTGCGAATGTTCTGCTGGGCATAAAAACCGGGAGCCAGCACCTTGATGAGGATGATCCCCAGCAAACCCACCGAATAAGCCACCAGTGCCCGCTGGGTCATGGCCGCATCCACGGCGTCAAACTTACCGTACTGGAAAAGCGAGACGGTCAACGGCTCGGCCAACAACCCCAGCGCCAGCGTACAAGGCAAGACCAGCACAAAACAAAGGCGCAAACCCCAGTCGAGAATCCGCGAATACTCCTGACGATCCTTGCTGGCGTAGGTCTTGGACAGGATCGGCAGCAGGATCGTCCCCAGCGCCACACCCAGAACACCGGACGGCAGCTCCATCAGACGATCGGCGTAATACATCCACGAAACGGAACCGGCGACGAGGAACGAGGCAAATATCGTGTTGATGATCAGAGATATCTGACTGACGGAAACGCCAAGGATGGCCGGCAGCATCTGCCGCATCACACGCCAGACACCCGAGTCCCGCAGATTGAAACGTGGCAGGACCAGCATGCCGATCTTTTTCAGGTGCGGCAGTTGATACAACAATTGCAGCAAACCACCGGCCAGCACCGCCCAGCCCAGGGCCATGACCGGCGGGTCGAAGTAAGGGGTCAGGAACAGGGCAAAGAAAATCATGCTGACGTTAAGCAGCGTTGGCACGAACGCCGGCACGGCGAAGCGATTCCAGGTATTGAGGATGGCCCCCGCCATCGATGAAAGCGAGATCAGCAATATATAAGGAAAGGTCACCCGCAGAAGATCCGAGGTCAGGGTGAATTTTTCCGGCGAATCGACAAAGCCCGGCGCCGTCGCCCAGATCACCCAGGGCGCAAAGAGGACGCCCAACAGGGTGACCAGCGCCAGCGCCAGCGTGAGCAGCCCCGTGACATAGGCCACGAAGGTCCGGGTCGCCTCTTCACCCTGCTGGCTTTTGTATTCGGCGAGGATTGGCACGAACGCCTGAGAAAAGGCCCCCTCGGCAAAGATCCGGCGCAGGAGATTGGGCAGTTTGAAGGCAATGAAGAAGGCATCCGTCGCCATCCCCGCCCCGAACGTACGAGCGATGATCGTGTCCCGGATAAACCCCAGCACACGGGAAAGCATGGTGATCGAGCTGACGGCCGCTAAAGACTTGAGTAGATTCATTGAAAGAGTTTTATGCCCTGGCCAAAGGAGAGGCGATCAAGCCTTCCATTTATGCGATACTCCGCGCCGCAAAAAGCCCGGAGTCAAAGTCCGCGAGTTTACAGGTCGTACGCCGGAAATAAATATCCGGATCATATCGCGACCACTCGGCGGAACACCTCAACTGCCCTTGACAAGCCTTCAACTCATCGGCATGATTCGCGGCCTATTTTGTTAGCTATTTCATAAAAGTCTTTCGAGGAGCTCGACGGTGGCCAACACACCTTCCGCCAAAAAACGTGCAAAACAGGCTGAGAAGCGTCGCAGCCACAACGCCAGCCTGCGTTCCATGGTTCGCACCTACATCAAGAATGTAGTCAAAGCCATCGACGCAAAAGACGCTGAAAAAGCGCAAGCTGCTTACATCCTGGCTGTTCCTGTTATCGACCGCATGGCCGATAAAGGCATCATCCACAAGAACAAAGCTGCTCGCCATAAAGGCCGCCTGAACGGTCACATCAAGGCTCTGAACCTTGCTGCTGCCGCCTAAGCGATCCGCTTGTTAAAAAACCGACCTCAGGGTCGGTTTTTTATTGCCCGCAATCAAAGCACAACATCATGATTTACAAGCCCTTCCGTGGGAGCGAATTTATTCGCGAGAGGCCAGTGAAGCTGAAGAGAATCTATCGCCTTCAATGACGCCTCGCGAACAAATTCGCTCCCACACCTTTCTGCGCGACAGCGCGACTCAAGGCGTTGCCGCATGCGGCCACGGCAGAATCGGTATCGCCGTCACGGCATTCTGCGGACTACCCTCGATGATCCGGTCGCTGTAGACCAGGTAAACCAGGGTATTGCGCTTCTTATCCAGGAAGCGCACCACCTGCATGGTCTTGAAGACCAGCGACGTACGCTCCTTGAACACCTCTTCGCCCTCCTTGAGCGGCGACTCGAAGCGAATAGGCCCCACCTGACGGCAGGCAATGGAGGCCTCGGCACGATCCTCGGCCAACCCCAAGCCACCCTTTACCCCACCGGTCTTGGCGCGGGACAGATAGCAGGTCACACCTTCAACCTTGGGATCATCGAAGGCCTCGACCACGATCCGGTCATTAGGCCCCACAAACTTGAACACCGTCGAAACCTGACCAATCTCTTCGGCCGCAGCCAGCGCCGGAACGACCAGCAAAGCCGCCAAAAAAGCCTTCATGCCCCGCATCGAACCTTCCTTTTTGGTGAGCCCGATTCAGACGAGAATCAGGTTATCCCGATGAATCAGCTCCGGCTCGGCCATATAGCCCAGCTCACGCACAATCGCGTCGGATGACTGACCGATGATCTTCTGCGCCTCAACTGCACTGTAATTACTCAGGCCGCGAGCGATCTCGCGCCCGTCAGGCGCCACGCAGACCACCATTTCGCCACGCCGGAAACTGCCTTGCACCACTTTCACACCGACAGGCAGCAAGCTCTTGTGATCATTGACCAGAGCCGCAACAGCCCCCTCATCCAGAACCAGCGTGCCCCGAGTCTGCAGATGCCCCGCCAGCCATTGCTTGCGAGCCGCCAGCATTTCCCGCTCAGGTGACAGCAACGTCCCCAGCAGCTCACCCGCCTTGAGGCGCGCCAGAACCTGCTCGATACGCCCACCGACAATCACGGTATGCGCGCCAGAGCGAGCCGCCAGGCGCGCCGCACGCAGCTTGGTCTGCATCCCACCACGCCCCAGAGCGCCACCCGTACCGCCCGCCACTGCATCCAGAGCCGGGTCATCGGCACGCGCCTCATAAATGAGCTGCGCATCCGGATTGTTGCGTGGATCGGCGTCGAACATGCCATCACGATCAGTCAGAATGACCAACAGATCCGCTTCAACCAGGTTGGCCACCAGCGCCGCCAATGTGTCGTTGTCGCCAAAACGGATTTCGTCGGTCACCACCGTGTCATTTTCGTTGATGACCGGCACGACACCCAACTCGACCAGCGTGCGCAGGGTGCTGCGAGCATTCAGGTAACGCTTGCGGTCGGACAGGTCGTCATGGGTCAGAAGGATCTGCGCCGTATGGCGGCCATGCTCGGCAAAGCTCGACTCCCACGCCTGCACCAACCCCATCTGACCAATGGCAGCAGCAGCCTGAAGCTCATGCATGGCACTGGGTCGTGTCGCCCAGCCCAGACGGCTCATCCCGGCAGCCACCGCCCCGGAAGAAACCAGCACCAGCTCGACGCCCGCCTCATGCAGCGCCACCATCTGCTCCACCCACACACCCATGGCCGAACGATCCAGGCCTTTACCGTCCGCCGTCAGCAGGGCACTGCCGATCTTCACGACCCAGCGCTGGGCACCCGTCACTTTGCTGCGCATCATCTTCCAACCTTAGCCAGAGAGTTTCTTAATACGGATTCGAGATACAAAAACGCCGCTATCAGTCAGTAGCGGCGTTCAAGTTTACTGCAAGCGATCAATCTCGGACGTAAATGATTTCCGGACCATCGTCATCATCCACATCGTCTTCATCCCAATCATCCTCACCGATGTCATGCACGCTCTTCACGCCGCTACGGCGCAGAGCACGCTGATCATCCAGAGCCTGCAACTGGGCACGCGCCTCGTCTTCGATACGCTGATCCAGCTCGGCAAGCTCCTCGGCATAACCCGGCTCCTCGATCAGACGCAGACTGCGCTCCTCAAGGTAACGCATGATGTCGCGAGAAAGCTGCTCGGTGCCTTCTTTCGCAATTGCAGAGATCACGTAGACCGGTCCGGTCCACTCAAGACGATCGATGATTTCCTGCTTGCGAGCCTCATGCTCTTCCTCAAGGATCTGATCGCACTTGTTCAGCACCAGCCAGCGATCACGCTCAGCCAGAGAAGGACTGAACTTGATCAGCTCATTGACGATCACCTCGGCCGCATCCGGAGCACTGGACTCATCCAGAGGCGCCATATCGACGAGATGCAGCAACAGACGCGTGCGCGCCAGGTGCTTGAGGAAGCGAATCCCCAGACCCGCGCCATCGGACGCCCCTTCGATCAGACCCGGAATGTCCGCAACGACAAAGCTTTTCCAGCGATCGACACTGACCACACCCAGGTTCGGCACCAGCGTGGTAAACGGGTAATCGGCCACTTTCGGCTTGGCGGCCGAAACGGAGCGAATGAAGGTACTCTTGCCCGCATTCGGCAAGCCCAGCAGACCGACATCCGCCAGTACTTTCAATTCCAGCTTCAGGTCACGCTGATCGCCGGGCTTGCCCGGAGTCGTCTGGCGCGGAGCACGGTTGGTACTGGACTTGAAGCGGGTGTTGCCCAAACCGTGCCAGCCACCTTGAGCCACAAGCAGGCGCTGACCGTCTTTGGTCAGGTCGCCGATGATTTCCTGGGTCGCCGCATCGATCACGGTCGTTCCGACCGGCACGCGCAACACCAGATCCTCACCCTTGCGCCCCGTGCAGTCGGTGCTGCCGCCATTGGAGCCGCGCTCGGCGTCGAAATGGCGGGTATAACGGTAGTCGACCAGCGTATTGAGGTTTTCGTCGGCGATCATATAGACCGAACCGCCATCACCGCCATCACCGCCGTTAGGCCCACCGTTTTCGATAAATTTTTCGCGACGGAAGCTCATGCAACCGTTGCCGCCGTCACCGGCTTTTACTCGAATGGAAACTTCATCTACAAACTTCATAACGCACGCTCCCGCCACAGGGACGAGCAGAACCACATAAATTACATAAGACTCTTGCAAAGATGAGCGTTGCGATACCGATCAGAAACCAGTGACCCCAAGGGTCAACATCACAACAGCCCGCACAAACAGCTTTGCAAGAGACTCACCAACATCTACAAACAAAAAAGCCCCGTCGCAAGACAGGGCTTTTCAAGCTACTGCGAGATTACGCCGCGGAGACTTCAGTCTTCGGAACGATGCTCACATAGCGACGACCGAAGGCGCCTTTAACCTGAAACTTGATCACGCCTTCCACTTTCGCGAACAGGGTGTGATCTTTACCCATGCCAACGCCGTAGCCAGCGTGGAATTGGGTGCCGCGCTGACGCACGATGATGTTGCCTGGAACGATAGCCTGGCCGCCATACATCTTCACGCCAAGTCGTTTGGCTTCTGAGTCGCGACCGTTGCGGGTACTACCACCAGCTTTTTTGTGTGCCATGAGTCAATTCTCCAAATGAGGATTAGGCTGAATTAAGCCTGAATACCTGTGATTTTGATCTCGGTGTACCACTGGCGGTGGCCCATACGCTTCATGTGGTGCTTACGACGACGGAACTTGATGATGCGAACCTTGTCGTGACGACCTTGCGAAACGACTTCAGCCACAACAGTAGCGCCAGCAACAACCGGAGCACCGATGTTGACGTCGTCGCCATTGCCGACCAGCAGGACGCGGTCAAAAGTAACGGATTCGCCAGTAGCGACTTCCAGTTTTTCAATTTTCAGGTATTCACCTGGGGCGACTTTGTACTGCTTGCCACCGGTAACAATTACTGCGTACATGGTATTTCTCCGAAAATCCTGCTCACCCAGCTCTTTATAAGAAGAGTATCGGCTGGCATGGCTGCATCAGGCTGGAACGGCCCGCATGCAATTGCGTAAGGCAGGTGCTGCCCAGGAAAGTTAGGGTGCGCGATTGTACGCAAGGCCGGAACGGCTTGCAAGGGGGCCGACGTCATACCTTGACATGCCCTACCCTGCGACCTAGCATGCGGCGCAACCTTTCTGGAGCACCTGTCGCTGATGCAACCCCAAGCCTTCTACCGCGCGGTGGCGGACGACTTTAGTGCCGTCGACCTGATCATCAAGAAGCAACTGACGTCGCGCGTACCACTGGTTTCGAAAATCGGCGATTACATCACGTCCGCCGGCGGTAAACGCCTGCGCCCGCTGCTGGTGCTGCTCTGTGGCAAGGCCCTTGGACGCGAAGGCGACGACCTGCGCCTGCTGGCCGCCACCATCGAATTCCTGCACACCGCCACCCTGCTGCATGACGATGTCGTCGACATGTCCGGCATGCGTCGTGGCCGCTCCACGGCCAACGCCCTGTGGGGCAACGCTCCCAGCGTGCTGGTCGGTGACTTCCTCTATTCCCGCTCGTTTGAAATGATGGTCGAGCTGGGCTCGATGCCGGTCATGCAGATCCTGTCCAAGGCCACGCGGATCATCGCCGAAGGCGAGGTTCTGCAACTGTCGAAGATTCGCGACGCCAGCACGACAGAAGAAACCTATATGGAAGTGATTCGCGGCAAGACAGCCATGCTGTTCGAGGCCTCGACCCACAGCGCCGCCGCCCTTTGCCAGGCCACGCCCGAGCAGAGCGAAGCGCTGCGCACCTTCGGAGATCACCTGGGCGTTGCCTTCCAGTTGGTGGATGACCTGCTGGATTATCGCGGTGACGCGGAAACCCTGGGCAAGAACGTCGGCGACGATCTGGCCGAAGGCAAGCCGACCCTGCCATTGATCTACACCATGCGCGAAGGCTCGCCAGAGCAGGCTGCCCTGGTCCGTCAGGCCATTCAGAAAGGCGGTCTGGACGATCTGGAAAGCATCCGCAATGCCGTCGAAAGTGCTGGTGCCCTGGATTACACCGCCCAGCTGGCCCGTGACTACGCCGCCCGCGCCATCGCCTGCCTGGAAGCCCTGCCCCCCAGCGAATACCGCGATGCACTGGTCGAACTGAGTGAATTCGCGGTCGCCCGCACCCACTGAGTGCTGCCGGTCGTACAAGAGCCCGTCTTCGTGACGGGCTTTTTTATTGCCTCAGATCAACCGCTCGCCAGAAAATGCGAATTAATCTCAAATAGAAGCTTGCTATTATCGTAATAAGAATTATTCTCATTGCAACAACGCAGGAGATGCTCCATGACTTATTTGATCGATGCATGGCTGGACCGACCACACCCTTATTTGAGGATTCTTCATCGCGAGACAGGAGAAGTCTGCGCCGTACTGGAAGAAGAGGCGCTGGAAGAACTACGCGATCAGGGCGACCTGGACGTGCACAGCCTCAACTCCAGCGAGCCGGTGGTGCTGAAGGAACTGGTGCGCAATCTGTTTCTGTTCTGTTATGCGCGGGCATTGCGCCCGATAGGTGAGTTGCACTGAACATGACGCACTTACATGCCGCTACTGCTGAGCGAATCAACCCGATTCGCTCAGCAGCCTTCTGCATCGAACCGTGATCGATTACAGAACGGCCAGCAGTTCCACGTCGAACACCAGAACGCTGTGTGGAGCAATGCTGCCAACGCCTTGAGCGCCGTAAGCCAGCTCGCTCGGCACGTGCAGGCGCCATTTGCTGCCAGTGTTCATCAGTTGCAGCGCTTCGGTCCAGCCAGCGATGACACCGCTGACAGGGAATTCGGCCGGCTCGCCACGATCGTAGGAGCTGTCGAAGACAGTACCGTCGATCAGTGTGCCGTGGTAGTGAGTACGAACCTGATCTTCACGAGTCGGTTTCGGACCGTCGCCCGCAGTCAGCACTTCGAATTGCAGACCCGACGCCAGCGTCGTCACGCCTTCGCGCTTGCCGTTTTCAGCCAGGTAAGCCAGACCGGCACCCGCAGCCTTTTCAGCCTTGGCAGCCGCTTCGGCCTGCATGATTTCACGGATAACCTTGAAGCTGGCGGACATTTCTTCCTGACCCACACGGCTTGGCTGACCGGCGAACGCATCGCTCAGGCCGGCCAGGATGGCTTCCAGGCTGACACCCGGTGGCGGGTTGTCGCGCAGTTGGTCGCCCAGCTGACGGCCAATACCGTAGCTGACGCGGGTTTCGTCGGTAGACAGATTGACTTCGGACATGACACTGCTCCGTTAAAGGGGCACGCCGACGGTAAACAGCAAAAACCTGAACGGCCACCGCCATTTACCCTGATGCGCCCCGAACCAAAAGGGCAAGCAGCCTAGCACAATTGACCGCGACGCCCTATCGCAGCAACGAACAGGGCCAGAGGGAGAAACAAAACCGCCCGCCCCTTTGCTCATGACTGAACACAGAGGGCGGGCGGCCAGGTATTCCGGGAAAAGCGTCAGTGCTTGGTGAGCTTGTCCAGATAGCCCATCGCAAATGCCGATACCACGAAGGTCATGTGGATGATCACGTACCACATCAGGTATTGCGGCTCGACATTCTTGGCATCCATGAAAACACGCAGCAGGTGGATCGAGGAAATCGCCACGATGGAGGCCGCAACCTTCATTTTCAGCGACGAGGAATCCATCGTCCCCAGCCAGTTGAGCTTTTCCTTGTCTTCACCGATATCCAGTTGCGAAACAAAGTTCTCGTAGCCGGAAATCATCACCATCACCAGCAGACCGCCCACCAGCGCCATGTCGATCAACGACAACAGGACCAGAATCAGGTCGGCTTCGGCCAGCGAGAAGATGTTGGGGAGAACGTGAAAGATTTCCTGGAAAAATTTCAGGCCAAGGGCCAGCAAACCAAAGGACAGACCGAAATAGATGGGGGCCAGCAGCCAACGCGATGCGTACATCGCATTCTCAAAAAAACGTTCCATTGAAACTCGCCAGTGATTTGGAATGACGGGCGAGTATATCAGCGAGAGCCAGCAGCTCTAGAGATGCGACAAAATGACACAGAAAAACCACCGTCGGAAATGACGGATATCAACGACATAACGCAGCCAGGAACTCAGAAAGGGAACGATCGCTGGTAACGGGAAAGCTCGCCATTGATGCGACGTAGCTCACCCTGCATATGCAGTCTCCAGATGGGCACATCTCCGGCCCCTTGATAGCCATGCAGGGCAAGGCTTTCAGCGATGGCGAGCAATACCGACTCGGCGGCCAGAAAACCGTGAAAAGGTCCTTGAGATTTGATCGCGGAAGGTTGCTCGCCTGACATCCCGGCGGCGAAAAGCAACATCCACATGCCACCGTCGCCGGGAAGCGGCCGGATGACACATTCAATGCGGGTCATCAAACCCAGGCATTGACGGGTAAGACAGAGGGTACGCTGCATGGCGGTTTCCTCGTAAGCGACAGTATTCGCCTCCTCCTGTCTCAGCGAGATGACGCGCCAGTCCGTTTGACCACTGTGGTAATCAGACAGAATAGAAGAAAAGTCGCAGAGTAAACGCATGCCGGATGAACGGACTCCGCGAATGAATTCGCTCCAACCATGGTGGGAGCGAATTCATCCGCGAAGGGCCTATCAAACCTTCAATTCAGGTTGTAACTGAGCCGGTTCCTTTTCCAGCTCTTCCTTGAGGTCTTCGTCGCTGAGCATTTCTGCGATATCGCGCAGGCGCTCGACCACCCGGGCGTTGACGCTGCCTTCCGGGAACTCGCCATTCTCATCCGGTGTACCGGCCGGCTCACCGACCAACAGGCTCAAGGCCTCATCGGCCTGACGCACCGCATACACATGGAACTGCCCGGCCCGCACCGCCTGTAGCACACGCTCATCGAGCATCAGCGTCGCGACGTTGGCCTGAGGAATGATTGCGCCCTGCTCTCCTGTCAGGCCTCGTGCTTCGCAGAGTCGGAAGAAGCCCTCGATCTTCTCGTTGACGCCCCCCACCGCCTGCACTTCACCGAACTGGTTGATCGAGCCGGTGATCGCAAAACACTGTTTGAGCGGGGTACGCGACAATGCCGAAATCAGTGTGCAGGCCTCACCCAGCGAGGCGCTGTCACCGTCGACATAACCATAGGATTGCTCCAGCGCGATGCTGGCGGAAATGGCCAGCGGGAATTCCTGCGCATACCGGCTACCCAGGTACCCCGTGAGAATCATGACGCCCTTGGAGTGAATCGGCTGCCCCAGGTTGACCTCGCGCTCGATGTCGACAATGCCGCTGCCACCGGGGTAAACCGTGGCCGAAATACGGGCCGGCACGCCGAATGCCGAATCACCGACCTCCAGCACCGTCAGACCGTTGCACTTGCCGACTGCGGCACCGTCGGTGTCGATCAGAATGATACCGGCCAGCATGTCGTCGAGAATCCGCGCCGAGACACGCCCGGTACGGGTGGCCTTGGCCTTGAGCGCACGCTCGATATGCCCGGCATCGGTCTGCTCTTCGTTGGCCAGCTGGCGAATGAAATCGGCCTCGCTGACCAGTTGGAACAAATCACCGATCCGGGCCGACAAGCGCCCCTGATGCTCGGCCAGACGCGCACTGTAGGTCGCCAGACGCGCCACGGCATCGGCCGTCAACGGCGCCATCCCTTCCTCAGAGGTCCGGGTTTTCAGCAACTGGGCGAACTGTTCCAGGGTTTCGTCGACCATCTGGATTTCTTCGTCGAAATCCACCAGTACCCGGAACATCTCCTGGAAGTCGGGATCCAGGTCCTGCAGGGTGTAATACAGCGAGCGGGCGCCAATGATGATGATCTTGACGTTCCACGGGATCACTTGCGGGGTCAGGGTCACCGTAGCAAAACGCCCCATCTCGCCCAGCGGGGACTCCATTTTCAGCTTGCGCGATTGCAAGGTGCGCTTGAGCGCATCCCAGACAAACGGCTCGCCGAGCATCTTTTCCGCTTCCAGGATCAGGAAGCCGCCATTGGCACGGTGCAACGCACCGGGACGCAACTGGCGATAGGTGGTGTAGAGCGCGCCCTGATCGGTGCTGTATTCGATACGGCCGAACAGGTTGTCGTAGGTCGGGTGCGGCTCGAATACGACAGGCGCTCCACCGCTGTGGGTATGACCGACCACAAGGCTCGGGCTGTATTGCTCTTCCAGCAGCTTGCGGGCCTGAGCGTCGGTCTTGCTGTCATCGACCAGTTGCTCGACGACCGTCTTGAGCAGATAGACCTGCATGGCCTGCAGATAGGCGCAGACGGCAGCGTTCTCGGCATACTTTTCCGACAGCGGTGCCAGCAATGGCTGCAAGGTCAGGGTGATGGTTTCTTCATTCAACTGACGCAACTGATTGCTGGATTCACGCTTCCATTGCGGCAGGCTGGCCAGTTCTTCGTTGAGGCGCTCTTCAAGGCCGGAGATATCTTCGTGGAAACGCTCGCGCTCGGCTTCCGGCAACTGGGAAAACTCGGCCTCGTCCAGCGCCTTGCCGTCGGCCATGGGCGTGAAGGCGATATTGGTGCTGTCACGGTACAGCGCGATGTCCTTTTCCAGCGCCAGACGCTCGATCACGTCCAGGGCACGGTCATAGCGCTGGTTGAAGGCACGGTCGATGGCGCTTTTCTTCTGCTGATACGACGGATGCTCGAAGACCGCCGGAAAGGTCGCCAGCAGGTTATCGATCAGGACACCGATGTCGGCCATGAAATCCTGAGCGCTGCCGGGAGCCAGTTCCAGTGCCTTGGGCTCGCGGGGCTCATCGAAGTTATTGACGTAGACCCAGTCCGACGGGGTCTGCATGCGCTTGGCCTCAGCCTTGAGGTAGCGCTTCACGAACGAAAACCGGCCAGTGCCAGGCTCACCCATGACAAACACGTTATAACCGGGGCGCGGCATGGCCACACCGAACTGCAAGGCCTCTACGGCTCGTTCCTGGCCGAGGACACCTCGAAAGGGCTCCAGATCGTTGGTCGTCGAAAAGCTGAACTGTTCAGCGGAAAACGGACGTGTCAGCGCTTGTGGCGCTAGACGAAGGCTGGCTGCGACAGAATCGGGCATCAGTGTTCCTTACATCAGGCGGGGCAGATGTCGGCATTCTGGCGCTCGCCGGACAAGACTTGCAACACGAGAACGATCTGAATGTTTTTCGTTACAGGGAGGACGGCCGTTCGCGCCTGAAAAACCCTCGTAACAGAAACAATCTGCAATCTCCTACGGAACCCTTGGAACCGTCCTAAACTCCAAACTGCGCGAATGGTTGTTAAATAGCCGTTGGCCTTGACGCACGGCCGGGAACGAGAAGTCAGCGAACGTGGAGCTTGTCGCGCCCGACCGATTCAAGAACCCCGACTTTGGTTGAACATAAAAGAGAAAAAGCTATGAAACGGATTCTTCTTGGAACGCTCTTTACCGCAGTCTCTATCAATGCCATGGCACAGGCACCCGGCGGCCCCGATTGTGGCTGGGGCAACCTGCTGTTCGAAGGCCAGCGTGGCACCCCGGCCCACTTCCTGGCCTCCACCACCAACGGCACCTCCGGTAATGCCACATTCGGCATGACCTCCGGCACCAACGGCTGCTCCACCAGCGGCGCACTGACCTACGGCGGCAAATCCTGGCTAGCCATGAATGGCATGATGGATGAACTGTCCAAGGACATGGCCATGGGTCAGGGTGAAGCACTGACCACCTACGCGGTCGTGCTGGGCGTTGCACCGGAAGACCGTGCGCATTTCGCCGCAGTCACCCATGAACATTTCTCGCAGATTTTCAGCAAGGCAGACACCACTGCCGAGGACGTTCACAGCAACACTCTGAATGTTCTGAAAAACGATCCGACCCTGGCCAAATACGCAACCCAGGCCTAAAGTCGTTTGCCCGCCCTCCAGCTCTGGAGGGCGGGTCTCCATCTTCTGACAAGTTGCTTTCTATGCTCAAACGTCTTGCGTATCTGGCGCTGTCTTTCTGTGCCCCGTTATCCGCTGCCCCTCACGTGACCGCAGACCGTTTGCAGCAATTGGCCAATGAGCCATTCTGGATTTCCCTGGGCCATTACGAGCCTGCCAAGCTGGGCGGCTGGCGCAGTTATGTCGACGACCCCAAATTTTTTCTGGCTGACCACGGCGCCCATGACCCGAAGGCCGAACTGAACGCAACGCTGGAAGCCCTCTATGCTCCGGTCGCCAATGAGCAGACCCACGCCCAGTGCGTCTATCCGGCCCGCACACGCTGGCTGCGCGACCAGTTGCAACTGACCGACCTGCCAGCAGTGGACTGCACGGAATTCAAAGCCTGGTTCAAGGATGTCGACCCCGACAGTACCGTCCTGATCTTCCCGGCGGCCTATCTCAACAGCCCGTCGTCCATGTTTGGTCACACCCTGCTGCGTATCGATCCGGCCAGCGCCAGGACCAGCGGGACGACACTGCTCAGTTATGCCATCAACTTCGGTGCCTATATCGAGGGCATGGACAACAGCATTCTCTATGCCTGGAAAGGCCTGATGGGCGGCTACCCTGGCCTGTTCGCACTGGTGCCCTACCAGGAAAAGCTGTCGGAATACCGCAGCCTGGAAAACCGCGACCTGTGGGAATACCGGCTGAACCTGACCCGCGAAGAAACACAACGCATGGTCGAGCATGTCTGGGAGCTGAAGCAGATTCGTTTCAGCTACTTCTTCTTCGACGAAAACTGCTCTTATCGCCTGCTGGAGCTGCTGCAGGTGGCACGGCCGGGCCTGAAGCTGACCGAGCAATTTGACCTCACCGCCATTCCGACCGATACCGTCAAGGCGATCAAGGCCGCCGGGCTGGTGGAAAAGATCGAATACCGCCCTTCTCGCGAGCGCGAGCTGCTCAGCCGCGCCGAGCCTTTGAGCCAGGACGAGCAACAGTGGGTGCTGAAAGTCAGCGCTGACCAGACCCTGCTCAAGGACAACCAGTATCAGGCCATTCCCAAAGAGCGCCGAGCCTTGATCCAGGACGCCGCCTATCGTCTGGAACGCTACCGGGCCAACGGACTGGAACGTGACAGTGCCCGTTCTCAGCGCAGCTTCGAGCTGTTACAGGCCATCAATCAGAACCCGCCCCCTCAGCTGGATATTCAGCGTCCCGGCCTGCCGGAAGAAGGCCATGAGTCCCGAACCTGGCAACTGGGCGTGGGCAGCCGCAATGACAGGGCATTTGCCGAATACGGCCTGCGCATGGCCTATCACGACCTGAACGACAACGCCTACGGCTTCCCGCTGGGGGCACAGATCGAGATCCTTCAGCTCAAACTGCGCCAATACGAAGGCAATGAGTGGCAGGTACAGCAACTGGACCTGGCAACCATCCGCTCATTGACGCCCCGAAATGCCTTGCTGCAACCCTGGTCCTGGCAAGTGACGGGCGGCCTGGAACGTGTACCGGGCAAACATGGCGATGAAAACCTCGTCAGCCACGTCAACGGCGGTGCCGGTGGCACCTGGCAATTGGCCGAAGAGGTTCTGGGCTTTGCACTGGGCACCGTGCGTGTCGAGCACAACAATGACTTCTCGGAGTTCATCTCACCGGCAGCCGGGTTCAACACGGGCCTGCTCTGGCGCAATCCGCTGGGCAATCTGAGCCTGGAGGCCAAGGGCGATTACTTCACCAATGGCGAAGTACGACGCAGCATCAGCCTCAATCAACAATGGGAACTGTCCCGCAATCTGGGCCTGCGCCTGAGTGCGCAGCGTGAGTTCAGTCAGATGGCCACGCCGCAGAATGAAGTGATGCTTGAGGTGAAGTGGTACCACTATTGATGGGGGATGGTTTTTCGCGAATGAATTCGCTCCTACGGGGTTAAGGGGCATCTCGCGCTCCGGTGTAGGAGCGAATTCATTCGCGAAAGCTGAACGCGACTTTTACAAATAACTCACAAGCAGGCCACTACACTTAAGCCATCAGTAGAGGAAATCAACATGAACCTGCGCTGGGCGTTATTGTGGCTGGCTATCGTATTGACGGGCTGTCAGTCCCCCCAGAACCGTCTGGTGGCCGAGGGTTACCCACCGGCATTCGCGGCGGGCTTTCAGGATGGCTGCGGCAGCGGCAAGGAAGCGGCCGGGGCCTTTACCGGGCAGTTCCAGAAGGATGTGCCCCGCTACCTCAAGGACAAACTCTACGCTGAAGGCTGGAACGACGGATTCCGTCAATGCCAGGCCATGGCGGACAGACGCGACAGGCTTGACCCCGGACAGGTCTGGAATGACCGCGACCGTGACTGGGAGCGAGAGAAGACCCGAAGTGCCGCCAAGGCCTATCGTCCAGATTAAGGTCGCTTCGGGACATTCGACGAAACCAATCGGATGCAACCATGGCCCAATCCCCAAACAGGAGGACAAACCATGAGTCGCGCTTTCGTCAATGAGGACAACGCCGCTGCTGACGCCAGCCAGCCGGTGGAACGGCTGGTCAGCACGCAGCCCAATTACGTCACCGCCCACGGGCTCTTGCTATTGCAACTGCACGTCAGCGAACTGCAGACGCAACACAGCGCACAAACCGCTCTGGGCGACAACGCCGACAAACAGCGCCTGGCCGATCTGGAGCGTGATCTGCGTTATTTCACGCAACGCCTGCAAAGCGCACAGGTGGTCACGCCTGCCATTTCCACCGAACAGGTACAGATCGGCAGTTGGGTGACCTTCGCGGATGAGCAGGATAATCGCCAACGGGTGCAGTTGGTCGGGGAGGATCAGGCCGATGCAAACAAAGGGCTGATCAACTGGAGCTCGCCCCTGGGGCGCGCATTGCTGGGGACGCAGTTGGGGGATGAGGTGTTATGGAAACGTCCGGCAGGGGATCAGATCATTGAAATCGTCTTGATCGAGCCCGATGACGGGGTATCCGGAACATGACCTCCGCAGGCAAGCGCATGACGCGCTTGCCTGCGAAGATGCATCCGATCAGGCCAGCTTCTTGTGCCGTACCCGATGTGGCTGGGCTGCAGCATCGCCCAGACGTTTCTTGCGGTCGGCTTCGTACTCGGTGTAGTTGCCCTCGAAGAACACCGCTTGCGAATCGTCTTCGTAAGCCAGGATGTGCGTCGCCACACGGTCCAGGAACCAGCGATCGTGGGAAATCACAATGGCAGCGCCAGGGAAGTCCAGCAGGGCCTCCTCCAGCGAACGCAAGGTTTCCACGTCCAGGTCGTTGGACGGTTCGTCGAGCAGCAGCACGTTGCCGCCTTCTTTCAGGGTCAACGCCAGGTGCAGACGACCGCGCTCACCACCGGAGAGGTCCTTGACGAACTTCTGCTGATCGCCGCCCTTGAAGTTGAAGCGACCGACGTAGGTGCGCGACGGGATCTCGTAGTTGCCGATACGGATCTGGTCCGAACCGTCGGAAATCTGCTGGAATACGGTCTTGCTGCCGTCCAGGTCCTCACGGCTCTGGTCGACGCAGGCCAGTTGCACGGTTTCACCGATTTCGATGCTGCCCGAATCCGGTTGTTCCTTGCCCATCAGCATGCGGAACAGCGTCGACTTACCGGCACCGTTACCACCGATCACGCCGACAATGGCGCCTTTAGGCATGGAGAAGGACAGGTTGTCGATCAAGACGCGGTCGCCATAGCCTTTGGTGACGTTCTTGAACTCGATGACCTTGTCGCCCAGGCGTGGGCCGGCCGGGATGTAGATCTCGTTGGTTTCGCTGCGTTTCTGGAATTCCTGCGATTGCATTTCCTCGAAACGTTGCAGACGGGCCTTGGATTTGGACTGACGAGCCTTGGCACCTTTGCGCACCCACTCCAGCTCTTCCTTCATGGCCTTTTCATGGGCGGATTGCTGCTTGGATTCCTGGGCCAGACGCTCGGACTTGGCTTCCAGCCAGCCCGAGTAGTTGCCTTCGTACGGAATGCCCGCGCCGCGGTCGAGTTCCAGAATCCAGCCAGCGACGTTATCCAGGAAGTAACGGTCGTGCGTGATCGCAACCACAGTACCCGGGAAATCGTGCAGGAAACGCTCCAGCCAGGCGACAGAGTCGGCATCCAGGTGGTTGGTCGGTTCGTCGAGCAGCAGCATGTCCGGAGCGGACAGCAACAGACGGCACAGGGCTACACGGCGTTTTTCACCACCGGACAGGACCGAAACCTTCGCATCCCAGGCCGGCAGACGCAGTGCATCGGCGGCGACTTCCAGCTGACGATCCAGGTTATGGCCATCGCTGGCTTGCAGGATCGCTTCCAGTTTGGCCTGCTCGGCCGCCAGCTTGTCGAAGTCGGCATCCGGGTCGGCGTATTCGGCATAGACCTGATCCAGACGAGCCTGAGCGTCCTTGATGACGCTGACCGCCTCTTCGACCACTTCACGAACGGTCTTGTTGGGGTCAAGTTGTGGCTCTTGCGGCAGATAACCCACATTCAACTCAGGCATCGGACGGGCTTCACCGTCGAACTCGGTATCGACACCGGCCATGATTTTCAACAGCGTGGATTTACCCGAACCGTTGAGGCCCAGTACACCGATCTTGGCGCCCGGGAAGAAGGAAAGGGAGATGTTCTTCAGGATTTCCCGCTTCGGCGGCACAACTTTGCTCAGCCGATGCATGGTAAAGACGTATTGAGCCATGGAATGAAAACCTAGCGTCTGTGAGAGTGACTGATTAAAGCGCGAGCTTTTATTTGTCTATGGTACTTGCCGCCGTGCCATTCCAAGCCTTGAATGAAGCAGACAGGAAACAGACTTTGGCATAGGGGCAAATATAAAGCAGGATCGATGTTTGCAGGCAGTGGATTCACGCTTGCAGGAGTCGGTTTAAAACGCGCATCGGGCAAAGCTACCCGAATGCGGCTTGCAGGGCAAACGATCCAGCCCACCAGGACTGGCACTTAGCCACAAGTCAAGGCATGCTAGCCGCCCTTTGGGCGCCCGGCTTATATTGCATAACGCACTCGCTGCTTCAGTCCAGTAGTCAGGAACAACGATTTGCCAACACCAACGCCCTCAAAGCCATCAGAAACAGCCAAAGGAACGGCTGTTTTGCCTTTGCGTAGCTCCTTGAAAGGTGTACTGGCAGCCCTTGTTCTGCTGATGCTTGCGTTATTGCTGTGGCAACTGCTTGAACAGTTCCATCAGAATCAGGAACGCCAGCGCCAGCGTAGCCTCGATTACAGTACCCAGCTGGCCGACCGCCTGGGCCTCAACATGGCCCTGAGTGCGCAGATCACCATGAACCTGCTCGATGAAGCCATGCCTTCGGAGAAGCAGGATCCGGAGCAGAAGTCGACACAGGAGAAACTGCGCGAGGCCCTTCCCTCCCTGCGCAGCATTGTCTGGCTCAGCCCTGAAGGCGAAGTGATCAAGGACAGTGCCGACAACACGCCCGACAGAGCGTTTCTCAAAGGCGCGCTTCAGCAGGCATTGGGCCGCACCTACTACTACACCAATTCCGAAAACGGCTCACAGATCTACATGTTCGTGCATCAATCCGGAGGCATGACGGGGGCCTACTGGGTCGTGCGTCTGGCACCGGATGCGCTGAGAACCCTGATGCAACAGCCCAATCAGGACATCCCGTACCTGTGGCGTCTCGAAAACCGCATCACGCAACGGATCATCCTGCGCGACGTGGCCATGACCAGCGACTCCGACCATGCCGAAAGCGTTCTGCTTCAGCCATTGAGCAACAGCGACTGGCAACTGCACGGCCTGTACGATGCCGACAAGGCACGCCGGGAGCTTCTTGCCCCCCTGATCCTGAAATGCATGATCGGCCTGCTGTTTTCACTTCTGCCGCTGGCTGCGATCCTCAGCCTGCGCCGTCGCCAGCGCCTGTTGCTGGAGAGCCGCCGCCGTTATCAGGACATTTTCGAGGGCGCCGGTGTTGCCATCTGTGTACTGGACATGTCCGGTCTGCCCGAGCAGCTTGAAACCCTTCAGGTCCACACATCGCAAGACTTCGACCATTTGCGCGAAACACAGCCGGGCCACTTGAAAAGGTTGTTGCAGCAATTGCGCATTACGGAGGTCAATCAGGTTGCCCTGAGCCTGCTGAATATCGACTGTGGCGATCAGGCCTGGCAACAATTGATCGAGGGCGAATCCCGCACCCGCCCCGGTATCGGCATCCAGGTGATTCATGCGGTTCTCAATAGACAACAGCGGCTTGAACTGGAGATCCGCCTGACCCAGGAATCCGGCCAGGACCAGCATCTGTGGCTGGTATTACGCTTGCCCGAGGCCCAGTCCGACTTTGATGCCGTCATTCTCAGCATTGGCGACATCACCAGCCGCAAGCAGATCGAACTGTCGTTGCAGGAGCGCGAACGCTTCTGGTCGGATGTGGTACGCACCGTACCGGATCACCTGTATGTGCAGGACGTCCTCAGCCAACGCATGATCTACAGCAACCACCACCTCGGGCAGACGCTGGGCTACAGCAAGGGCGAGCTGCACGCGATGGGGGAGTTCTTCTGGGAAATCCTGCTGCACCCGGACGACGCCAAGAGCTATCAGGACATGCGCCTGCGCCAGCGCCATCACGGGCACAACGAGTTGCTGCAGTGTGTCCTGCGCTTTCGCGACAGCGAACACAACTGGCGCTGCTTCGATATCCGCGAACAGGCACTGGCGCGTGACAAGGACGATCTGGTCACCCGGATCATCGGTGTCGCCAAGGACATTACCGAACAGGTGGCGGCCAGCCAGTCTCTGCGTGACAGCGAGCAACGCTACCGCATGCTCGCCGAAAGCATCAGCGATGTGATCTTCTCCACCGACAGCATGCTTGAAGCCAATTATGTCAGCCCTTCGGTCCAGAGCGTTCTGGGCTACAGCGCCGAGTGGATCCTCAAGAATGGCTGGAGCGCCACGGTTGCCAACCCGTTGCAGCTCTCGGGCTTCTACAACCTGATAGCGCGTATCAACAAGGTTCTCGACAAACCCAATGAGCTCGCCAGACTGCGCCAGGATGTACCGACCCAGGTATACCTGTTCGACTGCCTGCGCGCCGACGGCCGCAAGATCCCCGTCGAACTGCGACTGGTTCTGGTGTGGGACGAGAACGGCACCTTCGAAGGCATATTGGGTGTCGGCCGCGATATCAGCACCCAGCGTCGCGCAGAAAAGGATCTGCGCATGGCCGCCACCGTTTTCGAGCACTCCACGTCCGCGATCCTCATTACCGACCCGGCGGGCTATATCGTGCAGGCCAACGATGCCTTCACCCGTGTCAGCGGTTATGACGTCTCGCAGGTGCTCGATCAGCTTCCCAACATGCTGACCGTAGATGGAGAACAGGAGGCCCACCTGCGCTACATCCTCAAACAGCTGAATCAGCGTGGGACCTGGGAAGGAGAGGTCTGGCTCAAGCGTCGCAATGGCGAGAATTACCCGGCCTGGGTCGGTATCACAGCCGTGGTGGACGATGAAGGCGACCTGGCCAGCTATGTGTGCTTCTTCAGCGATATCAGCGAGCGCAAGGCCAGCGAACAGCGTATTCACCGCCTGGCCTATTACGACGCCCTGACGCACCTGCCCAACCGGACCCTGTTCCAGGATCGCCTGCATTCGGCCCTGCAACAGGCCGAGCGGCAACAGGCCTGGGTGGTCCTGATGTTCCTGGACCTGGATCGCTTCAAACCGATCAACGACTCCCTGGGCCATGCCGCCGGCGACCGCATGCTCAAGGAAATGGCTACACGCCTGCTGGCCTGCGTTGCCGACGATGACACCGTGGCACGCATGGGCGGCGATGAGTTCACCCTGCTGCTGCAACCGGGCGCCACACGCGACATCGCCCTGAACCGGGCCATCCACGTGGCCGAGCAGATCCTGAACAGCCTGGTGACCCCTTTCGTGCTGGAAGGGCGCGAGTTCTTCGTGACCGCCAGTATCGGTATCGCCCTGAGCCCTCAGGACGGTAACGAACTGAGCCAGCTGATGAAAAACGCCGACACCGCGATGTACCACGCCAAGGAACGCGGCAAGAACAACTTCCAGTTCTATCAGGCCGACATGAACGCCACGGCCCTGGAACGTCTGGAACTGGAAAGCGACCTGCGCCATGCCCTGGAACAGCAAGAGTTCACGATTTATTACCAGCCCCAGTTCAGCGGCGACGGCAAACGCCTGACCGGTGCCGAAGCGTTGCTGCGCTGGCGGCATCCACGCCGCGGCCTGGTACCGCCCAGCGACTTCATCCCGGTCCTGGAAGAACTCGGGCTGGTGGTGGAAGTCGGCGACTGGGTGCTGGCCGAAGCCTGCCGCCAGCTCAAGAGCTGGCATCAGGCCAAGGTCCGAGTGCCCAAGGTCTCGGTGAACATTTCTGCCCGTCAGTTCTCGGATGGACAGCTCGGCAAACGTATCGCTCACATGCTGGGCGAAACCGGCCTGCCACCGGCGTGCCTCGAGCTGGAACTGACCGAAAGTATTCTGATGCGCGAAGTCAACGAAGCCATGCAGATGCTGGACGGGCTCAAGAACCTTGGCCTGAGCATCGCGGTCGATGACTTCGGCACCGGCTACTCGTCGCTGAACTACCTCAAGCAGTTCCCGATCGACATCCTCAAGATCGACCGCACCTTTGTCGACGGCCTGCCTTCGGGCGAACAGGACGCCCAGATCGCCCGCGCCATTATCGCCATGGCCCACAGCCTGAACCTTGCGGTAATCGCCGAAGGCGTCGAGACCCATGAACAACTCGAGTTCCTGCGCGAGCACGGTTGCGACGAAGTCCAGGGCTACCTCTTCGGCCGCCCGATGCCCGCCTCGCAGTTCGAGGCGCAGTTCAGCAATGATGCGCTGTTCATGTTCGACTAGGTCGAACAGGAACAGTAGCGGCAAGCGGCAAGTTGGAAGCTTCAAGAAAAAGCAAAGGACGCTGCGGTCTGCTCTTGCTTGTAGCTTGTAGCTTGTAGCTTGTAGCTTGTAGCTTGAGACTTGCCTCCCCCCCACTTGCATCCCCCTCATCGACAAATGAACCCCTTTCATATGCCAGATAAAACCCGATGAGGTAGAATGCCCCCCTTTTCTGCTCCAACCCTCGAGGACTGCCATGTTCAGCCGTGATTTGACTATCGCCAAGTTCGACCCCGATCTCTTCGCCGCCATGGAACAAGAAGCCGTGCGCCAGGAAGAGCACATCGAACTGATCGCTTCGGAAAACTACACCAGCCCGGCGGTCATGGAAGCCCAGGGTTCGGCTCTGACCAACAAGTACGCCGAAGGCTATCCAGGCAAGCGTTACTACGGCGGTTGCGAGTACGTCGACGTGGTTGAGCAACTGGCCATCGACCGCGCCAAGGAGCTGTTCGGTGCCGACTACGCCAACGTCCAGCCGCACGCCGGTTCGCAAGCCAACTCGGCTGTTTACCTGGCCCTGCTGCAAGGCGGCGACACCATTCTGGGCATGAGCCTGGCTCACGGCGGTCACCTGACTCACGGCGCCAGCGTCAGCTCGTCGGGCAAGCTGTACAACGCCGTTCAGTACGGCATCGACGCCAACGGCATGATCGACTACGACGAAGTCGAGCGCCTGGCCGTCGAGCACAAGCCAAAAATGATCGTGGCCGGTTTCTCTGCCTACTCGCAGGTTCTGGACTTCGCCCGTTTCCGCGCAATCGCTGACAAGGTCGGCGCCTACCTGTTCGTCGACATGGCTCACGTAGCCGGTCTGGTCGCTGCGGGCGTCTACCCGAACCCGGTTCCGTTCGCCGACGTCGTGACCACCACCACTCACAAGACCCTGCGTGGCCCACGTGGCGGCCTGATCCTGGCTCGCGCCAACGCCGACATCGAGAAGAAGCTGAACTCCGCTGTTTTCCCGGGCGCACAAGGCGGCCCGCTGGAGCACGTCATCGCGGCCAAGGCTGTCTGCTTCAAGGAAGCCCTGCAACCTGAGTTCAAGACCTACCAGCAACAAGTGGTCAAGAACGCCCAGGCCATGGCAAGCGTGTTCATCGAACGTGGCTTCGACGTGGTTTCCGGCGGTACTGAAAACCACCTGTTCCTGCTGTCGCTGATCAAGCAGGACATCTCCGGTAAAGATGCCGACGCCGCTCTGGGCCGTGCATTCATCACCGTGAACAAGAACTCCGTACCGAACGACCCACGCTCCCCGTTCGTCACCTCCGGTCTGCGCTTCGGCACCCCGGCAGTGACCACTCGCGGCTTCAAGGAAGCAGAGTGCAAGGAACTGGCTGGCTGGATCTGCGACATCCTGGCTGACCTGAACAACGAAGCCGTGATCGACGCGGTTCGCGAGAAGGTCAAGGCCATCTGCGCCAAGCTGCCGGTTTACGGCGCTTAAGACAGCCTCGCTTCAGCGATGAAACACAAAGCCCCGACTCTCGCGAGCCGGGGCTTTTTCGTAACGCGCTGTCACTCGGAACGCCTCAGGCGCCCTCCATCCTTGCAAACCCCGCCCGGATCTTCTCCTCCGGCAAATCGTCGGCAATGAACACGATCACGCTTTCGCGTGTTTCGTCTTCTGCCCATTCGGTATCCCAGTCGAAACCATAGAGTTTCAACACCCCCTGAAACACCATGCGACGCGGTTCGCCCGCGATATTGAGCACGCCCTTGTAACGCAGCAGTTGCTTGCCGTGGTCTTCAAGCAGCTCGTTCATGAACTCGCTGAGCCTGTCGATATCCAGCGGCTTGTCGCTGCGCAGTACAAGGCTGGAAATCCGGTCAGTGGAATTACCGACCGGCGCAAGCGGCCGCAGCGTCACGCCACCGCCAAGATCGGCATTGAGGTTGAAGCCCCTGACATCCAACAGTTCAGCCAGATCGATCTTGCCGTGTTCTACGACACGAATCGGCGCACGACGGTTGATGCGAGTCAGACGAGCGGAGAGTGCCTGGAAGGCCTCTTCATCCACCAGGTCGCGCTTGCTCACCAGCAGGCGGTCGGCAAAGCCGATCTGGGCCTGGGCAATGGTCTGGGTCAGGTGGGTGTCGGCATGGGCCGCATCCACAAGCGTGATGATGCCGTCGAGGATATAGCGCTCGCGCAGTTCCTCGTCGATGAAAAAGGTCTGGGCCACAGGGGCCGGGTCCGCCAGCCCGGTGCACTCGATGACCAGCCGGTCGAAGGCGATTTCGCCGCTGTCCAGCCGCTCCAGCAGCAAGTACAGCGCCTTGGTCAGGTCAGTGTGGATGGTGCAGCACACGCAGCCGTTGGACAGGGTCATCACCTGCACCGGGTCGTCGCCCAACAACTGACTGTCGATGCCCGCATCGCTGAATTCGTTTTCGATCACGGCGATCTTCAAGCCGTGTTCGGCCTTGAGCAAGTGACGCAGCAAGGTGGTCTTGCCGGCGCCCAGAAAACCGGTCAGTACCGTGACCGGGATGGGTTGCAATTCGCTCATTGGGGCTCCTTGGCAGGACAAAAATGACAACGCGCCACAGGCACAGGCCTGTGGCGCGTCGGGTCAGACAATAACGCAGTTCAGAGGATCAGCAACACTTCGGACCACTCTTGCCACCGTAACGGGCTTCCTGGCGCTCCCGAAAGAACTCCTCGTAGCTCATCACCGGCTTGTCCGGGTGAGTGGCCGTCATGTGCTCGACGTAGTTGTCGTAGTCCGGCATGCCCACCATCAGGCGTGCGGCCTGACCGAGGTATTTGCCGAGGCGACTGAGGTCATTGAACATGGGCCGATCCTCTGGTGACTGTCACGTTCACACCTGCGATGCCGGTGGCATTTCTTTGTACGGGGCTTCCTTGTCGCTACGCTCGGTCTTGCTCCAGGCGGCACTGCCGACTTTCAGGGCGTAGAACAGGATGCTTGCCACCACGAACAGGAACAGCACCGTCAGGCCAGCGTTGGTGTAAGCGTTGAAGATCACGTGCTGCATCTGGTCCATGTTCTTGGCCGGAGCCAGGATCTGACCGGCATCCGCCGCTGCGCTGTACTTCTTGGCCAGGGCCAGGAAGCCGACGGCAGGGTTGCTGTCGAACAGTTTGATCAGACCGGCAGTGACGGTGCAGATCAGCAGCCACGAGGCTGGCAGTACGGTGACCCAGACATAGCGCTGACGCTTCATCTTGATCAGCACCACGCTGGCGAGCATCAGGGCAATACCGGCCAGCATCTGGTTGGAGATGCCGAACAGTGGCCACAGGGTGTTGATGCCACCCAGCGGATCGATCACGCCTTGATACAGCAGGTAACCCCACAGGGCCACGCAGCCACCGGTGCCGATGACGTTAGCGGTCCACGACTCGGTGCGCTTGAGGGCTGGCACGAAGCTGCCCAGCAGGTCCTGAAGCATGAAGCGACCGGCACGGGTACCGGCATCGACAGCGGTGAGGATGAACAGCGCCTCGAAGAGGATCGCAAAGTGGTACCAGAACGCCATGGTGTTCTCACCCGGCAGGGCCTGGTGAAGGATCTGCGCGATACCGACCGCCAGGGTCGGTGCACCACCGGCGCGGGCCAGGATGGTGTTCTCGCCGATGTCCTTGGCCACGGCGGTCAGCTGGTCCGGCGTGATGAGGAAGCCCCACTCGCTGACCTTGGCCGCTACCGACACCACATCGCTGCCGACCACAGCGGCCGGGCTGTTCATGGCGAAGTACACGCCTGGCTCGATGACCGAAGCCGCCACCATCGCCATGATCGCCACGAACGACTCCATCAGCATGCCGCCGTAACCGATATAACGAGCGTTGACTTCGTTATCCAGCAGCTTGGGCGTGGTGCCCGAGGAAATCAGGGCATGGAAGCCCGACACCGCGCCGCAGGCAATGGTGATGAACAGGAACGGGAACAGGGTGCCCTTCCAGACCGGGCCAGTGCCGTCGGTGAACTGGGTCAGGGCTGGCATTTTCAGCTCGGGCGCCAGGATCAGGATACCGATGGCCAGGGCCACGATGGTGCCGATCTTGAGGAAGGTCGACAGGTAGTCACGCGGGGCCAGCAACAGCCAGACCGGCAGCATGGCGGCGACAAAACCGTAGCCCACCAGCATCCAGGTGATCTGCACACCGGTGAAAGTGAACATCGGTGCCCAGGTCGGATCGGCCGCAACCGAACCGCCGATCCAGATCGAAGCCAGCAACAGAACCACGCCGATGATCGAGATTTCACCGATGCGACCCGGGCGGATGTAGCGCATGTACACGCCCATGAACATCGCGATCGGAATGGTCGCCATCACGGTGAACATGCCCCATGGGCTTTCGGCCAGGGCCTTGACCACGATCAGCGCCAGCACCGCAAGGATGATGATCATGATCAGGAAGCAGCCGAACAGGGCGATGGTGCCGGGAATACGGCCCATTTCCTCGCGCACCATGTCGCCCAGCGAGCGACCGTTACGGCGTGTGGACAGGAACAGGATCATGAAGTCCTGCACCGCACCGGCCAGTACCACACCGGCGATCAGCCAGAGCGTGCCGGGCAGATAGCCCATTTGTGCGGCCAGTACCGGACCGACCAATGGACCCGCACCTGCGATGGCCGCGAAGTGGTGACCGAAAAGAATGTGTTTGTTGGTCGGCACATAGTCCAGACCATCGTTGTTGACCACTGCCGGTGTCGCACGCAACGGATCGAGCTGCATGACATGGTTGGCAATGAAGAGACTGTAGTAACGATAAGCAACCAGATAGATGGCAACAGCAGCGACCACAATCCACAAGGCGTTGATTGCTTCGCCACGACGCAGTGCCACAACCCCCAAGGCACAAGCCCCCACGATTGCGAGCAGCAACCAGGGGATATGCCGCATAAGGCTATTATTATTTTTCATTTTTCTATTCCAGCAGAGTGACTAGAAGGCAAGCAATGCGAGTTTAGCTCTGTCGCAGCGAAAGGCCACCCCCCACGATGGTCTAGACGGCCTTTGAACAGGAGAAAAGAAATAACAGGGTTCATTGCCCTGGCCAGCAATAAAAATCGGCGCGGGAACTGTTCGGCAGACCCGTTCAGGTCTATCTTGCGTAGACAACGGTGCCATTATCGTGGCCTGTCCGCTGACCGACCGTCAGTCGTTACCAAGAGAGTTCAGTTGATGACCGACTCACCCGCAGATCGTCGTCGTTTCAAGCGCATCGCTTTCGACGCCAAGACCGACCTCTACCAGGGTAACAACACCTGGAAAGTGCAGTTGCTTGACCTGTCCCTGAAAGGGATGCTCATCGAGCGACCTGAACCCTGGACAGGCGATCCGAAAGAGCACTTTCTGGTCGACATCCACCTCAGCGACGATGTTTACGTAAAGATGGACGTGAAGCTGACCCACGATGATAACCACCACCTCGGGTTCGTCTGCCTGCACATCGGGCTGGGCTCCATCAGCCACCTGAAGCGGCTGGTGGAACTGAATCTGGGTGATCCTGCCGAACTGGATCGGGAGCTGGCAGCCCTGATCGACGTCTGAACAAATCGGTGGAAGGTCCCGCAGTGTTCCTGACGCTGCACTGTCGATCAGCAAACAGGAAACCTGTGGGACCGGATTTATCCGGGAAGAGCCGCGACATTCACACTATCTGTACCGTCAGAAAGAATGCCTTCGCGACTGAATTCGCTCCTACTCGAACAACGCATCCAGCGCCTGTTCAAGGCGTGTAACGGCAATGATCTGCAACCCGGCCGGCGCTTCCTTGGGGGCATTACCCTTTGGCACGATGGCACGCTTGAAGCCATGCTTGGCGGCCTCTTTCAAACGCTCCTGCCCACTGGGCACCGGCCTGACTTCTCCGGAAAGCCCCACCTCTCCGAATACCAGCAAATCATGGGGCAATGGCCGGTTGCGCAGGCTGGACATGACCGCCGCCATCAGCGCCAGGTCGGACGCCGTTTCCAGCACTTTCACACCGCCTACCACGTTAAGGAATACATCCTGATCATGGGTCGGAATGCCGCCATGGCGATGCAGCACCGCCAGCAGCATGGACAGGCGATTCTGATCCAGCCCCAGCGTCACCCGGCGCGGGTTGGACATGTGGCTGTCATCGACCAGTGCCTGAACTTCGACCAGCATCGGTCGAGTGCCTTCCCAGGTAGCCATGACCACACTGCCGGGCACTTCTTCCTGGGCGCGGGTCAGGAAAATCGCCGATGGATTGGAGACTTCCTTGAGCCCCTTGTCCGTCATGCCGAACACGCCCAGTTCGTTGACAGCCCCGAAACGGTTCTTCACGGCGCGCAACAAGCGCAAGCGCCCATCGGACTCGCCCTCGAAATACAGCACGGTATCGACCATGTGTTCCAGGACGCGGGGGCCAGCCAGCGCGCCCTCCTTGGTGACATGGCCCACCAGGAAAATCGCCGTGCCGCTCTGCTTGGCATAACGCACCAGCAATGCCGCGCTTTCCCGCACTTGTGCCACGCCACCGGGAGCCGATTGCAGTTGTTCGGTAAAGATCGTCTGGATGGAGTCGATCACCATGACCTTGGGGTGTTCGACACGGGCGGTGGCGATGATGGACTCAATGCAGGTTTCGGTCATGACCCGCAGCTTGTCCTGAGGCAAGCCCAGACGCCGCGCACGCATGGCCACCTGCTGCTGGGATTCTTCGCCCGTCACATACAGGGCCGGCATGCGCTCGGCGATGTTGCACAGGGTCTGCAACAGAATCGTGGACTTGCCGATCCCCGGATCACCGCCGATCAACACCACCGAACCATCCACAAGCCCGCCACCCAGCACACGGTCCAGCTCGGTGGACTTGGTGGAGAAACGCGGAATCTCTTCGACACTGACTTCGGCCAGGGTCTTGATCTGAGCCTGAGAACCGGCCCAGCCGGTGCGTCCACTGGGCGCAGCGGCCGCGCCGCTTTCCAGCATGGTTTCAACCAGTGTGTTCCAGGCACCACAGTCGCTGCACTGGCCTGCCCACTTGGGAAAAGTCGCGCCGCACTCTGTGCAGCCGTACAAACGTTTTGCCTTGGCCATGGCAACCCCAGTCGTAAAAAGGACCATGATAACGCAGCACGAGACCTGCCGCCGGGTGCTGGTTTTTACCGGATTCGATAAAACTTCCCACGCCGGCTTCGGTCGATTGCAGGTGGACCGGGCAAGACAGGGCTTGCTCCATTACACTGAATCCGATCACATCCATTTGTAACAAGGAGCGCCCATGAGCGTATTAAGCGAATTCAAAGCCTTTGCCGTCAAAGGTAATGTGGTCGATATGGCCGTCGGTATCATCATTGGCGCAGCATTCGGCAAGATCGTTTCGTCGTTCGTCGGCGACGTCATCATGCCTCCGCTGGGCCTGTTGATCGGCGGTGTGGACTTCAGTGACCTGGCCATCACGCTGCGAGCCGCCGAAGGCAATACCCCGGCCGTACTGCTGGCTTACGGCAAATTCATTCAGACCGTGATCGACTTCGTCATCGTTGCCTTCGCCATCTTCATGGGCGTCAAGGCCATCAACCGCCTCAAGCGCGAAGAAGCCAAGGCCCCGACCCTGCCACCGACACCGTCCAAGGAAGAAGTGCTGCTGGGCGAGATCCGGGATCTGCTGAAGGAACAGAACAAACCTGCGGCTCCCGTTACCGTGGACCCGACTCGCCCGCTGTGATGTCGGGATAAGCGCGTGACAGCGAACCGGATTGACCTGTAGGAGCGGATTCATCCGCGAAGAGGCCGGAGGATCCGCAACACATCCATTGCCTGGAATGCTGTCTTCGCGAATGAATTCACGCCTACCAGTAGTTTTCCACCACCACCTGCCCCGGGCGACGGGTCAGGTTCAACTGCATGTCCCGTTGTTTGAGCACTGCTCTCGTGTCATCGATCATTTGCGGATTGCCGCAGATCATCACGCGCGAATGCTCGGGCGTCAGCGCAACACCGGCCGCTCGCTCCAGCTCGCCATTCTCGATCAGGGTCGTAATGCGGCCATGCAAGGCCCCCGGATGTTGCTCGCGGGTGACGGTGGGCAGGAACAGGAATTTCTCTGCGTACTCGGCCAGGTAATCGCGCGCCATCAACTCGGCGATCAGCTGTTGATAAGCCAGCTCTCTGGACTCCCGCACGCTGTAGACCAGGATGATGCGCTCGAACTTCTCCCAGATCTCGAAATCCTGAAGGATCGAAAGAAAAGGCGCGACGCCCGTGCCTGTGGACAACAGCCACAGATCCCGGCCATCGACAAAGCGATCCGGCGTCAGATAACCCGTCGCCTGCTTCTCGACCAGCAGCGTGTCCCCTTCACGCAAGCGGCTCAACTCGCTGGTGAACTCGCCATCCGGGACCACGATGGAGAAAAACTCCAGAAACTCGTCATGAGGCGAAGAGACCATCGAGTAGGCACGCCAGACCGTGCTGCCGTCCGCCTTTGTCACGCCAAGGCGTGCAAACTGCCCGGCGCGAAAGCGAAACCCCGGATCACGGGTCGTGCGCAGGGTAAACAGGTTGTGGGTCAACGGCGTCACGCATTGCAGGGTCTGACGGGTGAACTTGTCTTCGCTGGTGGTCATGGTGTGTTTCTGACTCCGGGCTGGCAGGGGTGTATGGGCCTCTAGTCTCCCCCAAAGCGCGCCCGATAAACACCGGCTGTTTGTAGTGCCTTGGCCTGTCGACGCACAGACATCCATTTAGAGTATTTGGTTCTTGAGTCTGATGCTCTTTGGTCGAGCGCTTCTACAACACGAAAGAAGCAACCACGCCCCCATCATCATTTCAGCCAGAAACACCTCTCTGGCATTCAAGAAAGCCATCACACCACTCGTCTGGATGCGTTTTCCCACGGCTATTACTCAAGGGATTGTTCCTAGACTACAAAGACAATTAGAAACATCTCGCCATCAAAGGTATGGAGGCGATCATGCATCCCATGGAACTTAACTCACTGTCTCCCTCGCAATCGAAAAACCTCACACAACGAGAAATCGAAATTCTCAAATGGTCCGCCGAAGGCAAGACCGCCGGCGACATCGCAATCATCCTCAGCCTCAAGGAACGAACCATCCATTTCCATATCGCCAGCGCGATACAGAAAATGGGGGTTTGCAACAAGACTGCGGCCGCCGTGCAGGCAGCCTTGAGTGGAATGTTCTGATCATACGGAGTGCCAAACCGCAAAAAGTACGTAAAACTACCGGCCTCAGCGAGCCCGCCCGATTCCGGGCTTATGTGACATACGTCGATTGCCCAGAGTTTTGCCAGCCATGCCCTTGCTTACCAGCCCTTTTGCTCAACTTGACCTCATCCGCCAACCCGAGCAACAGGATGAACCTCTGCAGGCATTCGACGCCGCTGATGAATACTTGCTCAACCATGTCGCGGAAATCGGCCTGACGCTGCAAAGCAAGGTGCTGGTTCTCAACGATAACTTCGGCGCCCTGGCCGCCAGCCTGGCACAGCATGCCACCGTCATCAGCAGCACGGACTCGTATCTGGCGGCCCAGGCTCTGGAGAAAAACCTTGCGCGCAATGGCATGGCCTATGACGCCGTACCGCTGATTCCCGCCAGCGCGCCCCTGACCGGCCCTTTCGACTGGGTATTGATCCGGGTGCCCAAGACGCTGGCCCTGCTGGAGGAACAGCTCATTCGCCTGCAAGGCCAACTGGCCCCCGGCGCACGGGTGATCGCCGCCGCCATGGTCAAGCACCTGCCGCGCTCGGCCGGTGATCTGCTGGAAGAATACGTAGGCCCGGTGCAGGCATCGCTGGCCGTGAAAAAAGCCCGCCTGCTGTTCGCCACCCCGGAAAGCAGAGAGCCCCTGAGCTCGCCCTACCCGACCCGCTACACCCTCGACCAGCCCGCCATCGAACTGATCAATCACGCCAACGTGTTCTGCCGTGACGGACTGGACATCGGCACCCGCGCCTTCCTGCCTTACCTGCCGAAAAACCTCGGCACGGCCAGGGTCGCCGACCTGGGTTGCGGCAATGGTGTCCTGGCCATCGCCAGCGCACTCGACAACCCTCAGGCCCACTACACATTGGTGGATGAGTCCTTCATGGCCGTGCAGTCGGCGGCCGAGAACTGGCAGTCGGTTCTGGGAGAACGAGAAGTAGTGATCCGGGCCGCCGACGGCCTCGCCGGTCAGGAGCCCGACTCACTGGATGTGGTGCTCTGTAACCCGCCTTTCCATCAGCAACAGGTGGTCGGCGATTTCCTGGCATGGCGCATGTTCCTGCAGGCACGATCTGCACTGGTGGTCGGCGGCGCACTGTATATCGTGGGCAATCGTCATTTGGGCTATCACAGCAAGCTCGCACGGCTGTTCCGTGGCGTGGAACAAGTCGCCGCGACACCCAAGTTCGTCATTCTGAAAGCCCGTAAATAAATAACCTAAAAAAAACCCTCCACTGCAGAGTGTGTGAAAACGTAGCGAGCGACGGTCAGGCAAGGCGAAAACAGGCGAGGAAGCGGAGTTTACGTATTGTAAATGAGCATTCCGAGCCTGTTTTCAACGCAGCATGACCGAGCGCAGTAGTTTTCACACAGTCTGATAAGGAGGGTTATAAAACCGTGTCAACAAACACGGGATGGGAATTCAGTGCATGGCAATCAGTGGGTGGTCAGTCCCGCTGCATTCATGAACATGCGCATCAGGCTGGCTACGATGAACAGCGTAAAGACACTCCCTGCCCAGATACCCGCCAGCCAGGCCAATCGTTGCCAGAGCGGTTTGCTCATTGCCGGATCTTTATCGTGCATCGAGTCTTTGCCAGACATCGCCAATCTCCTCTAATCCAGACTAGGTTTTGTACGTAAAGTGGCTGCGCTCGGTCATGCTGCGTTAAAAACCGGCTCGGAATGCTCATTGACAACCCGTCAACTCCGCTTCCTCGCCGTTTTTTGCCTTGCCTGACCTTCGCTCGCCGACTTTTCATACAGAACCTAGTGATAACCGTCTTCAGCGGTCACCTTGCCCCGGAACACGTAATAGCTCCAGAAGGTGTACCCCAGGATGAACGGGATGATGAACAGCGTCCCCACCAGCATGAATCCCTGACTCTGAGGAGGAGCCGCAGCCTCCCAGATCGAAATCGAAGGCGGCACGATATGCGGCCACAGGCTGATGCCCAGGCCGCTGTATCCCAGGAAGATCAGCAGCAGTGTCAGCAGGAACGGCGTGTAATGGGCATTACGAGCCACGGCCTTGAACAGCCCGTACATCGTGACCAGCACCAGGATCGGCACCGGCATGAACCAGAACAGGTTGGGCAGGCTGAACCAGCGGGCCGCGATGTCCGCATGCGTCAGCGGGGTCCAGATACTGACAATGCCGATGACCGCCAGCATCACCAGCGCCAGAGGGCGTGCCAGATCATGCATGGCCTGCTGCAACGAGCCTTCGGTTTTCATGATCAGCCAGGTGCATCCCAGCAGGGCATAGGCCACGATCAAGGCCAGGCCGCAGAAGATCGGAAACGGTGCCAGCCAGTCCAGCGAACCACCCGCGAACTCGCGATTGACGACCGGGATGCCTTCGATGAAGGCCCCCAGCGCAACGCCCTGGAAAAAGGTGGCGACCAGTGAACCGCCGATGAACGCCTTGTCCCACAGGTGACGCTTGGCTTCAGTGGCCTTGAAGCGAAACTCGAAGGCCACGCCCCGGAAGATCAGCCCCATCAGCATGAAGATCAGCGGCAGGTACAGGGCCGACAGCACCACGGCATACGCCATGGGAAAGGCACCGAACAGCGCTGCGCCGCCCAATACCAGCCATGTCTCGTTGCCATCCCAGACCGGCGCAACGGTGTTCATCATCACGTCGCGATCGGAGCTGTCTTTCATGAACGGGAAGAGAATCCCGATGCCCAGGTCGAAACCGTCCATCACCACGTACATCATGATGCCGAAGATGATGATGACAGCCCAGATCAGTGGAAGATCGATGCCCATGACTCAGTTCCCCTTGCTCAGGCTGTCGAGTGTGTCGTTCTCTTCAGCGCCTTCTTCGGCAGCAGAGAGCGGACGAGCCGGTGTGCGTTTCTGGCCCGGACCGCCTGTCGGCGTATGCTCGACGTGTTTCTTCGGCCCCTTGCGCACCAGACGCATCATGTAGCCCAGACCGGCGCCAAACAGCAGGAAGTAGACGACCACGAACAGCACCAGCGTGATGCTCATTTGCGCAACGCTGTGTCCGGACGAAGCATCCGCCGTACGCATCAGGCCATAGACAACCCAGGGCTGACGGCCGATTTCAGTGGTGAACCAGCCAGCCAGAATCGCGATCAGACCCGATGGCCCCATCCACAAGGCGAGGTACAGGAAAGGACGGGACTTGTAGAGGGCGTCGCGCTTGCGCAGCCAGAGACTCCACAAACCGGTAAAGATCATCAGGAAGCCCAGGCCGACCATGATCCGGAACGACCAGAACACGATGGTCGAATTGGGACGGTCTTCCGGCTTGAACTCCTTGAGCGCCGGGACCTGCTTGTCCAGGCTGTGGGTCAGGATCAGGCTGCCCAGGTAGGGAATTTCAAGGGCGTATTTGGTCTTCTCTTCCTTCATGTCGGGCCAGCCGAACAGAATCAGAGGCGTCGGTTCGTCACCGACGTTTTCCCAGTGCCCTTCGATGGCCGCGATTTTCGCCGGCTGATGCTTGAGCGTGTTCAAGCCATGGAAGTCACCGACCACCGCCTGCAGCGGCGCGACCAGCAGCGCCATCCACATGGCCATCGACAGCATCTTGCGGATCGCAGGTGTATCGCGGCCACGCAGCAGGTGCCAGGCGGCGGAAGACCCCACGAAGAACGCGGTCGCCACAAAGGCGGCAATCGACATGTGCGCCAGGCGATACGGGAAGGACGGGTTGAAGACCACCGCGAACCAGTCGGTCGGAATCACACGACCGTCGATGATTTCAAACCCTTGTGGCGTCTGCATCCAGCTGTTGGACGACAGAATCCAGAACGTGGAGATCAGGGTGCCGATGGCCACCATGACCGTCGAGAAGAAGTGCAGGTTACGGCCGACGCGATTCCAGCCGAACAGCATGACACCGAGAAACCCGGCCTCGAGGAAGAAGGCCGTCAGCACTTCATAGGTCAGCAGCGGCCCGGTGACCGCACCGGCAAAATCGGAAAACCGGCTCCAGTTGGTGCCGAACTGATACGCCATGACCAACCCGGAGACCACGCCCATGCCGAAGTTGACGGCAAAGATTTTCGACCAGAAATGGTAAAGGTCGCGATAAACGTCGTTGCTGGTTTTCAGCCACAAGCCTTCGAGCACCGCCAGATAACTTGCCAGACCAATGGTGATGGCAGGAAACAGGATGTGGAACGAAATCGTGAATGCGAACTGAATGCGGGCAAGATCTATTGCCTCCAAACCGAACATGATTCTTCCTCTATCAGGTGATACCAGCCGATAGCATCAAGCCATCGGCGATTGCCCCCACGGTCATGGAGTCGTGCATCGGACATCTTCTGGTGAGTATCTCGACGCGGATTTCATGCTTTCGGTTCATACTTCATGCGCTGGCGCAATGACGCAGGTCAACCGACGATGAAAGAGTAGTCCCATTCATAAACACAGGTTGTGTGGTCTTTTGTCGCGTGACGAGTTGCCTCATCCCTGAAAGCCCGTGATTACGGGCTTTCCAGCCCCTTTCCAGGCCAGGACAGAAAACGCCCCCACCCATGCATCCGTCTCGACTGATGGCATTTGTGATGAGGGGATCAGAATCGCCCTTCTCGGCTTAATAGCTTTGTGATATTGAGTCTGGACTCCCTGTTGAACAGCCATCCCGGCCTTCGGTAACGAGATCTGCATGCACATTCCCAAACCGCATGAGGAAGGCGAGCGTCTGCGCCTGATGTCCTTGGTCACGGAACACTCCGACAACGCGATCGTCATCACCGATGGCGACTGGAAAATCGTGTACGTCAATGCGGGCTTCGAGCGCATGTCCGGCTATAGCCTCGAGGAAGTCTGCGGCTCTCGTCCCATTGCTCTGCTGGTGCCTCAGCTCACGACCGATCTCGTGCGTCATGCACGCTCACATCTGCTCAGGGGCGATTCCTACAAGACCGAAGAGCTGATCACCATCAAGAACGGTGAGCGCATCTGGTGCAACCTGACGATCAACCCGGTTCTGGACAGCAATGGCTGGATCATCAACACCGTCGGCATCCTGACCGACATCACCAGCTCGAAAATCCATGAAGTGCTGCAACACAGCATGCTCAACGCCATGGTTCGCGAAGTCCCACTGGAAGAGTTGATGGCATTGGCCTGCCGTGAAATCGAGCGCATTGCGCCTGAAGTGACAATGTCGGTCCTGCAGGTAACCGATGACGGGTACCTGCACCCGCTGGCAGCGCCCAGCCTGCCCGCCAGCTATGCCCAGCGACTGGAAGGTCTCGCTATCGGCGAAGGTGTCGTGGCTTCCGGGACAGCTGCATTTTTCGGCCAGTCCGTGATATCCCGCGACATCGAGAACGATCCTGACTGGGAGCGTCTTCGGGATCACGTACTGCCACTGGGCCTGAAAAGCTGCTGGGCAACGCCCATCATGGGCAGCAATAACCGGGCGCTCGGCACTCTGGCGCTCTATTACAAGGAAGTGCGTGGCCCCTCCTCGTTTCACCAGCAACTGATTGATGTCATCGTTCCGCTTTGCGCGCTGGCCCTGGAGCGGGAAAAGGCCCGGGCACACATCAGCCAGTTGGCGTTCTACGACAGCCTGACCGAACTGCCCAATCGCAGCCTGCTCAACGCCAAGGCCGAACATGCACTGAACATGGCCAGACGGAACAGGGAAAACCTGGCGGTGTTATTCATCGACCTGGATCGCTTCAAGCAAGTGAATGACTCGCTCGGCCATCCCGCTGGCGATGAGCTCCTGAAAACCGTCGCCAGACGCCTGCGGGCCGACAGGCGTCGAAGCGACATCGTCGCCCGCCTGTCCGGGGATGAGTTCATCGTCGTCTTGCCGCAATGCGACAACGTCCATGTCACTGATATTGTCGAGCAGATCAAGCTGACACTCAGCCAGCCCTGCCACATTGCAGGCACCACCCTCGCGCCCTCGGCCAGCATCGGCATCAGCGTCTTTCCCGAAGACGGGGGCGACATGGGCACCCTGATTCATCGTGCCGACATGGCGATGTACCAGGCCAAGAGTGCCGGCCGTGGCCGTTTCAGCTTCTTCTGCCACGAACTCAACCAGTTGGCACAGGAGCGTCAGGCGCTTGAAAACGCTTTGCGACATGCGCTGGAACACAACGAGCTGGAGCTGCACTACCAGCCCCAGGTGAACCTGCTGGACGGCACGCTGTACGGGATCGAAGCCCTGGCGCGCTGGACACACCCGGAACTGGGCGTCATCTCTCCAGTACGCTTCATCCCCATGGCCGAAGAATGCGGCCTGATTGGCGACCTGGGGCTCTGGGCAATACGCGAAGGCTGCCGGCAATTGGGCATCTGGCGTCGCAAAGGCCTGCACATCCCGACCATTTCGATCAATATTTCGCCAACCAACTTCCATAATCTGGACCTGCCCGACACGATCATGGGCGCGCTGGACAAACACCGGCTCCGGCCTCAGGACCTGACACTGGAACTGACCGAAAGCATCCTGATGGACACCAACCCCAGCACGATGAATGTGCTGCAAGCGGTTCATGAACTGGGCATCCAACTGGCCATGGACGATTTCGGCACCGGCTATTCAAGCCTGAGCTACCTGCGTCGCCTGCCGATCCAGGAACTCAAGCTCGATCGCAGCTTTGTCATGGACCTGGAAAACGACGCCACCAGCCAGGCCCTCAGCGATGCCGTGATCCATATCGGCAAGAGCCTGCATCTGAAGGTTGTGGCCGAAGGCATCGAAACCGAAGGCCAATACAAGATCCTTCGCCAGCAGGGCTACCACGTCGGGCAGGGCTACCTGTTTTCCAGGCCCTTGAACGCAGTGGACCTGGAGCACTGGCTCGACGCCGATTGACAGCCGGTTTTCAGCATAAAACCTGACCGAACGCACAAGATCGCTCCTCTTATCATCCACCAGCAGCCATAGTCGCAAGCTGCTGGTATGATGCGCGGCTTTTTCCGACCCGCAAAAAACCACAAGCTGCTGCGTCAGCCTGTGCTTTGCTTCTGGGGGTCAGTCATTCACGACGCAGGCCGCGTCATGGGGAGCCAGACATGCTGGAAAGGCTGTTTCAACTCAAGGCACACAACACCAATGTGAGGACCGAGATTCTCGCGGGCGTCACGACCTTCCTGGCCATGGCTTACATTCTGTTCGTCAACCCGAGCATTCTGGGTGCAACCGGCATGGACAAGGGCGCGCTATTCGTCGCCACCTGTCTGGCGGCGGCCATCGGCTCGACCGTGATGGGCCTGATCGCCAACTACCCGATTGCCCTCGCACCGGGCATGGGCCTGAACGCTTTCTTCACCTACACCGTGGTCCTGCACATGGGCCATACGTGGCAGGTGGCACTGGGTGCGGTGTTCATTTCGGCGGTGATGTTCTTCCTGCTGTCGCTGTTCCGCATCCGCGAATGGATCATCAACAGCATTCCCCTGCCCCTGCGCTCGGCCATCGCGGCCGGTATCGGCCTGTTCCTGGCCTTGATTGCCCTGCATAACGCCGGCATCGTGGTCAGCAACCCGGCCACCATGATCGGCATGGGCGACCTGAAACAACCGGCTCCGGTGCTCGCGACCCTGGGCTTCTTCCTGATCGTGGCGCTGGACAAGCTCAAGGTACGCGGTGCCGTCCTGATCGGCATCCTGACCGTGACACTCGTATCCATCGGCCTGGGCTTCACGCCATTCGGCGGCGTGGTCTCGATGCCGCCTTCGCTGGCTCCGACCTTCCTGCAACTGGACATCATGGGCGCGCTGGACGTCGGTCTGGTCAGCATCATCTTCGCCTTCCTGTTCGTGGACATCTTCGACAACTCCGGCACCCTGATCGGCGTTGCCAAGCGCGCCGGGCTGATGGGCAAGGACGGGCACATGCCGAAAATGGGCCGTGCACTGATCGCCGACAGTACGGCAGCCATGGCCGGCTCGCTGCTGGGCACCTCGACCACCACCAGCTATATCGAATCCGCTGCGGGCGTCAGCGCCGGTGGCCGCACAGGCCTGACCGCCATCGTGGTCGCCGTGCTGTTCCTGCTGGCGCTGTTCTTCGCACCACTGGCAGGCAGCGTACCGGCCTTCGCCACAGCCCCAGCGCTGCTGTTCGTCGCCGTGCTGATGGCTTCCGGCATGGCTGAAATCGACTGGGACGACATCACTGTCGCCGCACCGGTGGTCATCACGGCGCTGGCCATGCCTTTCACCTACTCCATCGCCAACGGCATTGCCTTCGGCTTCATTTCCTGGACGGCGATCAAGCTGCTGTCCGGGCGTGGGCGCGAGCTGAATTCGGCGCTGGTGATTCTGTCGATCCTGTTCGTGATCAAACTGGGCTGGTTCAACGCATGAGTGTTCCTTTCGATCCCGCAAGCTACGACCGTCAGCTCGAAGAAAAAGCCGTCCGCCTGCGCGAGCTGCTGGCCCCTTTCGACGCACCTGAGCCGCAGGTTTTCGACTCGCCCCGCGAGCACTACCGCCTGCGTGCGGAGTTTCGTCTGTGGCGCGAGGACCAGAAACGCTATTACGCGATGTTCGCCCCCGGCGATAACAGGACGCCGATCCTGCTCGAAGGCCTGCCCATCGCCAGCGAACGTATCAATGCCTTGATGCCGGTGCTGCGCGAGCGCTGGGAGGCCAGCCCGACGCTGAATCACAAGCTGTTCCAGGTCGAGTTCCTGACCACCCTGGCCGGCGATGCCATGATCACCATGTGCTATCACTCCCCGCTGGGTGAGGCCTGGCAGATCGAGGCCGAAGCTCTGGCAACAGAGCTGAACGTCAGCCTGATTGGTCGCTCCAAGGGGCAGCGTCTGGTGATCGGGCGCGACTATGTGACCGAGAAACTGGAGGTCGCCGGTCGCACGTTCAGCTATCGCCAGCCCGAAGGCGCGTTCACACAGCCCAACGGCACCGTGAACCAGAAGATGCTCAACTGGGCCTATGACGCGCTGGGCGAGCGTGATGACGACCTGCTGGAGCTGTATTGCGGCAACGGCAACTTCACCCTGCCGCTGTCCACCCGCGTGCGCAAGGTGCTGGCGACCGAGATCAGCAAGACCTCGGTCAATGCCGCGCTGAGCAACCTGGAAGACAACGCCGTCGAAAACATCACGCTGGTACGGCTTTCCGCCGAAGAGCTGACCCTGGCGCTGAACGACGTACGTCCCTTCCGCCGCCTGCAAGGCGTGGACCTGAAAAGCTACGACTTCGGCACGGTGTTCGTCGACCCGCCACGCGCCGGCATGGACCCGGACACCTGCGAACTGACCCGCCGTTTCGAGCGCATCCTGTACATTTCCTGCAACCCGGAAACCCTGGCCGCCAACATCGCCCAGCTACACGACACCCACCGTGTCGAGCGTTGCGCACTGTTCGACCAGTTCCCCTATACACACCATATGGAATCAGGGGTTCTGCTCGTCAGGCGTTGATAGCCTGGACCTCTTCGCGAATGAATTCGCTCCTACCGACGGCGTCCCATGCGCCCAATATCTGTAGAAGCGAATTCATTCGCGAAAAAGGTAACGGTACTCCCCAGCAAACCTGTCAGTTATTTCATGTGTGGTGATGCATGCGCTAAGGTATAACGCCCCAGCGTATTTACCGCATGGATATCTGTCTTGAGCTCTGAATCTTCCGCGCCATCAGCCAGGTTGTCCCGGGAACCGGGTTTCGTCCATTTCATCCTTGCACGACTGATGGCGGTGTTCGCCATGCAGATCCAGGCCGTGGTCGTGGCCTGGCAGGTCTATGACATGACCCGCGAACCCATGTCGCTGGCGTATGTGGGACTTGCCCAGTTCATCCCCATGTTGCTGCTGCTCATGCCCGCCGGGGACCTGATCGACCGCTACAACCGCAAGCTGATCCTGAGCATCAGTTGGGCGGTGCAGGCGCTGTGCGGACTGATCCTTCTGCTGTTCTCGGTCTTCAACCTGCAAGACCTTCGCCTGATCTACGGCGCGCTCATGCTCTATGGCTGCGCACGGGCCTTCACCGGGCCTGCGCTGCAAAGCCTGCTGCCGCAGATCGTGCCACGTGAAAAACTCGCTTCGGCCATTGCCACCAACAGCGTGATCATGCGTTGCTCCACCGTCGCCGGGCCGTTGATCGGGGGTGGCCTGTATGCACTGGGCGGTGCAGAACTGACGTATTCGACCTGCGTCGCATCATTCCTGGTCGGCATTCTGTGCCTGAGTCGCGTCACCACGCCTTTCGCGGGCAAGCCTGTAGACCTGGGCGACGGGGCCTGGCGGCGTTTTACCGCCGGGATCGCCTTCATTCGCTCCCGCCCGATCATTCTTGGCACCATTTCCCTGGACCTGTTCGCCGTGCTGCTCGGCGGCGTGGTGGCGCTGCTGCCGATCTATGCCCATGAAGTCCTGCACCTTGGCCCGCAGGGCCTCGGCATGCTGCGTGCGTCAATGAGCCTTGGCGAACTGGCGACCGGCGTCTACCTGAGCATGAGGCCTCTGGATCGCAATGTCGGCCTGACCATGTTCCTGGCGGTGGGTGTCTTCGGCGTCGCGAACCTGATCTTTGCCCTCTCGACCCTGTTCTGGCTGTCCTGTATTGCCCTGTTGATTGCCGGCGCGGCCGATATGGTCAGCGTCTATATCCGATCGGCGCTGGTCCAGTTTTCGACCCCGGATGCCATGCGCGGCCGGGTCAATGCCGTCAACATGCTGTTCATCGGCTCATCCAATGAACTGGGTGAATTCCGCGCAGGCACCAGTGCATCGCTCATCGGCCCGATACCGGCGGCCATCATGGGCGGCCTGTGTACGTTGGGCGTCGTCGGCGCCTGGATGATCGGCTTCAAGACCTTGCGACGAGTGAATCACTTTGCCGATGCGTCACCGCCGGTAGAGACGCAGAACGAACACCCGGTAAAAGCTCGCCAGACGGTGTAACGATACATGCGGGTGACAGCCGGACTGGCGCACGGCTGTATCACCAGCAACACTCTCTAGAGTTCAGCGGAGGGTTTCCGGAATGCTGTGGAAAAAAGGCAGGCGCAGCGACAACGTTGTCGATGCCCGCGATGACAGTAGCAGTGGCGGCGGTCTGCGCATCGGCGGCAAGGGCCTCAGCCTGGGCGGTGTGGTGATTATCGTCGCCATCGGCCTGCTGACCGGCCAGGACCCGATACAGATCCTGGGGCAACTGACAGGCCAGATGACGCAGCAGCCCACTCAAGTCAGCCAGCAGCCTCGCCAGGCACCAGCCGCCAACGATCAGCAGGCCGAGTTCGTGCGTAGCGTGCTGGGCGATACCGAAGACACCTGGCGTGCCCTTTTTGCCCAGAACGGCCGCCAATACAAAGACCCGATCCTGGTGCTGTTTCGCGGGCAGGTAAACTCGGCCTGCGGTTTCGCGACGTCCGCCACCGGCCCCTTTTATTGTCCGGCCGATCAGCAGATTTACCTGGACCTGGAGTTTTTCCGCGAGATGTCCCAGCGCTTTTCGGCCGCGGGGGATTTCGCCCAGGCTTACGTCATCGCCCATGAAGTGGGCCATCATGTACAGACTCTACTGGGCGTTTCAGCCAAGGTACAGGCCGCCCGCCAGAGAGGCCAGCGCATGGAGGGCAACAACGGCCTGCTGGTGCGTCAGGAGTTGCAGGCCGATTGCCTGGCAGGTGTCTGGGCCTATAACGCACAAAAGCGTTTGAACTGGCTTGAGCCGGGTGATATTGAAGAAGCACTGAATGCGGCAAACGCCATTGGCGATGATCGCTTGCAGCAGCAAAGTCGTGGCCGGGTTGTGCCGGACTCATTTACCCATGGGACGTCCGCCCAGCGAGTACGCTGGTTCAAGACCGGTTTTGCACAAGGCCAAATCAACCAATGCGATACATTCGCCGCCAAGAGTCTATGAACACATGATGAAACCGCTTCTGGTCCTGTTGTTAAGCACTGCCTTCGCGAGCCTTGGCGCTCATGCCGAGGATCAAGCGGTAAAATCCATCAGCCCGGATCGCCTGACCATCAATGGCACCCAGGCTACATTGGGATTGAGCCAGGAATGGGTCCATCCCAAACCCCGGATCGAGCGCGTCGTGATCGTGCTGCATGGTCGTCTGCGCAATGCCCAGACCTACCTGCGCAGCATCGAGCGCGCCGCCAACCAGTCCAAGGAGCGCAGCAAGACCCTGCTGATCGCCCCGCAGTTCCTGGATGAAAAGGATATCGTGGCGCACCACTTGTCCGACTCCATCCTGCGCTGGCGCCAGAACAGCTGGATGGAGGGCGCGACAGCCGTCAATCCCAAGCCGATCAGCTCATTCATCGTTCTGGACCATATCCTCAAGCGTCTGAGCGACAGCAAACTGTTCCCCAACCTCAAGGAGATTGTCATCGCCGGGCACTCCGGTGGTGCTCAGGTGGTGCAGCGTTACGCGATGATTGGCGGCAAGGAAGATGCACTGCTCACCCGTGAAGGCGTGAAGCTGCGCTACGTGATCGCCAACCCGTCGTCCTATGCCTATTTCGATGCCGAGCGGCCTGAAGCGGTTTCAGCACAAAGCTGCCCCAACTTCGACGACTGGAAGTATGGCCTGAAGAAAATGCCGTTCTACTCCGGCAAGGAAAAGCCTGCGGACATCGAGAAGGCTTACGTGAAACGCGACATCACCTACCTGCTGGGTGAACTGGACACGGACACCAATCACCCTGCGCTGGACAAGACCTGTGCCGCACAGGCTCAAGGCCCGACCCGGCTGACTCGCGGGCAGAACTACTTCAAGTACCTGCAGAAGCGCCATCCGGAAGGTCTGAACCAGCGTGTGGTGATCGTGCCGAAAGTCGGCCACAACGGTGACGGCATCTTCACCTCACCCGAAGGCCAGGCGGTGTTGTTCAAGCCGTTCTGACTTCAACCGCCCGTAGGAGCGAATTCATTCGCGAAAGTACGTGATCGCGAATGAATTCGCTCCTACAGCATCTCCCGCAAGGCCACACAATCGGCGACATGCCAGTCCGCCAGCTCAGGCCACGGGTTTTCGGGCAGGTTGACCAGCACGGTCTTCGCTCCCGCCGCCCGGCCACAGTCGAGGTCGTGGCGATAATCACCGATCATGACCATCTGTGTCGGATCTACATCCCAGGCACCCGCCAGCTTCAGCAGCCCCGCGGGGTTCGGCTTGGGTATGGCTTCGTCGCGCCCCAATACATCATCGCGTGCAAAGCAGTCCGCCAGGCCAATGGCCTCAAGGGTGATGTAGGCCAGCTCGCGGGCATTGCGGGTCAGGATGCCGAGGCGATAGCCCCGCCCGGCCAGCTCTCGCACCAGCTCGACAGCGCCTTCGGCTGGACGTGATGCCAGCGCCAGTTCACGCTCATGCTCCAGCAACCAGGCATGCTTGGCCGCCGAAACATCCGCCGGCAAGGCCGCCAGATGCCCGAGAATGTCGTCTTCCAGCGGGATGTCCAGCGCTCGCTTGATGGCCGGAAAATCATGCACGGAGATGGTCAGGGTGCCGTCCATGTCGAACACCCAGTTTTGAATATGCTTGAGGCTCATGCCCAGTCCTTGCGATGGCGGATCAATCCTTCCTGGCTGACCGAAGCGACCAGTTGCCCGGCGCGGTTGAAGATACTGCCACGGGAAAAACCGCGGGAGTTGCCTGCCCATGGGCTGTCCATGGCATACAGCAGCCAGTCGTCGGCGCGCAGGTCATTGTGGAACCACAACGAGTGATCCAGGCTGGCGACCTGCATGTCGCGCTGCCAGACGGTCTTGCCATGGGGCAACAGCGAAGTGGTCAGCAGATTGAAGTCCGAGGCGTAGGCCAGCATGTACTTGTGCAGTGCCGGAATGTCCTTCAAGGTGCCGTCCGCACGGAACCAGACATACTTGACCGGCTCGCCCGGCTTCGGGTTGTACGGGTCTTCAGCGGTGACCGGGCGAAACTGGATGGGCTTGGGGCACAGGAACTTGTCGCGCATCGCTTCGGGAATCAGGTGCGCACGCTGGGTCAGCAGCTCCAGCTCCGAAGGCAGGTTTTCAGGACCTGCGATCTGCGGCATCGTGGCCTGATGCTCGAACCCTTCCTCGTCATACTGGAACGAAGCACTGCACGTGAAGATCGGCTTGCCCTTCTGGATCGCGGTGACGCGACGGGTGCTGAAGCTGCCGCCGTCACGGACACGGTCGACCTGATAGACCACCGGCAGCCCCGCGTCACCGGGACGCAGAAAGTAGCCGTGCAGGGAGTGAACGTGCCGATCCTCTTCCACGGTCTGGCTGGCGGCGGACAGCGATTGCCCCAGCACCTGGCCACCGAACAGCTGACGAAAGCCCAGGTCCTGGCTTCGACCACGAAACAGGTTTTCTTCAATAGGTTCCAGCGTCAGCAGCTCGACCAGATCATCCAACACTTGGCTCATTCACGACTCCTCGCACAAAACATACCCATGCCCGCAAGGCCTGCGCGGCGGGATTGAAATGATACAGAATTTAACGCGCCCGGCTTCATCAAGGTTTGAGCGTGTTGAGCCACTGTTCGCGGTTGATCCGGTAAAGCACATGGGGCTTGAGCGGGTGTTCCTCCGGCAGTTGGGGATGCTCGAAGTCATCGGCCACGTCATGCTGCATGCCGATGGCCTGCATCACTTTTTGCGAAGGCTCGTTGCTCACCGCCGTGAAGGATACGATCTCCTCCAGCCCCAGGCGCTCGAACCCACACCCCAGAACGGTCCAGGCCGCCTCACTGGCAAACCCCAGCCCCCAGTGCTCACGCGCCAGCCGCCAGCCGATTTCCACTGCGGGGGTGAAATGTGCATCGAACCCCACCACTCCCAGGCCGGTAAAGCCGATGAAAGCACCGTTGTCCTTGCGCTCGAGCGCCCAGAGGCCAAACCCCAGCTCGGCAAAATGGCCACGCATGCGCCCGATCATGGCCGCGCTTTCCAGCCGGCTCATGGGCTCGGGAAAGTAGCGCATGACCTGCGGGTCCGCGCACATTGCGGCGAACGTTGGCAGGTCATCGTCACGCCATTGCCGCATCAGCAACCGCGCACTGTCGAGTTTGAGTATCGGCTCCATCGATTCCTCCCTGTTACCACGCAAATGATTGCGCCAGTGTAGCCTGTCGGCACGCCAGGTCACTGTGCGACAGCCTGCATTACTGGCACTATCCGGCTTCGACCCCAGACCGGACGCAAAATGTCCCTGCCGCTGATCTACCACGATGATTACAGCCCGGCCTTCCCGGCTGACCATCGCTTTCCCATGGACAAGTTCCGCCTGCTGCGCGATCACCTGATTGATAGCGGTGTCGCGCAGGACGATCAACTCCTGCGCCCGGAACTGTGCCCGGCCGACATTCTGGCACTGGCTCATGACCCTTCTTATATCCAGCGCTACATGAGCGGGGATTTATCACGGGAAGATCAACGTCGCCTGGGCCTGCCCTGGAGCGAAGACCTGGCCCGACGCACCGTCCGCGCAGTCGGCGGTTCGCTGCTGACCGCCGAACAGGCCCTCCGACACGGCCTGGCCTGTCATCTGGCAGGCGGCACACACCATGCGCATTACGACTACCCCGCCGGGTTCTGCATTTTCAACGATCTGGCCGTCATCAGCCATTACCTGCTGGCTGGCGGTCATGTGGATAAAGTGCTGATCTTCGATTGCGACGTGCATCAGGGCGACGGTACGGCACGCATCCTGGCCGAGACTCCGGACGCCATAACCGTCTCGCTGCACTGCGAAAAGAACTTTCCGGCCCGCAAGGCCCAGAGCGACTGGGACATTCCGCTGCCCATGGGCATGGGCGATGCGGATTACCTGAACGTCGTCGATGACCTGCTCAATTACCTGCTGCCGATCTACCAGCCGGATCTGGTGCTCTATGACGCGGGCGTCGATGTCCACAAGGACGATGCCCTGGGCTACCTGCAACTGACCGATGAAGGCCTGGCGACACGGGACGAGGCCGTCATGCGCCATTGCCTGGGACGCGACATTCCGGTGATGGGGGTTATTGGCGGCGGCTACAGCAAGGATCGCCAGGCCCTGGCGCGTCGACACGGGATACTGCATCACAGTGCGCAGCGGGTTTGGCAGGAGATGGGACTGAATTAGTATCTGGCCTACCAGCGGGACGGCGGCAGACGGCGAGTATGGAAGATTCGCAGTATCTGCAAACATCCGCCGCGAACACGATAAGGAATAATGTATGGCCGGTCAGGCAATACCCACTCACGAGTACCACTGAGTCTTCCTTCTCGCCCCATCGCAGGGAAAAGAGCCAGTTGTTCTACACCCGCCTTTATGACGAGAACAAACTCGGCGGCAGCCTGCGGATTATCCCCTGCAATGTAAGCGGCTTCGTCATCTAGATTCCTCAGTGCTGTTCTTAGCCACTCAACGCGCATTGCCTGTCCACTTGTCCATCACGGCGCTGACATCTTCATCGCTGGCAAAATCGCCAGCATCCGCCTCCTGTATGGCGCTTTGAATCTCGGCGATCTGCCAGGCCTCCCGGTCGAGATACTCGCGCAAGGCATCGATTGCCAGATAGGACTTGCTGCGTCCGGTGGCTTTGGCAAGGCTGGCAAGGGTAGCCGCCATTTCATCAGGTAAACGTATAGACATAGTGGACATGATGACCTCCAGAAAGAACGCGCAGCACATAACCATACATCGTCATACAACGCACTGCATCCATCGCTCATCGCGAAATCAGGCCGACCGTTGAATCTCGGGTAGAATGCCCGACCTCCCATCACCGACACTCTGCACCCCATGACCGACTCGACACCCTCCTCTCCCTCATCCGTCGCCATTATCGGAGGCGGCCCTGCGGGACTGATGGCAGCCGAGGTCTTGAGCCAGGCCGGGATCAAGGTCGATCTGTATGACGCCATGCCGTCGGTGGGACGCAAGTTCCTGCTGGCCGGGGTCGGCGGGATGAATATCACCCATTCGGAGCCTTATCCGGCGTTTCTGTCGCGCTATGCCGAGCGTGCCCCCTTCATTGCCCCGTTGCTGCGCGACTTCGATGCCGATGCGCTGTGCGAGTGGATTCACGGGCTGGGCATTCAGACATTCGTGGGCAGTTCCGGGCGGGTGTTCCCGACTGACATGAAAGCCGCACCGTTGTTGCGTGCCTGGCTTAAAAGGCTGCGCGACAGCGGCGTGGCCATCCATACACGCCATCGCTGGCTGGGCTGGAATGTCGATGGCAGCCTGCGCATCGCTCATGCCGATGGCGAACAGGCCATCAGGCCGGATGCCGTACTGCTGGCCTTGGGCGGTGCCAGTTGGGCGCGTTTGGGGTCCGATGGTGCCTGGCTGCCGTGGTTGCAAGAACGCGGTGTCGGGGTTGCAGCGCTACAGGCCGCCAACTGTGGTTTTGAAGTTTCTGCCTGGAGCGAGTTGCTGCGCAGCAAGTTCGCGGGCGCACCGTTGAAGAATATCGCCATTGGTCTGCACGACGACACGCCGCGCCTGGGCGAATGTGTACTGACGGAAACCGGCGTGGAAGGCAGCCTGATTTATGCGCTCTCGGCGCGGATTCGCGAGCAGATCAACCAGGCAGGTTCAGCCACTGTGCAGATCGATCTGCTGCCGGGCAAAGCCCTCAACGATGTGCAAAAAGCCCTGAGCAAACCTCGCGGCTCGCGCTCGATGTCCAAGCATCTGCACAGCCAGTTGGGGCTGGACGGCGTGAAAGCGGCGCTATTGCGTGAGCTGGCGACACGCGAGGCTTTTGATGATCCGGCGCTGTTGAGTCAGGCCATCAAGGCGCTGCCTCTGACCTTGATCAAGCCGCGCCCTATCGATGAAGCGATCAGCACCGCTGGCGGCGTGACCTTTGAGGCCATGGACGAGCGCTTGATGCTCAAGCAACTGCCGGGGGTGTTCTGCGCGGGTGAGATGCTGGACTGGGAAGCCCCGACCGGTGGTTACCTGCTGACCGCCTGCTTTGCGAGCGGGCGGGCGGCCGGGTCGGGGATTCTGGAGTGGCTGGCCGCCAAGAGCGAATGAGCGCTTCAGTGGGAGCTAATTCATTCGCGAGAGGCACGTGAGGCTGAGGAAAATCCATAGCCTTCAATGACGTATCGCGAATGAATTCGCTCCTACCGGGTGTCAATCAGGGCTTCTTCTTGCGTGGTCCGGTGTTGAAAACTGGCACTTTGCGTACCGGCTTGACCACGGGAGCCACCGGCTCCGAATCACCACTGTCGACCCATTTGCCCAGGTTGCGCTTGCCGCCCGACACCTTGGGCTTTTTCGGCTTCTTGGGTTTCTTGAGAATCTGGCCGCTGGCATCGGTGACCGGCACACGGTGTTCCGGCTCGAAATCAGGCTCTTCCTTGCGGGTCAGTGTCTGGCGGGTCAGCACTTCAATCGCTGACAGCAACTCGACTTCATCGGCACAGACCAGCGAAATTGCTTCGCCGGTCAAGCCTGCGCGCCCGGTACGTCCGATGCGGTGGACGTAATCCTCGGCCACGATCGGCAGGTCCAGGTTGACCACGGTCGGCAAATCATCGATATCCAGACCACGGGCCGCCACATCAGTGGCCACCAGAATCTGCACTTCACGGGCCTTGAAACGGTCCAGAGCACGCTGACGAGTCGCCTGCGGCTTGTCACCATGGATGCCATCGGCATCGATACTCAGCCCCTGAAGGCGCTCGACCAGCTGATCGACGCCGACGCGGGTCTTGGCGAACACCAGCACCTGGCTCCAGCGCTGCCTTTTCAGCAAGTGGATGAACAGCTCGCTCTTGCGCTTCTTGTCCACCGGCACCACCCACTGCTTGACCGAAGTCGCCGCCACGTTGCGCGGGCTGACTTCGATGCTCAGCGGATCGTTGAGCATCTGCGAGGCCAGCAGGCGGATGTCATCGGAAAAGGTGGCGGAGAACAGCAGGGTCTGGCGGCGCTTGGGCAGGGTCGCATAGATCCCGCGCAGCTCCTCGGCGAAGCCCAGGTCGAGCATACGATCGGCTTCATCGAGGATCAGGGTTTGCAGCTGCGAGAACTTGACCGCGTTCTGGCGATGCAGATCCAGCAAGCGACCTGGGGTGGCGACCAGAACATCGACGCCTCTGCGCAGCTTCATCATTTGCGGGTTGATGCTCACACCGCCATAGACAGCGTAAGTGCTCAGCGGCAGGTGTTCGGCGTACTGACGAATGCTTTCATGCACCTGTTCGGCCAGCTCGCGGGTCGGGGCCAATACGAGTGCCCGCACCGAGTTAGGCGCGACCTTCGGGCCTTCCATGGTCAGGCGCTGCAACAGCGGCAAGGCAAAACCAGCGGTCTTGCCAGTACCGGTCTGGGCGGCGGCCATCAGGTCACGACCGGCCAAAACCGGCGGAATCGCCTGTGCCTGCACAGGCGTCGGGGTCTGGTAGCCGAGTGCATCGAGGGCACGCAGCAAGGGTTCGATCAGGCCGAGAGAGGCGAATGTCATGGGGATACCGTAGGGGAATTCACTGCAAGGCGCGCAGTTTACCCTGTCCGGCCCTCGCAGGTTAGCTCGCGGACGATCCGGACGCTTGCGGCGGCTTCGGCTTGCGCCATTGCGGCAGGCCAATCAGCACCACCGCACCGATGATGACCAGCATCGCCAGGCACTCTTCGGCACCGATCGTCTCTCCGGCGAACAACGCCCCCAGCATGACCGCAACCGCCGGATTGACGTAGGCATAGCTGGTCGCTGCCGCCGGGCGCACGTTCTTGAGCAGGTAGACATAGGCACTGAAACCAACGATCGACCCGAACACCACCAGATAGGCCAGCGCCCCCCAACCGGCCGCCGTCGGCAGATGCGTCATCCGTTCGCCACTCATCAGGCTGCCAAGCAGCAACAGACCTCCGGCTGCGATCATCTGTGTTCCACTGGCCATCGGGCCTGTCGGCAAGGGCAGATGTCGGCTCCACACCGAACCGAATGCCCAGGCCGCAGCAGCGAAGACAAGCAGTGCCGCACCATAAGGGCTGGCCTGCAGGTTGGACCCCAGGTTGAGCAAGGCGATGCCGAGCAAGCCCAGGAATATCCCGGCCCATTCAAGGCGCGTCGTACGATTGCCCCACAACAGACCGAACAGCAAGGTAAACAGCGGCACGGTGGCCACCGCCAGCGCAGCGATACCCGAAGCCACGCCCGCATGTTCGGCCAGCGATACACCGCCGTTGCCGCATGCCAGCAGCAGAAACCCGATTGCCGCAGCGGCTTTCCACTCTCTCCAGCCCGGAGAGGGCACGCCGCGAAGCCTCAGAAAGCCATACATCAAGCTGCCAGCCAGCAAAAACCGTACACCGGCCAACATCAGTGGAGGCCAGGATTCGACGCCGATGCGGATAAACAGATACGTGGAGCCCCAGATCAGGTACAGAGCCACGAAGGCAGCAATGAGCAGCAAGGGGAAGCGGCGGGAAGCAGACATGTCTGGCTCTATGTGAACAGGTTAGGAGGTCAGGCTTCGGGCAGTCAGGTCAGAATCCACGCTGACGCTGGAGCGCTTCACTGATTCTGGCGGCCGGGACCTTCTGCAGCTTGCACAGCCACTGATGAGAGACGGCAGCGATACCGTGGGTCTGACGCAACTCGTTGGTCAGGTACGCCGTCAGGTTAGCCGCCATCTCGGCATCGGCCATGGCCCGGTGAGCCTTGCCGGTGTCGGGCAGGCGGGCATAACGGGTGAGTGTCCCAAGCTTGTGATTGGGGGCGTCCGGCATCAGGCGGCGCGCCAACAACATCGAACAGGCAAAGCCTTGCTCGCGCTGACGCTGGATACGTGACAACTCGTAGTCCCAGAATTTCTGGTCGAACGATGCGTTATGCGCCACCAACGGCGTTGTACCGACAAAATCACAGACATCGTTCATCACCCGCTCGGCAGAAGGTGCCGTGCGAATCATGCTGTTGCTGATTCCGGTCAGGCCTTCGATGAACGCAGGAATGCGCACACCGGCATTCATCAGACTCTGATAGCGGTCGACGATACGCCCCTCTTCCATGATCACCACGGCAATCTCGGTCGCCCGGCAGCCATGGCCCGGCGATATTCCGGTGGTTTCAAAGTCAATGACAGCGATACGTTCCAGCACTGGGGCCTACCCTTGAAAAATGATCATTACTTCAGCAGTAGCGCGCCTTCGATGGGCACATAGCGACTGGCAGCACGAATCAACGAATTGGCCGTCAGCCCCGGCACACCGTAAGCCACGGCTTCGACACCATGTTTAGCGATGATGCGTTCGAGCAACAGATCGAAATCCCCATCGCCGGACGCCAGCACCACTTCATCTACCTGCGGTGCGGTGTCCATGATATCGATGGTGATCCCCACATCCCAGTCGCCCTTGGCCGAGCCATCGCTGCGCTGGATGTATGGCTTGAGCTTGACGGTAAAGCCCAGGTTGCGAAGGATCTGCTGGAATTGCTGCTGCTTGCTGTCACCGCGATCGATGGCATAGGCAAACGCCTGAACGATCTGGCCGCGCGCACTGATGTCCGCCCACAGCGCAGCGTAATTGAAGTGACAACCATGCGCCTGACGCACGGTGTAATAGAGGTTCTGTACATCGGCGAACACAGCGATCTTCTTCACCGTAACTCCTCATGACGCGGACAATCAGTCAGCAGGTGTCGCAGTATGCCATGAGAGAGGTTACGGCTTGGGCTTCGCGAATGAATTCGCGCTCACTCGTTCAGTAGGAGCCATTCATTCGCGAACAGACATCACTCAGACAAACGAGTCATCGTCCGAGAACAGGTCGCCGCCATCGTCGTAACTGTCGTCGGCCATGTACTGCTGATCCTGCTGCCCCCACCCGCCCGAGTCATGAGTCTGGACAGGCTCGTCGTGAATGACCTCGACAATTTCCTGAGGCTGGTTGTGATGACCGAACAGGCTGCTGATGCCTTGCGCCAGCATCACGCCACCCGCCACACCCGCCGCGGTTTGCAGAGCGCCGCCCAGAAAGCCGCTGCCTCTGGGAGCGGCAGGTGCCGGGGCATAATTGCCGGGCTGTGACGGTGGCGGATTGAAGCCCGCCCCGTCACGCCAGCCACCGGTAGCGGTCGGCGCAGGCTGAGCCTGGGGTTGTGGAGCACGCGGAGCACTGCCGCCGAAGAGGCTCGACAGAAAGCCGCCACTGGCCGGCGCACTCGTCGATTGCCCCCTGGCCTGCTGGAGTTCGGCCTGGAGCTGTTGAATCTGTTCATCACGCTGCTTGAGCTGCTGGTTCAACTGATTGACTGCCGCCTCCTGCACCAGAATCGCCTGCGCCATGTAGTAAGGTGCGGCAGGCTGTCGGGCAAGATGATCCTTGATCAGCGCCTCGGCCCCGGCATCACGGGGAGCGGAGGTTGTCTCGGCGCTTTTGAGTTTCGAGAAAAGACCGTCGATCAGGGTTTGCTCTTCGCTGTTCATGGCGACCTCGCTGGATAGCCGTTGGAAATCTTCGTCCAGTCGAATGAGTGGACTTCACCTCCCTAATGGGGTCCGTAACCGCACGCTTCAACTGGATGAATAAAAAGTTAAGGAAGACCGACTCCTTGCATGAGCGGCCTTGGTTCGACAAAAGGCATGGGCTAAAGTGTCGGCCTGCTTTTTTGCCTGCGACCGACCTACATGAATCCGCTGAACGTTATCCAGGACTCGCTGTACTTTTTCCGGCGAAACCTGGGCAGCCTCCTGATGCTGTGCCTGCCACTGGTGGTGCTTGAAGCCCTGGCCAAACAGACCGTCAACAATGCCCTGGCCGCCAACGCCTCCCCGGCTTATGAATTGCTGGTCGGGTTGCTGTTTTATCCACTCTACACAAGCGCACTGATTCTGTTTCTCGATGCCCGGACACGGGGCGAGGAACCCCGCAAACGCGACCTGCTGGCCATGGCTCTGCGCCTGTGGCCAACCTTCGCCGTGCTGTCAGCCATAAGCACGCTGCTGATCATGTTCGGCCTGTCGCTGTTTGTCCTTCCTGGACTCTGGGTCATGATCAAACTGGCGTTCAGCGAATACCTGATGGTGTTGCGCAACCTGACACCCTTCATGGCCATGCGCGAAAGCATGCTGATGACCACCGGCCATTTCATGCGCATTCTTGTCTGCGTGCTGTGCGTCTACATTCCCCTGTCGCTGCTGGAAGGCGTGAGCCTCTACCTGTTTCCTGAACCGCAAAGCGCGTCGGTGTCTCTGGCAATAGACAGCCTCAGCAGCTTCCTGCAACTGTTCACCGGCATCGTCATGTTCCGTCTTTTCATGCTGGTCAGCGAGCCGGAACACAAGGCCTGAGGGACGAACCGGCTGCCAATGGCGCTCTACTCGGCTATGCTCGTTCGCGAACCCGTCACTGAGCGCCATGCGCTCCAAGCCGAGTAGATGCCCCGTATCCTTTCCCGCCTGCTGCTGACTGGCCTGCTCCTGACCGGCTTTCTGCTGGCGATGGTCTATAGCCTGACCTGGCGGCCTGAAGCCCGCGAACCTGTCACGGCCACCTGCAATCCGCAGACCCAGGTCCCGCCACTCGTACCGGGCCAGGCGCTGAAAGTCATGACCTGGAACATTCAGTACCTGGCAGGCAAGCGCTATGTGTTCTGGTACGACATGGCCGATGGCAGCGGTGAAGAAGAACGGCCAACCCCCGAAGACATCGCTTATAACCTCGATGAAGTGGCACGGGTCATTCGTGACGAACAACCGGATATCGTCCTGTTGCAGGAAGTGAACGACGGGGCCAAGAACACGGACTATCAGAACCAGCTGGCGTTGCTCCAGGAACGCGTGACAGACCTGTACCCGTGCAGCACGGAAGCCTTCTACTGGAAAGCCGACTTCGTACCCGACCCGCATATCCGGGGCAGTGTCGGCATGAAACTGGCCACCCTCAGCCGTTACAAGATCGATCATGCCGAGCGTCTGCAACTGCCGGTTGCCGACGCCGATATCATCCGCCGACAATTTCAACCCAAACCGGCCTTGCTGGTGAGTTACCTGCCATTACGCGACGGCGAGCAGCTTGCAGTCATCAATACCCACCTTAGTGCTCAGCCCGACGACGACACACGGCTGCGTCAGATACAGACCACCGGCAAGTTGCTGGACCGGTTTGAAAGCAGCGGCACACCCTGGCTGATCGGCGGAGACTTCAACCTGCTGCCACTAGGCCAATACCAGCGCCTGCCAGCCGAACAACAGGCCCGCTATAACGCCGACAGCGAGCTGCATACGCTCTGGGACAAATACCCGATGATCCCCAGCAACAACGAAGCCAGCGGTATCGAACGCAACCGATGGCTCACCCACTTCCCCAACGACACAAGAGTGAGCGGCCCGGACAGAACACTGGACTACCTGTTCTACAGCCCGAGCCTGAAGCGCATCGATGCCCGTGTTCGCCGGGATGACACGCTGCTGATCTCGAATCATTTGCCAGTGATCGGGCGGTTTCTGTTGCCGGTTGAGGAAGTGCGCTCCATGGCTTTTGAGGTTTTGTCTGGGCGGTAGGGTTGGGGATGAGACCGGGCCTACTTGGTAAGCCTCCTCCCCCAGATAGCCACAATCAAAATAAAACTAGCGACAATCACTCCGTGCAACAGCACTCGTACTATCCCCATCCAGCACAAAGCCTATGGAGTATCGAGTCTTCGGAACATCAGCAAATGAAAGTGAAAAAAGGCTTCCTTTTTTACAAAAACTCACACTACCATCACTTTTTTGGGTTGACCACCAACCCGAACTTTCAAACTGACGGATATAGAAAGATGATACCGCCCCCCTTGAGTGCTCACTTCTATAATCTTTTCTACCAAAAGCACGATATGTTTGATAACCACGACCCTCCCCCTCCAGTAGGTCACTTTCGGGAGGTGTTATCTGATCCAATTCCGTCAACATAACTTTATATTTAGAAATTGCAACCACAGAGAAATTAAGCATCTTACAAACCACAAAAACGCTCCCTACCAACACAAAAGGGAGCATCAACATCATTTGTAATTTTTTACGACATAAATCGCTCACTCACTTACCCCCGCATCATTTATTGGAAATTGCCCCTTCTAAAACCGAGGTGTGTGTGCGTGAGAGATTCGACCAACTAAAATAAATACGCCCCTCATAGCCAACCCCACTCCACATTCACAACAAACCAAAATAAAATTACACCCCCAGTTCTCAACCATCTCCAGAGTTACTTACCATGGCTAATGCTAACTACCGAACCATCAAATCTATTAACCCTCACCTCTACAACCCCACCCTTTTGATAGTGTAAAGTACCTCGTACAACCCATACATCTCCATCCGACTTCGCCTTATACGGCTTTTGATTTTCTGCATTTTCTTTGCCGTAAGCCATCCCAGCAATCGCCTCTCCAATTTGCGCGGCATCTTCAGCAGTTTTTATTAAAACGACTCTCTCTGCAGCCCAACACGAAAATGAGCAAAAGAGAAAAACACTGGCCAAATGAACCTTACCCATCCCTTCTCCCTGGCGTAACATCACCACCTGATGATCCACTGAAACACATTAAGCCTCACAACTCAGCTTCGATTATGACTAGCTCTATAGCTTAGAAACCGATCATAGCTCCTACTCCACATGCAAGCACATACCTAAAATAAAATGACATTTACTATCTCCACCTTTTCGTAAAGGGCAATGAGATCGCCATCATAAGATGAGGATACGTGCAAAATCTTAAAACTGGCGAATATAGAAAAACAATACGAAGCCTCTTGAGCGAACACCATTATATTTTCCTGCCTAAACACCGTATTTTGCCCTAGCACATGTCACAAACAGGAAAGAATTTTAAGCTCAAGCTATCAAGCCCTTCTATCACCAATTCAATTCAAACTTCAGATATAAACAAGAAAACCCCACATAAACAGTCCTGATTAACCAAGACGCTAAACATATAATCAGCCACTCCTCGAACAAATAGGAACAGATACTGCTCACCTGGTGATATTGCTATTTGCCTCCCCAACAACCCGGATAAAAATCTTCTTTGATTCCAGCACACCACATTACCACTAGGGTATTTTAAAAAAACATCTTCATCCTGTGCCTCTCCGAGGCTCGGAGTTTCCGACATTACATCCCAGTCTACTTTGTTACTCCCCACTGACACCCACAAACACCAATCATTATCAAAACGTAATACCAATGAAGAACCGTCACACTCAAAACCAACCAAAACCCTACCATTTACCAAATTACACTTCCTCTCAGACTCCAAATTTCCTGCAGAAAAAACCGCATCCGACAAATCATTATAGCCTTTAGGAATGATACCCGGAGTCACCTGTACCAATCTATCCATACCAAAACCTCTCACTTAAAACAACAATAAACTCACCAAAATTTATTATTTTTAGACGACTCATGCCCTCCAGTCCATTTCCCAGTCTTGGGATTTTTAAATCCTGATTGATATACACCGTCAGAATCTACTCCTGTCCACTTTTCGGTATACCCTTGTTCCCTAAGTCCGGGATCTTTAGTCTTCCCTTCATACTCAACTTCATCTAGAGGATTAACACAACCAGCACAAGCAGATACAACTGCCTCCACGGCAGTCGCGCAAGCCACCAGTCCAACACCAGGAATGAAACATCGGGCTAAAGGATTGAACCCTGTAGGATCGGAGTATCTCAGTGGATTACCCAGAACATTCCCATAAGTATTCAATCCACCCTCAAGCCCAATCGGCTCACTCTGCACATACCGCCCAGTCTGCTGGTCGTAATCCCGCTAGTAGTTATAGTTCAGTTACGCCTGCACATCGTAAATCTGCCCCGGAAACCGTAAGACGACCGTGGTCCCCACACCATCCCCGTCCACATCCTCTTCATTCCCACGCCATAGGCATCGCTGTTCCAGCACCACAGTAAGGCCTGTGTACTGCCAATCGCCAGTCGCGAGGTATTCAGGTGGTCCGTGTGCAGGTAGATCAACTTGGTGTTGCTCACCTCTCCCAGTACCGAGAAATTGGCCGTCAACTGGGCATGCGGCATGTCATCCAGCCAGACCCCTTATTGAACGCTGGCTTTCAGGCCATCCGCATCGTAGAACGTCTGACCGATGAGCTTGCCGCTCAGGTCGTATAAATGTAAGCGCTCCATAAACCCCACCAGCTTCATGATGGGTGGTGCGCTTAGCTAGGCGAGACCGGCGAGCAGTTCCAAGGCAGCAGCGCTTCGTAAT
>NZ_JBIVGV010000020.1:0-90396 GCF_044748865.1 Pseudomonas sp. NPDC089734 | reverse complement strand
CAACTTATGCCAGGCGCCCGAGAGGGTCATCATGCCGTTGATCATGCCGCCCCAGCTTGGCGCCAGGAGGATCAGCGACATCACCATGCCCAGCGACTGCGCCCAGTCCGGCAGCGCGGTGTAGTGCAGGTGGTGCGGACCGGCCCAGATGTACAGGGTGATCAGTGCCCAGAAGTGCACGATGGACAGGCGATAGGAGTAGACCGGACGTTCAGCCTGCTTGGGTACGAAGTAGTACATCATCCCCAGGAAGCCGGCGGTCAGGAAAAAGCCTACGGCGTTGTGGCCGTACCACCACTGCACCATCGCGTCGGTTGCACCGGCGTACAGGGAGTAGGATTTGGTCAGGCTGACCGGCAGTTCCAGGTTGTTGACGATGTGCAGCAGGGCCACGGTCAGGATGAATGCACCGAAGAACCAGTTGCCGACATAGATATGCTTGGTGGTGCGCTTGGCCACGGTGCCGAAGAACACGATTGCATAGGCGACCCAGACCACGGCGATCAGGATGTCGATCGGCCATTCCAGCTCGGCGTATTCCTTCGAGGTGGTGTAACCCAGTGGCAGGCTGATGGCGGCCAGGAGGATCACCAGTTGCCAGCCCCAGAACGTGAAGGCTGCCAGTTTTGGCAGAAACAGTTGGGTCTGGCAGGTGCGTTGCACGGCGTAGTAGGAGCTGGCGAACAGCGCGCAGCCACCAAAGGCGAAGATGACCGCATTGGTATGAAGTGGACGCAAGCGACCAAAGCTTGTCCACGGCAAGTTGAAGTTAAGTTCAGGCCAGACCAGTTGGGCGGCCAGAAAAACGCCGAGGCCCATCCCGACAATTCCCCAGATCACCGTCATAATGGCGAACTGGCGAACCACCTGATAGTTATAGGCGGTACTGTTAGTTGTGTTCATTTAGGTGTGTATCCCATCCAGCTTGGTCGGGGCCATTACGCACGGTTATAGCTCCGGGTTATTGGCAGACTCATCAGAAGCGAGGCAAGCATGGGCAATGGGCAAGAGGCCTGCATTGACAGGGATCAATGCGTACAACTGGCTCGGGACAACGGCTGGCTCTGGACGGCGGCGTCGTCGGAGGCGGTTAATGGCGATGTGACTCTGATCCTGGCGCATGGTGCTGGTGCACCGATGGACAGCGACTTCATGAACGATATGGCTGAAGACCTTGCTTTATGTGGGGTTAACGTCCTGCGCTTCGAGTTTCCCTACATGACGCAGCGTCGCCTGAAGGGCAGCAGGCGTCCCCCTGATCCCCAGGCTCGTCTGCTTGATTGCTGGCGTGAGGTGTATGCCAGCGTGCGACCTCATGTCGCTGGTCGTCTGGCCATCGGCGGCAAGTCCATGGGGGGGAGGATGGCCAGCCTGATCGCTGATGAGGTAGGGGCCGAGGCGCTGGTCTGCCTGGGCTATCCGTTCTATGCCACGGGAAAGCCCGAGAAACCTCGTGTGGCGCATCTGGCCGGTCTGAAGACGCCGACCCTGATCGTTCAGGGCGAGCGCGATGCCTTGGGCAACCGTGAAACGGTGCAGGGATATGAGTTATCGGCTGCAATCAGACTGCATTGGCTGCCGACCGCCAATCATGATCTCAAGCCCCTGAAAGTGTCGGGGTTGAGCCATGCGCAGTGTCTGTCGGCGTCTGCGCAGCAGATCGCGGATTTCCTGCGCGCCTGACTCATTGGCAATACACCTCGAAAGCGCCGTCTGTGACCTCGAAATCAATGGCCGGAATGCTGAAGTTGAACAGCCCTTGCAGGCGCTGCTTTTGAGGGTCGGATTCGATCAGGGTAAACAGACCGGCCTGAAAATGCGCCGAATGGTAAATGACGCTCTGCCAGTGCGGTGTTTCGTTGTAGACCACCTTGATGCGTTCATTGCCGATCAGGTCATAGGTGCCGGGTTCTAGGTCCTTGTCGAAAAACAGGCCGATGCTGGTCCGTTTATGGCCTACCTTGCCGTCAGCGATGACTTTCCAGATCCAGTGGCTGGGTGTCTGTGACAGCTCCGGGCGCAGGGTCAACCTGCCCAGCAGAGACGACACCTGCAAGGGCGTCCTGTTGACGTTGACCTTGAAGTGCCCTTCACAGGTGGGCGGGCGCACGAAGCGTTTGGGCGGGATGGCGGGGTGGCGCATGGTCTGGCTCTTGGAACGGAATGGCTGTATGCCGGGTGCGTGAACAGGGGAGAGGGCGTTACGTCTTTCCGGTAACGCCCCGGGCATTCGAGCTATGTCGCAGGGAGGTCCTAGCGGATAGCGACGCCAAGACTGGCATTGTGATGCAGCAATTTGAAGTCTGCGCCTGTGACGAGATTTTTCACGTAGTACCACTTCCAGCCGACCAGATTGGTCATGGCGACCGTGCTGGACCAGTAGTTGCCATGCCCCATCGGCCACTGGTTGTTGTAGGCATGATGAATTTCATGAAGTTCCTGGATGGAGGGCATGCGCGCACCCTGAGCTTCTGCCGCTGCCGCCATCTTCGAGTAGGACCCCGCGCCTGTCCCCAGGCAATGAAGGACGCCGCTCACGATGACCCGATAGCTCTTCGTTTCACCCAGGCTGTCGGTGACCGAAATGGTGGCTGTGCCCTTGCCGCGTACAGAGGTCAGGCCATTGCCGTCTACCTTGGCCACCAACGGGTCGCTCGAACGGTAGACATAAGGTGCCTGACCACCGCTGGCGGTGCGTTTCACGGTCGTGTCTGCCGGCATGAGTGGCAACAGGTCGGGATAGTGGGGGAGCAGATAGACCTTGCCTTTCAGGGTGACGGGAGACGTGTCGAAAACCAGTTCCTGCCGGATCGTCAGCCACAGCGTCGCAGACAGGGTCGCCGTGCCTGAACGGGTGACGGTGTAGGTGACGGTGGCGGTCGCTCCCGCACTGGCTTCGATCAGGGCCTTGTCGATATTGAATTGCAGCTCGGTATTGCCACCCACCACCTGTGCAGGTGTGTCGTAGGCCTGGGCACCCCGCCAGTTGACCACCACGCTGTCGCCAGGGCTCATGCCACTGTAGGTCACGCGTACGATGGCCCCGGATGCCGGGATTTTCGACGGGATCACGACGCCATCGGCTCCGACGGTATCCATGGTCGGGGCCGGTAGCCTGATCGTGCCGCCGAGGATGTTCAGGGCGAGAGTCCCGGACTGCTCCACGCTGCCGTTGAGGCGGTTGACGGTATACGACACCTGGACCGTCTGACCGGCGTTGGCATTGACCAGCTCTGCCGTGAAGGTGAGTTCCAGTACTTTGCCCACATCGGCGGTGGTGACGATCCTTTCCCGGGCATCGCTGCCCTTGGGGCCCTGCCACAGCACGGTGACCCGTTCGCCGGCGGCAAGGCGGGCGCTGGTGTCTATCTGCACGGTGGCACCCTGGGGGGCATTGATCGGGTCGAGGGTGTCGCCCGTGGCTTCCTTGACGCCGGGGAGAGGAAGAGGTAGCAAGACCGACAACTGCAACCTGACGAGCTTCGCCTCCGACTCCATGGACTGATTGCCGGCCTGGTCAGTCACCGTGTAGTGAACGGGGGCCTCGATATCACCAATGGTTTCGAGAAAGGCCCTGACAAAGTCCACATTCACCCTTTGCAGTCCCATATCGTCCTTGTTGACCATGACGATGGGACCGGGAATCCGGTTCCAGTAGGTGCGAATGACATCGCCTTCTTTCATGCCGTTGTAACTGGCAATGCTGCCCTTGAGCACGTTGTTCACCGTGTCCAGTTCATCGGACGTCAGCCCGTCGTCAACGAAGGCGGGGAAGATGATCGGGCCAAGTTGCGGGTTGCCGGGGGCGGTGCGGTCCACTTCGATTGACGTTTCTGGAGACCTGTCCATGACTTGGCTTTCAGGGTTTGCCGTTTCGTAGGCCACCTTGTGCAGCCCTTCGGTGAGCAAGGCCACAGGGATTTCCAGGGTCAGTTCATCGCCTGGCTGCTGGCCAGCCAGAATCGGTTTCTTCGGCCCGGCTGTCATGCCATTCCAGAGCAGTTGGTAGGTATAACCGGGACGTGCGCCTGCCCACACCTTGAGTTTGACCGGGACAGGTTTGTCGAGAAACTCAATGGGCAGTATTCCATTTTCAAGTGCGGCCGGAATTTCCGGTTTTTCAAGTTCTTGTTGTTGAGAGAGGAGTGAAGTATCCATTTTTCATGTCTCTGATAAATTGTGCAGTGCGGGCCGTGTACGGCCCGTACTGTTACTTAGGTTTTGTACGTAAAGTGGCTGCGCTCGGTCATGCTGCGTTAAAAACCGGCTCGTGCGCGAGTCCGATCGGAATGCTCATTGACAACCCGTCAAGTCGAGCGCGACTCCGACCGTTCCTCGCCGTTTTTTGCCTTGCCTGACCTTCGCTCGCCGACTTTTCGTACAGAACCTAACGAATGATGCAGGTCGGTTGAACCGAATCGAGCATGTTCACTGGCGCGCGTGTCACTTTTGAAGTAACGGAACTCTGGTTGCTGCCGGCGGGCGGGTCGACACGGAAACTGGCTTCTGCAAAACCGGTACAGATCGTACGAAGATTGAGGTCGGGCACGGTAAAGGTATAACCCTTCGCAACATCGTTACTGTCCAGTGTTCTATTGGCCGTATAGTCGGATGCCGGGATCGGGTTATTGCTCTTGTCAAAGCCCTTGAAGGTCAGTGTCATTTTCTGACCTTCGGCAATATTGATATAAGGCGCAATGATCAGGTCAGCCCCGTTAGGGTTGAGAATAGGGGCGATAAAACCGACATCGTTGAGTTTGAAGGGCGGGCCGTCCAGCCCGTCAGCGCCCCCCGGAAGTTCTTCCTTGGAGCGGACGGTCACTAATTGAACCGGGCATTTGACCGGGTTGGGATTGCCCGCACGGGTCACCGTATAGTGAACCGGAATTTCCGCTCCCGTGCCCTGGGCCTTCATGATTGCATTGTCGATGGGAATCAACAGATCCCTGGCGGCTGCAATATCCGATGCCTTGATTTGATACCACTGCGGTTTTTGCTGTTCTCCCCAGAAGAGGTTCAGGTTATCGCTGATGGCAAAATCGGTATTCCACTTGACGACCCCGAGCGCATTGAGTTCATAGTCTTCTTCATCAATGAAGTTGTCGGTGGTGTCGGGACTTTCCACACTGGTCCCTTGAACGATAAGGGTATCGAGCGGTGATGGAATGGGCAGCGTCAGGTATACATCGATCACACTGTTGAGCGATGTACCGGCCAGGTCCAGCTGGCGTGTGACTTCATAAAAGACCTGCACCGTGCCAACAGGGTTCTTGTTGAGCGTTTCATAGGGAATGCGAAGCGACAGCACAATGTCTTCGTTCTCGTTACCGGGCGGCAAGGCGACCGGCACCATCGGGTTATCCTGCCCCCAGAACAGCCGGATCATATCGAAAGGGCTGGCCCCCGGGTACTTGGGGATGTCCACCTGTACACCGGCCTGCGCTTCGGCATGATCGATCAGAGTGCCCAAGGCCGGATCGATGATCGGAGCCGGGAAGTTGACCGGGATGTCCTGCAGCTTGAGGAGAATGGGCATGGGATTGGAGTCGATGGAGGGGTTGCCAGCCCGGTCGAAGACCTTGTATTTGACCAGTTGCTCCGTATCTCCCTGGCTGTCCAGAAAGGCACGGGTGAAGGTAATGGCGACCCTGTCCAGGCCCATGTCGTCTTCGGTGACGGTGGCTTCCGGCCCCGGGTTCGCTCCCCAGTAGGTCTGGACACGGTCGTGCTTGGCCATGCCGGTGTAACCCGCAATCTGCACGTCCAGTTTGCCGCCCAGTTGTGCCAGTTCGGCAGCGGTCAATCCATTCTGTACTTCGGGAGGAAACAGGATTGCACTGAGTTCCGGTTCGCCCGGGGCGGTCCTGTCAATGACCAGGTTGAATATGTTGGACTCGTTTCTGATCTGACTTTCAGGGTTTAAAGTCTGATATTGCAGAGTATGTGTGCCTTCGGTCAGAAGGTTGACGGGAATCTCGAGTGTGAGAGGGTCGCCAGGACGGTGAGTATCAAGAATCGGTTTTGAAGGCTCGATTTCTTCACCATTCCAGAACAGTTTGTAGGTATAGCCTGGGCGAGCACCTTCCCATACTTCCAGATCGACAATGACCGGATTGTTCAACTCGGAAATCGGTAACAGTCCCGGAGTGTCTTCATCATGAAAGGCCGCGGCGACATCGGGCGCTTTCAAGTCAGGGTCCTGTACGCGGGGGAAGTTACCGGAAATGATGGTGGGCACTTGGGGTTGATGTGACATGATTCTATTCCTTGAAAATAAATAATAACGTACGACCTTACATGGAAATATTCATATGACCGGGTAAGGGTGGATGGCAGAAAAGATGATATTGGCCAATGGATTCTTGAACTGCGTGGCTGACGTAATCGTTTTTTTTAGTGGGCGTCAATAGGGCGGTAAATGTTTTTATTTTTAAATGGCTTCTCTGATATGAAGTGGCTGCAGAAAAGTCCGTAGGACTATGAGTTCGTTTATTTAGGAGTGTTCCTACTTTTTGAACCGGGGGTTCAAATCTTTAGACGTTGATCTGTAAATCACCATGACGACTTCCATTATCGGGAGTATGAAAGGTGTCTTATAGAAAAAAAGCGGTTGGTGTTTCTTCTGTCTTCATGTCGCTGAGTGCGCTTTTTGCGTTGGAGGCGGGGGCAGAGGTCGATCATGTCTGGGTCAATGTTCCGGGGCAGGGCATCCTGGCGACCATTCCAGTGAGTGGCCGGGAGGAAACAGTCACGTCTTCAACGCCTGTTCATTCTTATTCCGTGACCAGAGGCGGAATACTGAACATTCTGGAGGGAGGGGTCGCCAATCATGTGGTGGTTGACGATTCAAGGGTGGTCGTAAAGTCCGGGACGGTCAATGCTGGCGTTGATGTAGTTGACAGCCGCGTTATCCTTGAGCAGGCCATTGTCAGGAATAGCCAGAATTTCGGCATATTGCTGGGAACTCGTCCTGGTGTCTCCAAACCAGGATCATGGGCCACGATCACTGACAGTGACATATCCGGTATCTTTTATGGCATCGGCTTGAGCCAGTTAAGCCGTCTTGAAATGAGCAATACCCAGGTCTATGGCGCTTTCTCCGAGACGGGTGGAGGGTGGGGGCTTCTGATATCGGGAGGGGATGCAGTCATTTCAGGCGGTAGTCATATCCGGGGTGACCTGAATGGCCTGCGGATTATTGAAGGCGAGCACCTGCCATACAATGACAATGCCGGTACCACCAGCAGCGCAGTGATCGATAACTCTATCATCGAAGGCATCACGGGGGCTGCAATCAAGGTCGATCAATGGGATACCTTTGGTGCGGTCGTGGATATCACCCTTCAGAATCACTCAAGCCTGCTTTCCGGCAACGGTAACCTGCTGGAGCTCGAGGACGGTCATACCGTGAATTTCGCGGTTGATAACAGTGCCCTCACCGGCAACCTCGTCTCCGATGACGCCAGCACCTTGAACGTCACCTTGCGCAACCATGCACAACTCACCGGTGACATCATCAATGGCAACACCCTGGCCGTTCAGTCAGGGGCTCATTGGCAGATGGTCGGCGATAATTCGATCCAGTCGCTGAGCATGGACGGCGGGCGTGTGAGTTTTGGCGAGAGCGGGTTTCATACCTTGTCGCTGAACGCGCTGTCCGGTACCGGTACCTTCGGCATGCGTGTCGATCTGGATAACGGCGTGGGCGATCTGATCGAGGTGAAAGGGCAGGCCAGTGGCGAGTTCGGACTGAATATCCGCAACACGGGCGTCGAGGTGGTATCGCCGGATATGACCCCCTTGAGAGTCGTGCATACCGAGGGAGGCGATGCACAGTTCAGTCTGATTGGCGGGAGGGTTGACCTGGGGACCTATTCCTATCTGCTGGAGCAGCAGGGTAATGACTGGTTCGTCGTCGGCAGCGGCAAGACCATCAGCCCCTCAACCAGCGCTGCACTGGCCTTGTTCAATGCCGCGCCGATCATCTGGATGAGCGAGCTTTCGACCTTGCGCAGTCGTATGGGGGAGGTGCGCGCCAGTGGCCAGGGCGGCGGGTGGATGCGGACCTATGGCAGTCGTTTCAATGCCACCACCAGCGATGACGTCGACTACCGGCATCAGAGCCAGGGTGTGTCGCTGGGGGCGGATGCGCCACTTCCGGTCAGCAATGGGCAACTGTTATTGGGTGTCATGGGGGGCTACAGCCAATCCGATCTGGACCTGAGCCGTGGCACTACAGGCAAGGTCGATAGCTACTATGTCGGAGCCTATGGCACCTGGCTGTCGGACGAAGGTTACTACCTGGACGGCGTGCTCAAGTTCAACCGCTTCCGCAACAAGTCCGATGTCGCCATGAGCGATTCTGGCAAGGCAAGGGGCGACTACAACAACACGGGGTTGGGCGCGTCGGTGGAGTTCGGGCGACATATCAAGCTGCCCGACAACTACTTTCTGGAGCCTTTCGCCCAATTGGCTGGCGTAGTGGTTCGGGGGGAGGATTACCGTATGAACAATGGCTTGCAGGCCCGGAATGATCATGCCCAATCGGTGCTGGGCAAGGTCGGCAGTGTCGCGGGGCGTACTCTTGCGCTCAAGGATGGCGGTGTCTTGCAGCCGTATGTGCGTGTGGCAGCAGCCCAGGAGTTTTCGCGCAGCAATGATGTCAGGGTCAATGACTCTCGATTCGACAATAGCCTCTTCGGTTCCCGCGTGGAGCTGGGGGCGGGGGTGTCGGTGTCATTGTCCGAACGCCTGCAAGTGCATGCAGATTTCGATTACATGAAAGGCAAGCGGGTCGAACAACCCTGGGGAGCCAATGTGGGTCTTCGACTCGCATTCTGAGGCAATCAGGCAATGAACAAGGCCCCCGGCGAGCGATCACCGGGGGCCTTGTTCATTTGGCCGGAAAGCGTCGCTTCATGGAGCGTTTGCGCTGACGCTGTTTTGAGGTGACGGGTGCATGGTGGCTGACGGTAACGCGCAGAAGGGGGGAAGTGCCGATGAGCTGATCTGCCCGATGTATTTCATAGTAAAGCTCGACAAGGCCGTACTGAACGTGAGTGATGAGATTGTAGGTAATGCACAGTATTCCGGCGATGGTGTTTTCAGTGTCCTGTTGACGGATGGGTGTCGACGTTTGATGTCGGCCCCAATAAAAAATGATGAGGTCGTCGGGCTGCATCACGGGGGAATAAGGAATATGGACGGATATACCGGCATGCACCTGCTCATGACTGATCGCGTCGGAATTGATACCCGGTAACAGGGGGCGTTCGAGTGCGTTCGATAGGTCGGTGTTGATCTCACCTGTTCGAGACCATGGTTTGTTTTTTCTACTCAAGGTGGACTCTGGTCTTTAGCTGAAGGTTTTATATACAGCGGATGCTTGTTGGCGTGTTTTTAACATTACAAGGGGATGTAAGCGTGGGGTCAAGAAGGAGAGGGGGGACCTGTTTGTTTAGGATGTTTCTGTGAAGGGTTGTTACAGAAAAAGACTCGGTCAATAGATGGTGCTTTAAAAACGGTGGGGTGAGGCCGGGAAGTTATTTCAAATAAGGGTCGGGTTAGACATTTCCAGATAAGAATAATGAGTTGATCTGGAGTGAAGTGGGGTGTCTTGAGACGTTTTTTATCGTCGAGGATGTATCTTTCAATATTATCGGAAAGGTCCTTCCTTCAATAAGAAGAGGTGTCAATTCAAATGAGTTGAAGATTTGTAATTCAACTGTTTCGTGAGTGGCTGCCCTGTCTCGATAAAGCGGGTGGCAGGCAGGGGACAGGCAACAAGAATAGGCACAATGAACTATTCATCGAAAATCAAATCATAGCATTGTGCCATTTCGGCGCTTACAGGGAATTCAGTCATGGCCAACCCCGGCAGTTTGTCTCGTATCAGGTTCAAAGGGAAAACGGTGGTTTCGCTTCTTGTTGCGCTGGCGTTTTCGCAGGCTCACGCCGCCGTGGAGGTCAGTTCTTTCAGTGCTTCGGGGTCTGACAATATTGCCGCTACCCATAACGAGGGAATCAAGGGGTATGAGATACGCAATACCGGTATTTCCGTGAATGACGTGCGAAATATGCAGGATGCGATAAAGACCCATGCCAATGAGTTGGCGAGTCTGAAGAGAATCATCGATGAGCAGGCCAGGGTGATCGATGAACTCAAGCGCAATAACGCCTCTTCCGGTTCGGGCAGTCGCACCCGCGACACTGATATTGCCAGCCTCAAGAGTCAGCTCGATGAACAGGGTCGCGGCATCAAACAACTGGAAGGGCAGGTCAGTGACTTGAAGCGCTCAAACGGCAACTCCAGCTCCAGTGAGATATCCAGCCTCAAGCGTGATATCAGCGACCAGGAGCGTGAGTTGAAGAGTGTGAGGCGTGATGTCGATGACCTCAGTCGAAAGGTGAAGTGACGGTATTCATGGACGGGTATGTTTTTACTGGGGGTTCTCGAGTGAGAGTTTCTGCCGGGTAAACGCCAGAAGGCGCTGAACGCTGACAGTCAGTGGTTCGTGGCTGGTATCAATGGCCAGATCTGGATGTTCGGGTTCTTCGTAAGGTGATCCGATACCTGTGAAGTCCGGTATTTCACCGGCACGGGCTTTTTTATACAGGCCTTTCGGGTCCCGTGACTCGCAGGCAGAAAGCTGCGTGGATACATGCACTTCAAAGAAGTTATGACCGCAGATCTTTCGGGCGAGTGCCCGGTCTGCCCGATAGGGGGAAATGAAGGCGGCAATGCAGATCAACCCGGCACTGGAAAACAGTGCCGACACTTCAGCCGCACGACGAATGTTTTCCGAACGGTCTTCATGGCTGAATCCGAGATTTGAATTGAGGCCGTTGCGCAGGTTATCGCCATCGAGCACAAAGCTGGAATACCCCTGGCGAATAAGTTCTTGATCCAGGCTCATGGCCAGTGTGGATTTTCCTGAACCGGATAACCCTGTCAGCCAGATGACGCCGCTCTGGTGCCCATGGTGACTGGCTCGCTCCAGAGTGCTGGGTTTGAAGGGCATAGGGGTTATGTTTTTCTTCATGCTGTCTACTCAATCGAAATACCGTGCCATTGAGGCATATGAAAAAGCCCCGGTAAAGATGACCGGGGCTTTTCGTGTTGCAAGGGCTTACCGATTGAAGCGTTCCACCAACGAATACTGCGAGTTGGCGGTGTCGGTCAGTTCGGCGCTGAGGACGGCTGAGTGGCGGGCTTCATCGGAAGTCTTGTCGGCCAGATCGGCGATGGTGGAAATATTACGGCTGATTTCTTCCGCGACGGAATTCTGCTCTTCTGTGGCCGTGGCGATCTGGGTGGCCATATCGGTAATGTTGGCGACAGCTTCGCTGATGCCGATCAGTGCTTCATCGGCCTCAAGGACCCGTGCAACGCCTTCCTCGGCCTGGCGATGGCCGGAGTTCATGGTCTGTACGGCGTTGTTGGCGGTCTGTTGCAGCTTGGCGATCAGGCTGTGGATCTGCCCGGTGGATTCGGCCGTGCGTTGTGCCAATTGACGGACTTCGTCAGCGACCACAGCAAAACCACGACCCATTTCCCCGGCACGTGCCGCTTCGATGGCGGCGTTGAGGGCCAGGAGGTTGGTCTGATCGGCGATGCCCTTGATCACGTCGACCACACCGCCGATTTCATCGCTGTCCTTGGCCAGTTGCGTGACGGTCTGCCCGGTTTCCCCTACGGCGGTGGACAGGCGTTGAATCGCCTCGCGGGTTTCCCCGGCGATGTCCCGGCCACGACGGGTCAGTTGATTGGCCTGCTGGCTCGCATCGGCTGCACGCTGTACGTGGTTGGCCACCTGTTGTGTGGTCGACGCCATCTGGTTGATGGCGGTCGCGACCTGCTCGGTTTCGACCCGCTGACGCTCCAGCCCGGAGGAGCTGGCATTGGCCAGAGAGTTGGACTGTCGTGCCTGAGTGTTCAGGTGCTCGGCGGTGTCCTGCAGGCGAGTGAGGCAGGTTTTCATCCGCGCTTCCTGGCTGAGGATGGACATTTCCAGGCGAGCCTGCGGGCCGCGACTGTCGGTATACATCTGGGCGATCAGCGGGTCGGAGGTGGTCTGCTCGGCAAGACGCAGCAGGCGTTTGATGCCACGCTGTTGCCAGGTCAGGCCCAACAGCCCCAGAGGGACGGACAGGGCGGCAGCCAGAATGAAGCCCCAGTGCGAGTTGAGCCAGGCGCCGATCATGAAGCTCAACTGGCTGACCATGATGAATGGTAGCCAGTCCTGAAGAACCGGCAGCCACTTGTCACGGTTGGGGATGGCGGACTTGCCTTTGTTGATGCGGGCGTACAAAGCCTCGGCACGCTGGATCTGTTCAGCGGTCGGCTTGATGCGCACGGACTCGAAACCGACGACTTTCTTGTTCTCGAACATCGGCGTCACGTAGGCATTGACCCAATAGTGGTCGCCATTCTTGCAACGGTTCTTGACGATACCCATCCACGGCTGACCACTTTTGAGGGTCGTCCACATATGGTCGAAAACGGCGGCGGGAACGTCGGGGTGCCGGACCAGATTGTGTGGAGCCCTGATCAGTTCGTCGTGACTGAAGCCGGAGACTTCCTGAAAGATTTCGTTGCAGTAAGTGATGAGGCCTTTGGTATCGGTGGTAGAGATCAACCGCTGTTCAGCTGGAAATGTCCGCTCACGTTGAGTGATTGGCTGGTTGTTACGCATGGCTTTCGGTCCTTCGATCCAATAGGCTTCGGAGAGTTATCGGCAGCAATGCCGATAAATTGAGCTCATTAAGCACAATGACTGGAAAATCATTGTCATGCATCAATACTTATCGATCAAACATCGGGTAGGTGAACAGGCTGAAATGCACCAGGTTCAAGCCTGCATGTGTGATGACCGAGGCTGGCAGGCCCCCGAATCGATAAGCAATGCCATAGCCGATCCCGGCGAGGCTTGCCAGCAATACCCATGGCCATCCTGAGCCGATATGGGCCAGCCCGAACAGTATGGCAGCGATGCCGATTGCAAGAATGCTCCCAAACCATAGCTTGTTAAAGAATTGTTGCAGGGTACCTTGCAGGTAAACGCGGAAAAACAGTTCTTCGGTCAGGGTCACCAGCAGCAGATTGTTCAATAACCAGAGTGTGCCGTATTCCGGCCATTTCGGAGCCCAGCCGGTGACACCCATCACCGAGGCCGTTGCCATGCACAGCCCGCAGGTTGCGATCAGTGCTCCGGTTGCAACTTTCAATGAGCGGGCCGTACTGACGGATGGCAGCAGCCAGGGGCAGAACATGAGCAGCCAGAAGCCGATCAGGGGTTTGTCCAGGTTCAAGGCCATTGAGAAGGGGGCGGCTTCAGGGCTGAAGCGAACTGCGTCGATCACTTTTGCATTGTTGAAACCGGGTAGCCAGTGACTGGCCAGAGCAATGCCCGTCACCACGAAGAGCGCATGCCCGCACCTGCGGATCATCGGTCGTTCCGAGGGCCTGACACACCACCCGGCGGTCAGCAGCAAACCTGCTGCCAGCCCGGCAGGCCACTCCAGTTGGCCATGGAGCAGTGCAAGGCAGTACCCGAGGCAGAGCAGGCCGAAAAATACCCGATGCCTTGGTGCCATGAAGAACCTCCAGAAACAAAAAGGGAGATTCTAGGGTGTTTCGCGAATGAATTCGCTTATGGAAGCGAGTTCATTCGCGACGCATTGTCATGAGGCAATCAACTGCCTTAAAACGTAATGCAGGATCCCTCCGGATTTGAAGTATTCCACTTCATTGAGGGTGTCGATCCGGCACAGCACTTCTTGCTGCTCCTGATGGCCGTCTTCACGGGTGATTTGCAGAGTCAGGCGCATGCCCGGTTGCAGTTCGGCATCGGTCAGCCCCTTGATCGCCAGCGTTTCCTTGCCGGTGAGTTTCAGGGACGTGCGGCTCTGCCCGTTCTTGAATTGCAAGGGCAATACGCCCATGCCGACCAGATTGGAGCGATGAATCCGCTCGAAGCTTTCGGCAATGACGGCCTTGACCCCCAGCAGGTTCGTCCCCTTGGCAGCCCAGTCACGACTGGAGCCTGTGCCATATTCCTGGCCCGCAATAATGATCAGCGGTGTGCCTTCTGCCTGATAGCGCATGGCAGCATCGTAGATCGGCAGTTTCTCGTCGGTGGGGGCGTGCAGGGTATAACCGCCTTCTTCACCGCCCAGCATTTCGTTGCGGATACGAATGTTGGCGAAGGTGCCCCGCATCATCACTTCATGGTTGCCACGGCGTGATCCATAGGAGTTGAAGTCCTTGGGTTCTACACCTTTGTTGCGCAGGTAACGCCCGGCAGGGCTGTCAGGTTTGATATTGCCGGCCGGGGAAATATGGTCAGTGGTGACCGAGTCCCCCAGCAGGGCAAGGATTCGTGCGCCTTGAATATCTTCGATGACCGGCAAGGGGCCTGCGATGTCTTCAAAGAAGGGAGGGTGTTGAATGTAGGTGGAGTCTGACTGCCAGGTATAAGTGGCCGCCTGAGGGACTTCGATGGCTTGCCATTGTTCATCGCCGGCAAAGACCTCGGCATACTCCTTGTGGAACATGCCGGTGTTGACGCGCGCCACGGCCTCGGCGATTTCCTGCTGGCTTGGCCAGATGTCGCGCAGGTAGACCGGTTTGCCGTCCGAGCCTTCGCCCAGAGGCTCGCTGCTGATATCGATGCGTACGGTTCCCGCCAGGGCATAGGCCACGACCAGCGGCGGCGAGGCCAGCCAGTTGGTCTTGACCAGCGGGTGTACCCGTCCCTCGAAGTTTCGGTTGCCGGACAGCACCGACGCCACGGTCAGGTCCGAATTCTGGATGGCGTTCTCGATGGGGGTCAGCAGTGGTCCTGAGTTACCGATGCAGGTGGTGCACCCATAGCCCACCAGATCGAAGCCCAATTCATCAAGATAGGGCGTCAGCCCGGCGGCCTTGTAGTAATCGGTCACCACTTTGGAGCCTGGGGCCAGGGAGCTTTTTACCCAGGGCTTGCGCTTGAGGCCTTTTTCGACGGCTTTTTTGGCGACCAGACCGGCCGCCATCATCACACTGGGGTTGGAGGTATTGGTGCACGAGGTGATGGCCGCGATGACCACCGCGCCGTTTTTCAGCCGATAGGTGTGGCCGTTGTATTCATACTCGGCCTCGCCGCTCAATTGTTCCGCATTGCCCACGGCAACGCCGCCACCGCCTTCGCTTTCCAGACGTCCCTCTTCGACCTGTGCCGGCTTGACCTGCAGCCCGAGAAAATCGCTGAATGCCTGGGCGACGGCGGGCAGCACGACCCGGTCCTGAGGGCGTTTGGGGCCGGCGAGGCTGGCCTGCACCGTTCCCATGTCCAGTTCCAGGCTGTCGGTGAAGACCGGGTCCTTGCCAGGCAGTCGCCACAGGCCTTGGGCCTTGCAGTAGGCCTCGACCAGTTTCACGGTGTCGTCCGGCCGGCCGGAAAGACGCAGATAATCCAGCGTCACCTCATCCACCGGAAAGAAGCCACAGGTAGCGCCGTATTCGGGGGCCATGTTGGCCAGGGTCGCGCGGTCGGCCAGCGGTAGATCGGCCAGCCCGTCGCCGTAGAATTCCACGAACTTGCCGACCACGCCTTTCTTGCGCAGCATCTGGGTGACGGTCAGGACCAGATCCGTAGCGGTGATGCCTTCCTTGAGCTTGCCGGTCAGTCTGAAACCGATCACCTCCGGGATCAGCATTGAAACAGGCTGGCCCAGCATGGCCGCCTCGGCCTCGATCCCGCCCACACCCCAGCCCAGTACACCCAGGCCGTTGATCATGGTCGTATGGGAGTCGGTCCCGACCAGAGTGTCGGGGAAGGCATAGGTGCGACCGTCTTCTTCCCGGGTCCAGACGGTGCGGCCCAGGTATTCCAGGTTCACCTGATGGCAGATGCCGGTGCCGGGCGGCACGACGCTGAAGTTGTCGAAAGCGCTCTGGCCCCAGCGCAGAAAGGCATAGCGCTCCCCGTTGCGCTGCATTTCGATCTCGACGTTCTCGCTGAAGGCGTCGGCGTCGCCGAACCGGTCCACCATGACCGAATGGTCGATCACCAGATCGACGGGCGACAGGGGATTGATCCGTTGCGGGTCACCGCCGGCCCTGGCGACGGCGGCACGCATGGCGGCCAGATCCACCACGGCGGGCACGCCGGTAAAGTCCTGCATCAGCACTCGGGCCGGGCGGTACTGGATTTCCCGGTCCGAGCGGCGTTCGGTCAGCCAGGCGGCCAGTGCCTGCAGGTCGGCCCCGGTGACGGTCGTGCCGTCTTCATGGCGTAGCAGGTTTTCCAGCAACACCTTCAGCGACATGGGCAGTGTGTCCAGGTCGCCCAATGATTCCGCGGCTTTCGGGAGGCTGAAGTAGTGGTAGGTCTTGTTATCGATATCCAGCGTTTTCAGGCTTTTCAGGCTATCTAGGGAGGGCATGAACGACTCCTTGAAGAATGATCTGCAAGCGTCAGTGGGCGGGCTCCGGGTCGGTCAGGTCGGGAGCCCGGTTTTGATGCTCGACATTCTGTGGACTGTCGGGCTGCGCCAGTGGTTCCTGATTCGGCTATCATGCGCGGCTTTCAAGTCTGCGGGGTTACGCCCGAGTGTTCATTGCCCAGGAGTAACCATGAATACGCTGTTTATGCATTGTCGGCCCGGTTTCGAGAGCGAGGTCTGCTCGGAGATATCCGATCATGCTGCACGTCTGAGCGTGGCCGGTTACGCCAGGGCCAAACCCGATACGGCCTGTGCCGAGTTCGTCTGTACGGAACCGGACGGTGCCGAGCGGCTGATGAGCGGCCAGCGTTTCGATCAGTTGATCTTCCCTCGGCAATGGGCGCGCGGGGTCTTTCTCGACTTGCCCGAAACCGACCGCATCAGCGTGATCCTGGCCCATATGCAGGATTTTCCACCGTGTGGCAGCGTCTGGCTGGAGGTGGTGGACACCAATGACGGCAAGGAACTTTCGAATTTCTGCAAAAAATTCGAGGTCCCTCTGCGCAAGGCGCTGACCCAGGCCGGCAAGCTGGTGGATGACCCGCGCAAGCCGCGTCTGCTGCTGACGTTCAAGAGTGGGCGTGAGGTGTTTCTCGGCCTCGCCGAGTCGGATAACTCGGCCATGTGGCCCATGGGCATTCCACGTCTGAAGTTTCCCCGTGAAGCGCCAAGCCGCTCGACCCTGAAGCTCGAAGAAGCCTGGCACCACTTCATCCCGAAGGATCAGTGGGAGACGCGGCTGTCCAGCGACATGACAGGGGTGGACCTTGGGGCGGCTCCGGGTGGCTGGACCTATCAACTGGTGCGTCGTGGCATGCTGGTGACGGCCATCGACAATGGCCCGATGGCGGAAAGCCTGATGGAAACCGGACTGGTGCAGCACCTGATGGCCGACGGCTTTACCTACAAGCCTAGGCAGACGGTGGACTGGATGGTATGTGACATCGTCGAGAAGCCTGCGCGCAATGCCGCATTGCTGGAGACCTGGCTGGGCGAAGGCCTGTGTCGTGAGGCCGTGGTCAACCTCAAGTTGCCCATGAAGCAGCGCTACGCTGAAGTGCGCCGTCTGCTCGATCGTATCGAAGAGGGCTTTCAGGCACGCGGTGTCAGGGTTTCGATCGGGTGCAAGCAGCTTTATCACGACCGTGAGGAAGTGACCTGCCATCTTCGCCGGCTCGATGTTGCCAAGGCGGGGCAGCGTAAGGCCTGATTGGCCTGATTGGATGAATTGAGCGACAATTGCCGTCAGTTTTTGGAGTGCCCCATGTCTGAACCCATCGAAAGCCAGTCTGTCGACGCCACGTTGGATGCCAGTGGTCTCACGTGCCCGGAGCCTGTGATGATGCTGCATCAGAAGGTTCGTGATCTGCACGCCGGTGGCCTGCTCAAGGTCATTGCGACCGACCCTTCCACCCGTCGTGACATTCCCAAGTTCTGTGTGTTTCTCGGTCATGAGCTTGTCGAGCAACAGGCCGAGGGCGGGACTTTTCTTTACTGGATCCGCAAGAAGCAGGGCTGAGGCCGGTTCGGCCTGACAGCCCTGATCGCGGATCGCTTCCCTTCAGCTATCAGAGAGCCTTTCATGCGCATTGTCGCTGACGAAAATATCCCGTTGCTCGATGCCTTTTTTGCCGGGTTCGGTGAAATACGCCGCTTGCCGGGGCGTTCCATCGACCGTGCGGCCGTGGCCGACGCCGATATCCTGCTGGTGCGCTCCGTGACCAACGTCGACCGTGCGGTGCTCGAAGGCAGCCCGGTGCGTTTTGTCGGGACCTGCACCATCGGTACGGACCATCTGGACCTGGAGTATTTCCAGCAGGCAGGCATTCAATGGTCCAGTGCGCCGGGCTGCAATGCCCGGGGTGTGGTGGATTATGTACTGGGCAGCCTGCTGACACTGGCCGAGATCGAAGGCGTGGACCTCAAGCAGCGCACCTATGGTGTCGTAGGCGCAGGCCAGGTCGGTGGACGTCTGATCAAGGTGCTGAAGGCACTGGGCTGGAACGTACTGGTCTGTGACCCGCCCCGCGCAGGCGAAGAGGCCGGGTTCGTCAGCCTCGACGAGATCGTGGAGCGTTGCGATGCCATCAGCCTGCACACGCCCTTGACCAGAGACGGCGAACAGCCCACCTGGCATCTGTTCGACGAGTCGCGTCTGCGTCAGCTCCGGCAGGGCGCCTGGCTGATCAATGCCAGCCGTGGCGCGGTGATCGATAACGCTGCCTTGCATGACGTGCTGCTTGAACGTAAAGACCTGAAGGCCGTACTCGACGTCTGGGAGGGTGAGCCTCAGGTCAATGTGCCGCTGGCGGATCTGTGTGTCATCGGCACTCCGCACATCGCAGGCTACAGCCTCGATGGCCGGCAGCGCGGAACGTCCCAGATCTATCAGGCGCTCTGTGCCTTTCTGGGGCAGCCGGCAACCATCCGCCTCGAGGATCTGCTGCCCAGGCCCTGGCTGGCGCAAGTCTCTCTCGACGGTCAGACCGATCCGGCCTGGGCACTGAACATGCTGTGCCGGGGGGTATACGACCCGCGCCGTGACGATGCCGATTTTCGTCGCAGCCTGCCAGGTGGTACCGCGGCTCAGCGCCTTGCCTTCGATGCCCTGCGCAAGCATTACCCGCCTCGTCGGGAAATCGAGGGGTTGAGCGTCCGTCTGGAGGGCGAATCTTCGGTATTGGCGCAGATGGTTCAGGCGCTGGGGGCAACGCTGGTCTGAGCGGGCCTGAAGAGATAGAACAGAAAAAACCCGACGCAAGGTCGGGTTTTGAAAAGAGGGTTGCCACTCAATCTTTCCTGGCTGGAGTCACCCAGAATTTTTCGCATTCCTGGCAGGCGGCTTGCACCATTTCTTCGGTGATCAGGACTTCGTGTCCATCCTTGTCGAGTATGGCGCCCCCTACAGGCAGGTTGGGGGTCGCTCGAACAACCTGGACTTGATTGCTGCTTTCTTGCGCGTTCATAGCCTATCTCCTTGATCAGGTGTTGCACCTAAACTAACGGCGTTCAATGACCGTGTAGTGACATCGGCCGGTCTTGACGTGCCTCTCCAGTCCAACAGAAATGATATAAAACTGCCAGTACGTCCTTAGACCGATCTTTTCTAGACGGGGTCTGAACAGGTCATAACGCTTGAGTTTTGCGGGTTCTGGCAGGAGCGCGACAGTATGTCGTGAAATTTATTCGCAGCGTCGTGAGCCATAAATGTGTAGGATTTGCGCCCCAATGTTTATGCCCGCCAGGTAGGTTTATTGTCATGTCGTCGGTGTTTTCTATCTTTCAGAGGCCTTCCATCCGCCTGGCCTGCAGTTTCATTGCGCCTTATCGTTGGCATGCGTTGGGAGCCTTGTTGGCGCTGATTGTCACGGCAAGCCTGATGCTCTTCATGGGGCAGGGGATCAAGATGATCGTTGATCAGGGGTTCATGACCCGGTCTGCCGAATTGCTTGAACGATCAATCGGTCTTTTCATGCTGGTGACGATAGGCCTGTCGGTCGGCACCTTTGCCCGTTTCTATCTGGTGTCGTGGATCGGTGAGCGAGTCGTGGCGGACTTGCGCAATCGCGTGTTCGAGCACCTGGTCAATCTGCACCCGGCCTTCTATGAAAATAACCGCAGCTCGGAGATTCAGTCCCGGCTGACCGCCGACACCGCGTTGTTGCAGTCGGTGGTGGGTTCTTGCCTTTCGGTGTTCCTGCGCAACTCCCTGATGGTGATTGGCGGCGTCATTCTGTTGTTCATCACCAACCCGAAGCTGACGAGCATCGTTGTGCTCTCTCTGCCGTTGGTGATTGCACCGATTCTGATCTTTGGCCGTCGCGTACGTCGCCTGTCCCGTGAGAGTCAGGATCGTGTTGCCGATGTCGGCAGCTATGTCGCCGAGGCTCTGAGGCAAATCAAGACGGTGCAGGCTTATAACCACCAGGAGCAGGACAGAGAGCATTTCTCCCGGACGGTCGAGAAGGCCTTCCGCACTGCGCGCAAATATATTCTGCAACGCTCGTGGCTGGTGACCGTGGTCATTTCGCTGGTGCTGGGTGATGTGGGCGTGATCCTGTGGGTCGGTGGCATGGACGTGATCAGCGGCACCATCACCAGCGGTGAACTGGCAGCCTTCGTGTTCTACGCCCTTCTGGTGGGGACGGCCCTGGGATCGTTGAGCGAGGTGATCAGCGAGTTGCAACGTGGTGTCGGTGCTGCCGAGCGTATCAGTGAACTGTTGCAGATCCGCAGTGAAATCACGGCTCCAGCCAGTAACCTGCTGCGCCTGCCACCGAGAGTCAGCGGGCGACTGACGCTGGAAAATGTGAGTTTTTCCTACCCGTCGCGGCCTGGGCACAATGCAGTCGATGACCTGACCCTGAACATCGCTGCCGGAGAAACCATTGCGCTGGTAGGGCCGTCCGGGGCTGGCAAGTCAACGTTGTTCGATCTGTTGCTGCGTTTCTACGACCCGCAGCAGGGGCGCATCCTGATCGAGGGTGCCCCGATCCTTCAGCTCGACCCTATGGATTTGCGCCGCAATTTCGCCCTTGTCTCGCAGACCCCGGCGCTGTTTTTCGGCAGTGTCGAGGACAACATCCGTTACGGTAATTCAGAGGCCACCTTTGAACAGGTGGAGGCTGCTGCGCGTATTGCGCACGCTCATGAGTTCATCATGCAGATGGCTGACGGCTACAAGACTCATCTTGGGGATGGCGGTCTGGGGCTTTCCGGCGGGCAGCGTCAGCGTCTGGCCATTGCCAGGGCCTTGCTGGTGGATGCGCCCATCCTGTTGCTGGACGAAGCGACCAGTGCGCTGGATGCGCAAAGCGAGCATTTGATTCAGCAGGCGTTGCCTGACCTGATGGTCGGCCGTACGACGCTGGTCATCGCTCACCGACTGGCCACGGTGCAGAATGCTGACCGTATTGCGGTGATCGACCAAGGACGTCTGGTTGCAGTGGGAACACACCAGCAACTGATTGCCAGTAACCCGCTGTATGCGCGTCTGGCCGCGCTGCAGTTCAATCAGTCGATGGAAGAAGTCGTCTGAATCCGGACAGGCTGCGTGCCTGGCACGCAGCCTTGAAGCCATGCGCCCTTAACGGTATTCGCACAGATACGCCGTATCCACACTGACCTTGAGCTGGAACTTGCTGTTGGCCGGAACATTGAACTGGCTGCCGGTGCTGAAGGTTTCCCATTCCGTGCTGTCCGGCAGTTTGACGACCAGTTCGCCGGAAACCACGTGCATGATTTCGCGTTGCGCGGTCCCGAACTCATATTCGCCAGCTGCCATCACGCCGATGGTGGCCTGACCTTCCGTCTGGCTGAAAGCGATGGATTTGACGGTGCCGTCGAAGTATTCGTTAACCTTGAACATGCGCGATTCCTTGATGAAAGGGCTAAAAAGGGTCGGACAGTATGCCCAAGGTCTGAAACCTCGTCACTTGGCAATCCGGATATTCAATTGGGAAGAATCAACGGCAGGAGCCGGGCGGTGTTGCGTGCATCGACCAGGGCGCGGTGCTGCTGACCGCTGAATTGCATGCCGGCCAGTTGCAGTGCGCTGTTGAGACCGGGCGGGCGTTGCAACTGACGGGCCTCGGCGAAGCGCTGTTTCAGGTTGACGTAGGGCATGCTGCTCAGAGAACTGTCCAGGTCATGCTGGCGCCATTCCTCTTCCAGTTGCCTGCGGTCGTAATCGCCCCAGCTGGCCCAGCCGACAATACGTGCCCGATGATGGCCCAGCCAGCGCTCGAATTGCGGCCATACACTGGTCAGCGGGGCGGCGCTGTCGATATTGCTCTGGCTGATATGCGTCAGTTCCCGGCAAAAGTGCGTCAGCAAGGGACGACGTGCGGGGCGTACGAAACGCTCGAAATGATCCAGTTCCCGTCCATCCTGATTCACAAGGGTTGCACCGATCTCGATGATTTCCATTTCTGCGACCGGCCATCCGCCTTCTTCGGTGGTAGCCTCCAGGTCGATCACCAGCCAATGCGGCATCATGAAGCTCCCATCCAACAGTTTTAGTGAGTTCAGAGTAGCCATATTCACCTGGCAATGCTCGATAAGGTTTGCTTCTGGCCCGTCAGGACTCGAAGCGAACCGTGGTTATGGCTTATGTGACCGCGTCTTTCCCCTGTTGTCTCTGCGGATGTTCATGCAAGCGTCGAATCGTGGATTTGGGTGTTGTTTAAACCTTTGAAACCGCATAGCTTGTAGTGTTTTTACCGATGCCTTTTCATGAAGACGCACACAGTGATAACGGATGTGTTGGTGCGCAGGGGAGCGATGCTGATCGCGTCGCTGTTACTGAGCTGGCAGGTGCAGGCGGCTCAAACCGTACGGGTTGCGGCCGTGCATTTCCCGCCCTATATGATTCGCCCCGAAAAGGGCAATGACACCGGCCTGTTGCCCAGGCTTATCGAAGCCCTGAATGCCAGTCAGCGCGACTATGAGTTCGTGGTGGTGCCCACTTCCGTGCAGCGCCGCTTTCGTGATTTCGCACAAGGCCGTTTCGACGTCGCCATCTTCGAGAACCCCGACTGGGGGTGGGGCAATGTGGCTTATGACAAGGTGGACATGGGGCTGGAAGATGCCGAAGTCTTCGTGGCACGACGGCTCGAGGGGCGTGGGCAGGGTTACTTCAACGATCTGTCGGACAAACGCCTGGCCTTGTTCAGCGGCTATCACTATGGGTTCGCCAATTTCAATGCGGACCCGAAATACCTGAACGAACACTTCAACGCCACGCTGACCTATTCCCATGACAGCAATCTGTTGATGGTGATACGGGGGCGTGTGGATATCGCACCGGTCACGCGCTCCTATCTGGTCGATTTCATGGCGCATAACCCGAGTGAGGCCGAGCAGTTTCTGGTTTCCGAGAAAGTGGATCAGCTTTACCGCCAATACGCATTGCTGCGCCCGGGCGGCAGCATCGGTGCACGACAGTTCGACCGGCTGTTGCAGCAATTGCGGGATAACGGGCAATTCGCAAAGATCTTCGAGCCTCTGCACATAGCCGTATTACCCGTCCCGCCATACGCCAGCGCGCCTGCCGAGAAGGCAGGTAACAAGAAAGGCGTTAAGTGAACCGCGGGCGGTGCCATGAGCGTACCGCCCCATGCAGGATCAGCGGTCTTTCGCTTCCTTGGCATCCATCTCGGCATTGCGTTCATGGATGCGTTTGAGCTGTTCTTCGGTCAATGGCAGTTTCTGTGCGGTGTCACGCAACAGCAGCAGGCCACCGACGATGGAACCAATTGCAACGATCAGAATTAACCAGGCGTACCAGGGCATAGCGCTCTCCTTGTTGTCATACCGGTTTGAGCAAGAGGGCTGCTCAATGGTTCAAGTGTATGCGCCCTGGTGAGGCCGCGCGAAACCTTGACGGTTTTACGCGGCCTTCGAGTGTTACAGGCCGGTCAGCATCGCGTCGGCAGGGGCGTCCGCGCGCGATTGTGCGGTCAGGCTGAAGTAGATGAAGCCGACAGCCATGAAGCAGAGGAAGATGAAACCGATCAGCAGGTTGAACCAGGTCATTGCCACCAGACACACGATGGCCAGGGCCAGGGCGATTCCCGGAACGATCGGGTAGCCGGGGGCGCGGAAACTGCGCTCCAGCAGGGGTTCGGTCTTGCGCAGCTTGAACAGGCTGAGCATGCTCATGATGTACATCACGATGGCGCCGAACACGGCCATGGTGATCATGGCGGCGGTCAGGGTCATGCCGCTCAGGTTGATCAGGCCGTCGCTGTAGATGGCGGCGATACCGATCAGGCCGCCAGCAATGATGGCCCGATGAGGTGTCTGGAAGCGCGAGAGCTTGGCCAGCGAAGCCGGCAGGTAGCCGGCACGGGCCAGTGCGAAGAATTGCCGCGAGTAGCCCAGGATGATGCCGTGGAAACTGGCAACCAGACCGAACAGGCCGATCCACACCAGCATGTGCAGCCAGCCGGAGCTTTCACCGACCACGGCTTTCATGGCCTGTGGCAACGGGTCGTTGATGTTGGACAGGGTGCGCCAGTCGCCCACGCCACCGGCAAACAGCATGACGCCTATGGCCAGCACGACCAGCGTCAGGATGCCGCTGACGTAGGCTTTTGGAATGGTGCGCTTGGGGTCCTTGGCTTCTTCGGCCGCCATGGCGGCCCCTTCGATGGCCAGGAAGAACCAGATCGCGAACGGAATGGCGGCGAAGATACCGGCAATCGCGCCCGGACCGAAGGTTTCGGCACCTGCCCAGCCATGCAGTGCAAAGTTGCTGAAGCTGAATGCCGGGGCCACAACGCCCATGAAGACCAGCAGTTCGGCCACGGCCAGAATGCAGACGACCAGTTCAAAGGTCGCGGCCAGTTTCACGCCCAGGATATTGAGGGTCATGAAGACGATATAGGCGCCGACCGCCGCATGCTTGGGGTCCAGGTTCGGAAACTGCACGTTCAGATAGGCGCCGATGGCCAGGGCAATGGCCGGAGGGGCAAAGACGAACTCGATCAGTGTCGCCATGCCGGCGATCAGGCCGCCTTTTTCCCCGAATGCGCGACGGCTGTAGGCAAACGGTCCACCTGCGTGCGGGATTGCAGTGGTCAGTTCGGTGAAGCTGAAGATGAAGCAGGTGTACATCGCCGCGACCATCAGGGCCGTGACCAGAAATCCGAGTGTCCCTGCCACGCCCCAGCCGTAGCTCCAGCCGAAGTATTCGCCGGAGATCACAAGCCCGACCGCGATCCCCCATAAGTGCAGTGTGCCTAACGTTGGCTTGAGTTGATTACTCATGTGTTTCTCCCTGAGGGTCCGAAAATCATCGAAACATTTTGTTGCAGGCTCCGTGCCAGTGCATGAATCGCCGTCGTATTGCTTCAAATGAGGTCGTTTATAGATCGCCCCTTGCAACTGATGCCTGCTTTTGTCCGGGTTTGGTGCGTAAAAATATGCCGCTGATCTCTGCAAGTGCGCCGAGAGCCTTGATCCAGAGCTTCATGCGACAAAGTCGTCGGGCAAATGCCGATCACCGGGTCCCGCCCGCTGAAAGGTTCAGATACAATGCGCGCCGATTTCGACTTACCTGAGAACACGCTCATGTCCGCCTGCCAGACTCCTGTCATCGTCGCCCTGGATTTTCCGACCCGTGACGCCGCCTTACGGTTGGCCGACCAACTCGATCCGAAGCTTTGCCGGGTCAAGGTCGGCAAGGAGCTGTTCACCAGTTGCGCATCGGACATTGTCGAAACCCTGTGCAAGAAGGGCTTCGAGGTGTTTCTGGATCTCAAATTCCATGACATCCCCAATACCACCGCCATGGCCGTCAAGGCTGCTGCGGAGATGGGTGTCTGGATGGTCAACGTCCATTGCTCCGGTGGTCTGCGCATGATGTCGGCCTGCCGTGAGGTGCTGGACAAGCGCAGCGGTCCGCAGCCGTTGCTGATCGGTGTCACCGTGCTGACCAGTATGGAGCGTGAAGACCTGGCTGGAATCGGTCTGGACATCGACCCTCAAGTGCAGGTATTGCGTCTGGCTGCGCTGGCGGAAAAGGCCGGCATGGACGGTCTGGTCTGCTCGGCCCTGGAAGCTCAGGCACTCAAGGCAGCTCACCCGTCCCTGCAACTGGTCACGCCCGGCATTCGCCCGGCCGGCAGTGCCCAGGACGACCAGCGCCGCATCCTGACCCCGCGTCAGGCACTGGACGCCGGTTCCGATTACCTCGTCATCGGCCGCCCGATCAGTCAGGCTGCCGATCCGGCCAAGGCCCTGGCGGCCGTTGTTGCAGAGCTGGCGTAATCCCCTTGTTCGCGAATGAATTCGCTCCTACCGTAGGAGCGAATTCATTCGCGAAGGGGCTCAGACCTTCAGCACCAGCTTGCCGAAGTTCTCGCCATTGAACAGCTTGAGCAGGGTTTCAGGAAAGGTTTCCAGCCCGTCGATCACATCTTCGCGGCTCTTGAGTTTGCCTTCGGCAATCCAGCCTGCCATTTCCTGGCCTGCTTCGGCAAAGCGCGCGGCGTAGTCCAGCACCACGAAACCTTCCATGCGGGCACGGTTGACCAGCAGCGACAGGTAGTTGCTCGGCCCCTTGATCGGTGCGGTGTTGTTGTACTGGCTGATGGCGCCGCAGACCACCACCCGGGCTCTTGGTGCCAGACGGCTGAGCACGGCATCGAGAATGTCGCCACCGACGTTATCGAAATACACGTCCACGCCTTTGGGGCATTCGCGCTTCAGGCCGGCCAGCACATCTTCGTTCTTGTAGTCGATCACCCCGTCGAAGCCCAGCTCTTCGGTCAGGGAGCGGCATTTTTCCTGCCCGCCAGCAATGCCGATGACCCGGCAGCCCTTGAGTTTTGCAATCTGCCCGGCCACGCTGCCCACGGCACCGGCTGCCCCGGAAATCACCACGGTGTCGCCACTTTTCGGCGCGCCGACATCCAGCAGGGCGAAGTAGGCTGTCATGCCGGTCATGCCCAGCGCCGACAGATAACGGGGCAGGGGAGCCAGCTCTGGATCAACCTTATAGAAGCCTTTTGGCTCGCCGAGAAAGTAATCCTGAACGCCCACCGAACCTTGCACATGATCGCCAACAGCGAACTGCGGGTTCTTCGAGGCGATCACCTCGCCCACTCCCAGGGCGCGCATGACATGCCCCAGCTCGACAGGTGGAATGTAGGATTTGCCTTCATTCATCCAGCCACGCATGGCCGGGTCCAGGGACAGGTATTGGTTACGCACCAGAATCTGCCCTTCTGCCACGTCTGCAACCGGTACTTCCTGATACGTGAAGTCCTTTCGGCCAGGCTGACCTACAGGTCGTTTGGCGAGCAGAAACTGGCGATTGGAAAGGGTGGTCATGACAGGTCCTCTAATGTGAAGGCGAAACCCTGATTGAAGCCGTTGATGTTGCCTCAGGCAAGCAACGGGTGCCCGGCGAATGCGTCTCCATCCAGCAGGATGATGCCTTTGGCCACTCGTTACCCAAGGTGTCTGTGACTTGAGTCGCCTGCCTTCGTGCTCTACATTGCCGATTCATTGAAAATCTGGATGGCCTGAATGTCCCCTACGAGTTTGCCGACCCTTTATCCGCGAGTACTGAAAGCCGGTGACGCCGTGGCCCTGGTTTCACCGGCCGGCCCGGTGGTGGCGTCGAAGATCGAGGCTGCCGTGGACGTGCTCAAGGGGTGGGGGCTGCGGCCGCGGGTCTATCCCCATGCACTGGACAAGCACTCTTTCTATGCCGGCACTGACGAGCATCGTCTTGGGGATCTCAACCGTGCGCTTGCCGATCCGGAAATCCGTGCCGTGATCTGCAACCGGGGAGGGTACGGCATGCAGCGTATCCTCTCGCAGCTGGATTTCGAGGCGGTTCGACGCGACCCGAAACTGGTGACAGGGTTTTCCGATATCACGGCACTGCATGGTGCGCTATGGACCCATGCGCGGCTGGCGAGCATTCATGGTCCGGTGGCGACGCAACTGGAGCGTGGAGGGCTGTTTGTCAGCGGTATGCATCAGGTGCTGATGGGCACCGAACCGGTATTGCTCAAGGCCGACCCGACGGCTCCGACGGCCAGTGTAAAGACGCAGGGCCGTGCTCAGGGTGTCCTGCTCGGTGGCAACCTGAGCCTGCTCAGTACTTGCATTGGTACGCCCTTCATGCCGGATCTGACGGGGGCGATCCTGTTGATCGAGGACGTGGGAGAGGCGGCTTATCGGGTCGACCGGATGCTGACGCATCTGGGCAACTGCGGGATTCTCCAGCGTCTGGCCGGTGTGGCGGTGGGCGAGTTCAGTGTGCCCGCCAATACCGGTGGTTCGATCAGCCCAGCCCACGTGTTGCTGGAGCGTCTCGGCGGGTTGGGCATCCCGCTACTGGGTGGCTTGCCGGTCGGGCATGGTGACGTCAATCAGGCTGTCCCTCTGGGAACTGAAGCGATACTGGATGCCGACGCTGGAACGTTGTGGGTGTCTGCCGCTGCCCATTTGTGATGCACGGCTTCCTGTCATGGCGCGATATCGGCCGTGATGAGTGCCATGTCCGTCAGGCACAGGGAAGACTGACCATTCTGAAAGCGACGTCTGCATAGCTCTTTGCCATTATCTGGCCGGGGCAGGCTTGCGTTTGATTCATCCCGTTGCGAATTTGCATGAATATTGGATGGCCTCGTCATGTGAGTCATTCAGGCGAATGAACCGAACGGGGATTGAACACATGATCTTGGCCATACAAGGACGATTCGCCAATCTCGGTATGGCGAAAAAACTGGGCTTGGGGTTTGCGCTGGTGTTGCTGCTGACGGCCGTGGTAGCCGTCATCGGTGTCTGGTCATTGAACTCTATCAGTCAGCACTTCGATGGCCTGAAGCAAATGTCTTCCCTTAACAGCGGGCTGTTGCGAGTGCGCTTGCTGGAGCAGGAATATGCCCTGCACAGCGATCCAAAGGTTGTCGAGCAGGTGCATGCCCGCATCGATGACCTGAATGCATTGGCGCAGTCGCTGCGAACGTACTCGCCTGGCAACGAGGCGGTGTTGTCCCGAGTCCAGCAGGCGCTGGATGCCTATCGCCGCTCTTTCGATGAGTTTGTCGATATCAGTCAAAGCAAGGACCTGGCGCTGGAAATGGCCAGCTGGTCAGTCTCCAGCGTGTCCAACAATCTCGATGTCCTGCAGTCGGGGCTGGCCGATGACGGGGCCTGGACGCTGAAGGATTCTCAAGGACAGCAGGGGAGCGAATTCATCGAACAGGCCAATGGCATTAGCCAGGTATCAAAGCTGATGCAGCAGGCGATGGAAGAAGCTCGTGTACGCTTGGACAAGAGCCGTCGGACCGGCTCGGGCGATGCGCTGAAGACTGGCACCATTGAACAGGCCGATCAGGCACGGGCGCTGGCGGAAGAGCTCAAGTCCCGGATAACGGATGAGGGTTACATGACGGTTCTGGGGGAGGTCAGCACGCACATTGTCGGCTTCACCGAAAAACTTCAGGAATACACAGACCTTCTGGCTCGGGAAGCCCAGGTTTCCAGCCAGTTGGCGAACAACGCCCGAGAAGTGATGGAGCAGGTCAGGCAGACCTATGCCGCGCAAGACCAGTCCATGCAGACCCAGCTTGCGAACAATACGCTACAGATTGTCGGGGCCTCGGTCGTGGCCTTGCTGGTCGGGTTCATTGCTTCATGGCTGATCACTCGCTTGATTGTCGGGCCTTTGCGCAGTGTGATCGGTCTGGCGCAACGCATTGCGGCCGGCGATCTGAGTGGTGGTGTACAAGTCAGAAGGCGTGATGAAATCGGTCAACTGATGCTGGCCATGCAACAGATGAGCGAAGGGCTGAGCAACATCGTCAGCGGCTTGCAGGCCGGCATTGAGCAACTGGCGAGTTCGGCGCACTCCTTGTCGGCGGTTACGGAGCAGACCAATCTGGAAGTCAGCACTCAGAAGGAGGAAACCGAGCAGGTCGCTACTGCCATGAATCAGATGACGGCCACTGTCCATGACGTTGCCCGTAATGCAGAAGAAGCCGCACTGGCTGCGCAAACGGCTGATGACACCGTCGGCAGCGGTCAGCATGTTGTGCGCCAGAGTATGCGACGCATTGAGCAACTGGCCAGCTCATCTGAGTCGGCGAGCGATGGTATCCAGCACCTGAGCGAAGAAATCCAGAATATCGGCCAGGTGTTGAGCGTGATCAAGAGCGTTGCCGAACAGACCAACCTGCTGGCGCTCAATGCGGCTATCGAGGCCGCTAGGGCTGGTGAGCAGGGCAGGGGCTTTGCGGTGGTGGCCGATGAGGTTCGCGCTCTGGCCCGACGTACACAGCAGTCCACTCAGGAAATCGAAAATCTGGTGCTCAGTCTGCAAAACGGGGCGCAGGCATCGGTGGCACAGATTCAGAGCAGTGGCGAGCTGGTCAGGCTGGCGGTCAGCGATGCCCGGCAGGCCGAGAGTGCGCTGGTCGGTATCGCAGCAGCGGTATCGACGATCCAGCAAATGAATCAGCAGATCGCTGCCGCTGCCGAGCAGCAGAGTTCTGTGGCTGAGGAGATCAATCGCAGTGTGACCAGCATTCGTGCCAGTGCCGATCAGTCGGCACTGGCCATGCAAGGCAACGCCACCTCAAGTCTCGAGCTGGCTTCTCTGGGAGTGGAGCTAAAAGGGATGGTGGGGCATTTCAGGCTTTGACAGGTTGCCTCACCCACCCTTGCGCACATTGAGAATCAACAGGGTCAGCACTCCGGCGACAATGCCCCACAATGCCGAGCCAATGGAAAACAGGGTCAGTCCCGACGCCGTGACCATGAAGGTGATCAACGCTGCTTCGCGCTCCTTGGGTTCGCTCATGGCCACTGTCAGGCCGTTGATGAGTGAGCCGAACAGGGCCAGCGCGGCAATCGACAGCACCAGTTCCTTGGGGAACGCGGCGAACAGGGCGGCCAGCGTTGCACCGAAAACCCCGGCAATTCCATAGAAGATCCCGCACCAGACGGCGGCCGTGTAGCGCTTGTTCTTGTCTTCATGGGCATTGGGGCTGGTGCAGATGGCGGCGCTGATTGCCGCCAGGTTGAGTCCGTGGCAACCAAAGGGCGCGGCCAGCAACGAGGTAATGCCCGTGGCTGTAATCAAGGGAGAGGACGGTGTGTGGTAATAGCCATCGGCACGCAGCACGGCGATGCCCGGCATGTTCTGCGAGGTCATGGCGACCACGAACAACGGAATGCCGATACTGATGGTCGAGGCCAGCGAAAACGTGGGCGTCGTCCAGACGGGCATCGCCACTTCCAGCGCCAGGCCCTTGAAGTTCAACAGCCCCAGAACACCGGCAATGGCTATGCCGACCAGCAGGGCCGCCAATACCGAGTAGCGCGGCGAGACGCGCTTGACCAGCAGGTAGGTAAAGAACATGCCCAGTACCAGGCCGGTTCGATGCTGGACGGCAATGAAAATATCGCTGCCGATCTTGAACAGAATGCCGGCCAGCAAGGCGGCCGCCAGTGAGGCTGGCAAGCGTTTGACCAGACGCTCGAAACTGCCGGTCATGCCACAGACGATGACCAGGATCGAGCAGGTGATAAAGGCACCGATGGCCTCCGGGTATTTCACGTCCCCCAGCGTGGTGATCAGCAAGGCCGCGCCGGGTGTCGACCAGGCCACGCTGACCGGTGCGCGATAACGTAATGACAGGCCGATGCTGCATATGGCCATTCCGATGAACACGGACAGGAGCCAGGACGATATCTGGCCATTGCTGAGGCCGGCTGCCTGTCCGGCCTGAAGCATCAGTACCAGCGAGCTGGTGCAGCCTGTCATCATGGCGATGAAGCCAGCGACCACGGCTGAAGGCGAGGAGTCTGCCAGGGGGCGTAATGGCGCTTTGAGAGTCTCGTTCATGCTGGCTTTCCTTGGCAGTGTCAGTCTTTTTTATCGTGAGTGTCGGCGTCCGGGCCGCCGGGTCTGGCACCGGACTGCAAGGTCAGGCCCAAGGCCTGGTTGACCGTCAGCCAACCGTCCACTGCTGCCTGACCTGCGTCGGAGAAGACGCGTTGCAAGAGCTTGACCTGTTCCCGGCGCAGCGCCTGCTCGAACTTGATGCCTTCCTCGCTCAATCCCAACAGCCGTTTGCGCTTGTCGGTGTCTGGAGCTGTGCTGTGTACCAGTTCCATGGCGATCAATTGCCGTAGCGGCACGTTCAGCGCCTGCTTGCTGACACCCAGGACAGTCAGCAGCTCCTTCACGCTCAGGCCGGGGTAGCGGGCGATAAAGAACACAATGCGCTGATGCACGCGACTGAACCCGCGCCGGGCCAGCATTTCGTCGGCCTTGGCGGTAAAGGCCTGATAGCCGAAAAAGAAGGCTTCCATGGCAATTTGCTGATTGGCAGGATTTTTAAGGTCAAGCATGTTGACGTATCCGGGGTTTGCGTCGTAATTTGAGTCAACAAGTTTGACGTATTTCCCTCTGACTCGGCTACAGGTAGTTGCCATGGCTTTTTCTGAACGTGTTTCCCGCCTGAAAAGTTCACTGATTCGCGAAATCCTGGCAGCGGCTCAACGGCCGGAAGTGATGTCCTTTGCCGGTGGCCTGCCGGCCGAGTCCATGTTGCCGAAGGTGGAATGGGCCGAGATGCCGTTGACGCTCGGCCAGTACGGCATGAGCGAAGGTGAGCCGGCATTGCGTGAAGCGCTGGCTGCCGAAGCCCGTGCGCTGGGGATCCCATGCCAGGCCAGCCAGGTTCTGGTGGTCAGCGGTTCGCAGCAGACCCTGGATCTGGCGGCCAAGCTGTATATCGATAAAGGTACTGAGGTCCTGCTGGAAGCGCCGACCTATCTGGCGGCCCTGCAAATCTTCCAGCTGTTCGGTGCCGATTGCCTGACCGTGCCCTTGCAGGCCGAAGGCCCGGACCTGATGGCCTTGCGTCAGCGTCTGGAGCAGCATAAGCCTGCGTTCGCCTACCTGATTCCAACCTTTCAGAACCCGTCCGCGGTGCGTTACAGCGAAGCCAGTCGCGATGCGGTGGCGGCCTTGCTCGATGAGTTCGGCGTGACGCTGATCGAAGATGAACCTTACCGCGAGCTGACCTTTGACGGCGGACGTGCGAAGCCGATCGTGGCCCGTCTCGAAAAGGCCAGCTGGATCTATACCGGAACTGTTTCCAAGACCTTGCTGCCGGGGCTGCGTGTCGGTTATCTGATTGCCAGCCCGGACCTGTTTCCGCACTTGTTGCGCCTGAAACAGTCCGCAGACCTGCACACCAACCGGATCGGCCAGTGGCAGGCCTTGCAGTGGATCGGCAGCGAACACTATCGTGAGCATCTCGGGGCACTGCGTGATTTCTACCGGGAGCGACGCGATGCCTTCGAGCTGGCCTTGCAGGCGCATTTCAGTGATCTGGCGGAATGGAACAGCCCGCAGGGTGGATTGTTCTTCTGGCTGACGCTCAAGCAGAAAATGGACACCAGGACCTTGCTCGATGCCGCTCTGGCGCAGGACGTTACTTTCATGCCGGGTGAGCCTTTCTTTGCGGACCCCGACGCCAATCACGGATATTTACGGCTGAATTTCAGTCATATCGATCCGGCACGGCTCAATGAGGGCGTAAAACGTCTGGCTGCCGTGATACGCAAGGCACAGATGGCCAAGGCAGCCTGATTCGATTCAGTACAAGGGATTTCACGGGGGAGCAGGGCAATGTACAAGGTTTATGGCGATTACAACTCGGGCAACTGTTACAAGGTCAAGCTGATGCTCAACCTCCTGGGGTGCGAGTACCAGTGGATTCCCGTGGATATTCTCAAGGGTGAAACCCAGACCCCGGCGTTCCTGGAAAAGAACCCCAATGGCAAGGTTCCGGTGCTTGAACTCAGCGACGGTACCTGCCTGTGGGAATCCAATGCGATTCTCAATTTCCTGGCCGACGGCAGTACCTACCTGCCGACCGAGCCACGTCTGCGTACACAAGTGTTGCAGTGGCAATTCTTCGAGCAATACAGCCATGAGCCAGCACTGGCGGTAGCGCGTTTTATCCAGTTCTACCTGGGCTTGCCCGAAGAGCGTTTGCAGGAATACCGTGGTTTGCAGAAATCAGGGTATCGGGCGCTGGCGGTCATGGAGCAGCAGCTCAAGCGCACGCCGTTTCTGGTGGGCGACAGCTTCTCCATCGCGGATATTGCCCTGTACGCCTATACCCATGTCGCGCATCAGGGCGGTTTTGATCTGACCCCATACCCGGCCATTCTGGCGTGGCTGGATCGGGTCAAGGAGCAGCCTGGCTATGTGGGCATGCTGGACTGACCGGCTGACAGGCACGGCTGAGTTGCAAAGAGGAGAAAACCCATGAGAGAGGCGATAGCGATCCTGGCGGCTGTCATGGCCCTGGGCGTGGGGTGTTCGGCGCAGGCAGAGGATTGCAACGCCAATCAGGCCAGTATGAATCAATGTGCGGGCAAGGATCTGGCCGCTCTCGATGCCGAGCTGAACCGGCAGTACAAGGCGCAGATGAACTGGCTGAAAACCCCTGCCCGAAAGCAGGCGCTCAAGGATGCGCAGCGCGCATGGATTGCCTTTCGTGATGCCGATTGTCTGTATCAGGTGGGCAAGGCCGAGGATTCAGGCTCCATCTGGCCCTTGTCGCAGGCGCAGTGCCTGGCTGCTCATACCCGCGTGCGGGTCGAACAGTTGAAAGCGTATGCGGAATGTCGCGAGGAGGGTTGCCCGCGTTGAGGCGGGCGACCCTTGGGATCAGACAGCGCTGAAACGCTGGTTCAGGTAATCGATGATGGTCCCGGATTCATACATCCAGGTGACCTTGTCGCCTTCCTGGATACGCAGGCAGGGAACCTTGATCTTGCCGCCTTCATTGAGCAGCGTCTGACGGTCGTTCTCGTTGTTCTTCGCGTCGCGCAGGGCGACTGGAACATTGAGGCGGCGCAGGGTGCGGCGAGTCTTCACGCAGAACGGGCAGGCGTGGAACTGATACAGCGTCAGGTCGCGAGCCGATTGATCGACGGCAGCCTGAGCCTGTGGATCACGCTTTTTCCTGCTCGGGCGGGTGATGAAATCAACGAGTATCACAAGCTGGCCGAGGCCAACCCGCAGGGCTTTCATGAACACGGTCATACCTCTTGTCGTACAGGACCGGCGTCACGGGCAAACCCTGTGACGCAGGCCAGGTGCCTTATTTGATAAGGCTGAGAAACTCGCTGCGGGTCGCTGAGTTCTCGCGGAACTCGCCCAGCATCACCGAAGTGATCATCGAGGAGTTCTGCTTTTCCACACCGCGCATCATCATGCACATGTGCTGGGCTTCGATGACCACCGCAACGCCCAGGGCGCCGGTAACCTGCTGGATCGCTTCGGCGATCTGGCGGCTCAGGTTTTCCTGGATCTGCAGGCGACGGGCGAACATGTCGACGATACGTGCGACTTTCGACAGGCCCAGCACCTTGCCATTGGGGATGTAGGCCACGTGAGCCTTGCCGATGAACGGCAGCAGGTGGTGTTCGCACAGCGAGTACAACTCGATGTCCTTGACCATCACCATTTCACTCGCATCGGAGCTGAACAGCGCGCCGTTGGTCACTTCTTCAAGGGTCTGCTCATAACCGCGGCACAGGTACTTCATGGCTTTGGCTGCACGCTTTGGCGTGTCCAGCAGACCTTCGCGCGAAACGTCTTCGCCCAGTTGACCCAATATGGCGGTGTAATTCTGTTCCAGTGTCACAGGGCTGTGTTTCCGTGTGGGTTTAGATAAACGCGAGGGCAGGGCCGTCGCCAAGTCGCACATAGTAACTTACGTGCGCATGCAGGTGTATGGCAGCTGCACAAATCGGCATATGGAAATCTGCTTGTATCCTGTTTGTTACCTGTTGGCTACCCGAATGCTACCCACTTATGCCGTTATCTGCTGTCTCAGGTATCAGTCGTCAATCACGGCGTCATGAGAGAGTAAATCCGGATGTTGAGTCGAGTAGCAAAAATAGCGATGTTCGTCGTCGTTCTGTCTTCGGTTTCCGGCTGCTGGCCGTTCTGGCCGGGGCCTGGCGGCGGGCATGGTGGTGGCGGTGGCGGGCATCATCAAGGCGGTGGCGGTCCCGGTGGTCCAGGCGGCCCTGAAGGCTTCGGCCCCGGTGGCGGCCCGCGCTGAGGACATTGGTCGGGCAGCCTTGCGGCTGCCCGATTCCGTCATTCGTCGCGACCTTCCATCATGGTGCGCTTGAGCATCACGTAAACCGCTCCCGCCCCCCCGTGTTTTGCCTGACACGAGCAGAACCCCAATACCTGAGCATGCTGGCGAAGCCAGGTGTTGACGTGGCTCTTGATCATCGGACGCTTGCCGTCCAGGCGCACTGCCTTGCCGTGCGTGACCCGCACACAGCGAATTTCCAGCTTCGTGGCTTCGGCGAGGAACTCCCAGAGGGTTTCCCGGGCGACTTCGACACTCATGCCGTGCAGGTCCAGGCTGCCCTCGAAGCTGATCTGGCCCAGTTTGAGCTTGCGCATCTGGCCTTCCTGGACACCGTCGCGTGCCCAGTTCAATACGTCTTCAGGGCCGACGTCGATCACGAATTGATCCGATAGACCGTCCACCGTGACCGTGTCGGTGCGCACCGTTGCCGACTGACGCAATCTGGCCAGCAGTTTGCGGTCGGTCTTCGGTTTACCGACATCAGCGTGTTCGTGCTTGAGGGGTTTGACGCCGCGCGTCTCGTTTCTGAACAGGGAAAAATCGTCGTCTTGCATGGGGCCTCCGCGAAGAGGGCCAGTTTAACCCTGCCGGACGGGATGGTCAGTCGTGTTTTTTCATCAGGTGTGCAGACAGGCTCAATCCGTTCGCCTGACGTCGGTGCCGACGGCAGCGCCGCCATAGCCTGATACCGATGTACAGCACGGACATTCCTAGGGCGGCGATCACGGCAGCACCTGTCGGCGTGGCATCCAGATCGCCCAGGGCATCAGGATGCCCGATCAGGCCGGAGGCACCGGCCATGATCAACAAGACACCGGTCGTCACCAGCACAGTGGCTATCGCTGTCGCGAAACGTGTGCCCCAATGGCCAGGCCCCTTGGGGCGCAGGCGGCGGGCATCGAAACCGTCAGATATTTTCATTCCGATTTCCTCGAGGGCTATCGGCGCTCTGACCTGAACAGCCGGGCGTTGTTCCCGGTTTCGATGGGGAAAGAGAAATTAAAGGGATGGGCGGTTGCGCGAGAGGGTACACAACTACGCAGGTGCCTCTCTAGGTTTTGTACGAAATGTCTTGATACTCGGTGATGCTGCGTTGAAAACGGTCTCGGAATGCTCATTTACAACCCGTAAACTCCGCTTCCTCGACCGTTTTCGCCTTGCCTGACCTTCGTCTCAAAACTTTTCGTACAGAACCTAGATCAGGTCCTTGGTCAGTGCCAGTGTCGCGAAGTTATCCGCCATGATTGCCATTTCCGTGCGGTGCACATCATGTGCGCTGACGACACCGTTGGGTCCGGGCAGGTTGCGGGTGGCGCAGGCATCGTCGACCAGGGTGCAGCGATAGCCGTAGTCCTTGGTCGCGCGGACTGTGGTGCTGATGCTCGAATGGCTCATGAAACCGCAGATGATCAGGTCCAGATGCCCGAGGCTTTGCAGCAGCTCATGCAGGCCGGTGCCGTTGAAGGCATTGGGCAGGCGTTTTTCGACCAGGTGTTCGTCTCCCTGAGGCACCAGCTCGGGAACCAGTTGACCCCGTTCGCCTTGCGGATCGAACAGACCGCCCACGGTGCCGAGGTGACGCACGTGCACGATAGGGCATTTGACCGCACGGGCCTTCGCCACCAGTTGACCGATGTTGTCCAGTGCTTCATGAATGCCTGTCAGGGCCAGAGGACCGCTGAGGTACTCCTTCTGAGCGTCGATGATGATCAGCGTGGCATTGCTCAGACTGGCCTGTGCATGGACACGGCCACTGAGTTGAAACATGGTCTTTAAAGAGGGCATTCAGAGGGCTCCTTCGGGTGGGGCTTTTGTGACATTCTCCTCTGGCTGAGCGCTTCTGTGAATCGGAACAATTGCAGGCCCCGGTTTTGCTGGGCTGCAGGGCAGTTTGTCGCAGTGGCTGGTGGCTGTTTGCCTTGATGAAGGGCGGTTAATGGTGGACACTTCGGGCCTGCCAGATTGTTTTCCCAGGAGCCTGTTCATGATCACTTCCCGTTTGCTCTCCGTGCGAGACCATATCCGCTGGGCTGTCAGTCGGTTTCACGAGGAAGATGTCTTTTTCGGGCACGGCACTGACAATGCCTGGGACGAGGCACGACAACTGGTACTCGGTGCCTTGCACTTGCCCTGGGAAATCGCGGACAGCTATCTGGACTGCCGCCTGGAAGTCGATGAAATCGCTGAATTGCAGCGTCTGATCAAGCGCCGTATCGATGAGCGCGTGCCTACCCCTTATCTGCTGGGGGAGGCCTGGTTTTGTGGCATGTCGTTCATTGTCGACGACCGTGTCCTGATCCCGCGCTCACCCATTGCCGAGCTGATCGAAGACCGTTTTGCACCCTGGCTGGCCACCGAGCCTGCGCGGATTCTGGACCTGTGCACCGGTTCGGGCTGCATCGGCATTGCCTGTGCCGACGAATTCCCCGAGGCCGAAGTGGTATTGGCCGATCTGTCGTTCGATGCCCTTGAGGTTGCCAATCAGAATATCGAGCGTCATGGTCTGGAAGAGCGTGTCTACACCGTGCAGGGCGACGGCTTCGATGCCTTGCCGGGCCAGCGTTTCGATCTGATCGTTTCCAATCCGCCTTATGTCGATGCCGAAGATTTCGCCGATATGCCCGTCGAGTTCCAGCACGAGCCTGAACTGGCGCTGGCCTGCGGCAGCGATGGCCTGAATCTGGTGCGCCGCATGCTGAGCCAGGCGGCCGATCACCTGACCGAAAAAGGCTTGTTGATCGTCGAAGTGGGCAACAGCCAGGTGCATGTTCAGGCGCTGTATCCGGAAGTCGACTTCGCCTGGCTGGACTTCCAGCGTGGCGGCCATGGCGTGTTCATGCTCACTGCCGAGCAGTGCCGTGAGCATCAGGCGCTGTTCGATTCCAGGATCTAGCAAACGGTAGGAGCGAATTCATTCGCGAGACGTCATTGAAGTTGATAAATTTTTTTCAGCTTCACGGCCTCTCGCGAATGAATTCGCTCCTACAGATGTTCTTGTAAGGCTCAGCGGTGGGTGGCAATCCAGATCAGCAGTCCGGCCTGGAACACGGCAAAGGTCACCAGACAGGCGATGGTGAAGCGCAAGCCGCTGTCTTCGCGCTTGTACTTGTTGACCCGGTCTTCATGGGCGCGAATCACGACTTCCTGCTCGGCCAGATTCTGCTCGGCCTTCTCCAGCATGTGCGAAGCTTCGAGAATCTCGATGATCTGCACCTTGTCGTTGTTCCAGGTGCTGTGCAGATTGCCGACGTGAACGTCCTTGATGCTGCCTTTCATGTGCTGTGCATCGGCGTAGACGACTTCAAAGCCCAGGGTTCGCAGGAAGTGATCGCGACGCAGGCGAGTGTCTTCGTTCAGACCGTCCTTGCTGGCCAGTGGCACGCCTTCAATCTTGTAGGACGACCATTTCTTCTGAGCCCAATGCACCGCGTGGGCGATCAGGAAGCGGCCCAGGCCACGGTTCCAGGGTTCGATCTGCAAGCCTGACTCCGGGCCGAATCGCACCATGTGCTTCTGATGATCGACCCAGACATCCAGATTGTTCTGCTCCTTGCGCACCCGCTGACCCGGCAGCTGGATATTGATACGCAGCAGGCTCAATTCCTTGCTGTGGCGCTCGGCCCGGCCAAACTGCACGAAACGCAGCGGCCGACCGCCAGTGGCGCGGTCGGTTGGCAATGGAGAAAGGCGAAGCATCTGGAAGCTTTCGGGCACCACGTCTTCCCAGGGCTGGGGTGGCGCAGCCTCGACTTCGGTCTTGGCGGGGGCTTCGACTTTTTCGGTCATGGTATGTGTGTCAGTCATTAACGGTGATCCTGTCCATGGCCTTGTGCAGCAAACACAATGCCAGCAAACCCCCTATCGGCCGGAATTCCCAACTCTAAAGGGCTGTCGGTTTTACTGGCGTCAAATCTTTCGTTCATGCAGGCGGTAACGCACCGATGAAGTGCAGGATGCGCTCCGAAAGTTCGCTTGCCAGCGGTAATGTCGGATTCTTGTACGAGTTCAACTGGGCTTCCAGATCACCGGGCACGATACGAAGGACGTGATTCATGCCATCGATCAGCGCCAGTTCGGCATCGGGCCTGGCTTTTTGCAGGCTCAGCGCATCATCCACGCCGACCTGAATGTCGTTGCGGCCCTGAATGATCAGGGCGGGCATCTTCAATCGACCGAACGCGGCGGCCGGGTCCTGGCGAAACAACGAAATCAGGTAGGGCTGGACGCTGGGCCGGAACACGACCTCAAGTTCTGCCGGTACCTTGTCGTCGGTCTTGCCGGCCTTCAGCTCATCGAGCAACTGATTGCTGCGTTGCAGCAGTTCCGCTGGCAGGCGTTCCCGAAACTGCTCCCGCAAGACCTGGTCCACCGGGCGACCGGTTCCCGCCACGGAAATCACGGCGCGGGCACCGGCTTTCTCGGCGGCCAGCGAGGCAACCAGTGCGCCTTCGCTATGCCCCAGCAGAATCAGCGGTCCAAGGCGAGGATTGGCCTTGAGTTTCAAGGCCCAGGCCTGGACATCGGCCACATAGGCCTCAATGCTCAGGTTGCGCTCATCCGGCGTCGCGGCCTTGCTGGCAGCGACGCCGCGCTTGTCGTAGCGGACACTGGCGATATTGTGTTTGGCCAGGAGGATGGCCAGGCGTTTCATGCTGTCGTTTCGGCCACCTTCGGGGTTGTTGCCATCACGGTCGGTCGGGCCCGAGCCTGCAATGATCAGCACCACGGGCACAGGTTTCTCGGATCTGGGAAGCAGAAGGGTGCCAGACAACGTGCCACTGCCGGTGTCTACGCTGATCGGCCGCTGCACAATGCCAGAAGGCGCGGCATGGGCCATACCCGTCAGCATGCACAGGGCCAGAAGCATTAAACGCAGGGCGTTCACGGCTCGAATCGGGGAAATGCCAGGTCGCATCGTAATGCCATCATTGGTTCAGGTTTCGCTTTGACGCGTGCGGTTGCATAAGGTTCGAGGATGAACTGTGCGGCCAGCCTGCGTATACTGGCGCGCTTGATTCATTTGATCTGATTTTTCGGAGCGCCCGCATGTCCGGCAACACTTTCGGCAAGCTGTTCACTGTCACCACCGCCGGCGAAAGCCACGGCCCGGCGCTGGTCGCTATCGTCGATGGCTGTCCACCGGGGTTCGAGCTGTCTCTGGAAGACCTGCAACGTGACCTGGATCGCCGCAAGCCCGGCACCAGCCGCCACACCACCCAGCGTCAGGAGGCCGACGAGGTCGAGATCCTGTCGGGTGTGTTCGAGGGCAAGACCACGGGCGCGTCCATCGGCCTGCTGATCCGCAATACCGACCAGAAGTCCAAGGACTACTCTGCGATCAAGGACCTGTTCCGCCCGGCTCACGCCGATTACACCTACCACCACAAGTACGGTATCCGCGACTACCGCGGTGGTGGCCGCAGTTCGGCACGCGAAACGGCCATGCGGGTGGCGGCAGGCGCTATCGCCAAGAAGTACCTGGCGACCCAGGGCATTGTCATTCGTGGCTACATGAGTCAGCTGGGCCCGATCCAGATTCCGTTCAAGACCTGGGATTCGGTCGAAGAAAACGCCTTCTTCTGCCCGGACCCGGACAAGGTGCCAGAGCTGGAAGCCTACATGGACCAGCTTCGCCGCGACCAGGACTCGGTGGGCGCAAGGATCACCGTCGTGGCCGAGGGCGTGAAGCCGGGTCTGGGCGAGCCGATCTTCGACCGTCTGGATGCCGACCTGGCCCATGCGCTGATGAGCATCAACGCGGTCAAGGGCGTCGAGATCGGCGCCGGTTTCGAGTGCGTTGCCCAGCGCGGTACCGAACATCGCGATGAACTGACGCCGGAAGGTTTCCTGTCCAATCAGTCGGGCGGCATTCTGGGCGGCATTTCGTCCGGGCAGCCGATCGTGGCGCATCTGGCACTCAAGCCGACGTCCAGCATCACCACACCGGGCCGCTCGATCGATGTCGATGGCAATCCGGTTGAGGTCATCACCAAGGGCCGTCATGACCCGTGTGTCGGCATTCGCGCCACACCGATTGCCGAGGCCATGATGGCGATCGTGCTGCTGGATCATCTGTTGCGTCACCGTGGGCAGAACGCCGACGTAAGCGTCAATACGCCTGTATTGGGTCAGCTGTAATGAGCGGCGGCGCTCCGGTTATGGATGACTGACGTGGCGCCACTGCCTGCCGGGCAGTTGCCTTACTGGCGACTGTCCAGCTTCTACATCTTCTACTTCGCCATGCTGGGTTCGATCGCGCCCTTTCTGGCCCTGTATTTCCATCACCTGGGGTTCTCCAGTGCGCGGATTGGCGAGCTGGTGGCCATCCCGATGCTGATGCGCTGCATCGCGCCCAATCTGTGGGGCTGGCTGGGGGACCACACGGGCCGGCGTTTGTCGATCGTGCGTTTTGGTGCCGTCTGCGCCCTGTTGACCTTCTCCCTGATCCTGCTGGACAAGAGCTATGTCTGGCTGGCGATGGTCATGGCGCTGTATTCGTTCTTCTGGCACGCCATCCTGCCGCAGTTCGAGGTCATCACCCTGGCGCACCTGCGCGAACAGCCCGCGCGCTACAGTCAGGTCCGGCTGTGGGGCTCCATCGGTTTCATTCTGGCGGTGGTGATGCTGGGGGCGGTGTTCGAGTGGTTCAGCATGGACTGGTTTCCTCAGGTGTTGCTGGTCATTCTGGTCGGCATCCTGATCAGCAGCTGGTGGGTGCCCAATGCACAGCCGGTGGTTTCGACCCTGGCACACGATTCCGGCGGTTTTCTCAGGCAACTGACCCGTCCCGCTGTGTTGGTCTTCTATGCCTGTGTGGCCCTGATGCAACTCAGCCACGGGCCGTATTACACCTTTCTGACCCTGCATCTGGAGCAGTTGGGCTACAGCCGCGGAGTGATCGGCGTGCTGTGGGCACTCGGCGTCGTGGCTGAAATCCTGATGTTCATGGGCATGAGCCGGATCCTGCAACGCTTCTCCGTGCGCCAGGTATTGATGGCCAGTTTCCTGCTGGCATCGCTGCGCTGGTTGCTGCTGGGCAGTTTTGCCGAACACCTTCTGGCGCTGCTGGCGATCCAGCTCATGCACGCGGCGACCTTCGGCAGCTTTCACGCGGCTGCCATCCATTTCGTGCAACGTAGCTTCGGTTCGCGCCAGCAAGGGCAGGGGCAGGCGTTATATTCCGCCTTGTCCGGTGTGGGCGGTGCCCTGGGGGCGTTGTACTCCGGCTACAGCTGGAATGTGCTCGGGCCGTTCTGGACCTTCGCCATCGCCAGCCTTGCGGCATTCGTCGCAGCCGTCATGATTGCTACACCCAAGAAAGAGGAGGGGATATGACCCGCGAACAACTCAGCCTGGAAATCATCGAAGCCGGGCGATTCCTGTATGGGCGGGGCTGGTCGCCTGCCACCAGCAGCAACTATTCCGTACGCCTGTCCGCGACCGAAGCGCTGCTGACGGTTTCAGGCAAGCACAAGGGGCAACTGGGCATCGACGATGTGCTGGCCACCGACCTTGCCGGCAACAGCCTGGAACCGGGCAAGAAACCTTCCGCCGAAACCCTTCTGCATACCCAGCTTTACAGCTGCAAGCCGGAAGTGGGGGCTGTACTGCACACGCACTCGGTCAATGCGACCGTGCTGTCTCGTCTGACCGACGCCGATCATCTGGTGTTTGAAGATTACGAGTTGCAAAAGGCTTTCAATGGCGTGGTCACCCATGAGTCCCGGGTCGTGGTGCCGATTTTCGATAACGATCAGGATATTGCCCGTCTGGCGTCGAAAGTGCAGCCTTGGCTGGATGCTCATCCTGACTGCGCCGGCTATCTGATTCGCGGGCATGGCCTGTATACCTGGGGCGCGAAGATGAAAGATGCGCTGCGTCAGATCGAGGCGTTCGAGTTTCTGTTCGAGTGTGAGCTGAAAATGCGCACGGTCTTGAATCGTTGACCTTTAACCGTTAATCAGGGAACCCTGCCTGAACGGCCTGTAAAAGCCGGGGGGTGTGTTTCCAGCCGAGGAATTTGCCATGAGCTGCCTGTCCGTCTATCACGTTTCCAGCCCCGATGTGCCCAACAAGGTACTGACTCACCCGGAAGATATCGCTTCGACCCTGGCCGAGCACGGTGTCGCCTTTGATCGCTGGCAGGCGTCTGCGCCGATTACACCGGGCGCCAGTCAGGAAGAAGTGATCAGTGCCTACCGCACTCAGATCGACAAGCTGATGACCGAGCATGGCTATATCACCGTCGATGTGGTCAGCCTCAGCAGCGATCATCCGCAAAAGGCCGAGCTGCGGGCCAAGTTCCTCGAAGAGCATCGCCATGGTGAAGACGAAGTGCGTTTCTTCGTCGCCGGTCGTGGCCTGTTCACCCTGCATATCGACGATTACGTCTATGCCGTGCTGTGTGAAAAGAACGACCTGATCTCGGTGCCGGCCGGCACACGGCACTGGTTCGACATGGGCGAAAATCCGCATTTCGTTGCCATTCGCCTGTTCAACAACCCGGAAGGCTGGGTGGCGAATTTCACGGGAGAAGATATCGCCGGTCGTTTTCCACGGCTGGATGATTGATTCTTTTCGCGAATGAATTCGCTCCTACGGTGTAGGAGTTCGTCTGTCATTTTTATCCAGGAGCCCACCCCTGATGTCCATCAAAGCCATCCTTACGGATATCGAAGGCACCACGAGTGCAGTGAGCTTTGTATTCGATGTGCTGTTTCCGTTCGCGGCAAAGCACTTGCCTGACTTTGTTCGTCAGCATGCCGAACAGCCAGCCGTCGCCGCTCAATTGCAGGCCGTGCGTCTTGAGAGCCACGAACCTGACGCCGATGTCGAGCGGGTCATTGCCATTCTGCTGGAGTGGATTGCCCAGGACCGCAAGGCGACACCACTCAAGGCCTTGCAAGGCATGGTCTGGGAGCAGGGCTACAACGCGGGACAACTCAAGGGGCATGTCTACCCCGATGCGGTCGAGGCGCTCAAACGCTGGCATCAGGAAGGCTATGAACTTTACGTTTATTCCTCCGGTTCGATCCAGGCTCAGCAACTGATTTTCGGTTGCTCGGAGGCGGGCGATCTGTCCGGGCTGTTCCGTGGTTATTTCGACACCACCTCCGGGCCCAAGCGCGAAGCGCAATCCTATCGCACGATTACCGCTGCGATTGGCCGTCCGGCCGAAGAGATTCTGTTCCTGTCGGATATCGTTGAAGAGCTCGATGCCGCCCAGGCGGCAGGCATGGCCACATGCGGTCTGGTACGTGCCGGTGGTGAATTGCCAGGGCATGAGTGCGTGGCCAGCTTTGCCGTCATAGCCCCCGAAAAATTTTAACCTTCCCCGTAGGAGCGAATTCATTCGCGAAGACTGCACTCCTGCCGCTGAATACCTTGCGGATGCTCTCTTCATGAATGAATTCGCTCCTGTCTTTTTGTATTTCTGTCAGCGCTATCCGGCTTTCAAGTAGGCCCGTGCCTGTCTGCTTGTACATAAATCCTGTTTGTTTGAACGCGCGTTTTTAAACGTTTTTATTCGTGTAAGTTCAGGCCGTCAGCACCCTCTGATAATCAAAAAGAATCAGCTGTGCCTACAGGGGGAATGAAACAGGAGCGGCCGAAGATGTGCAGTGCAAGGACAGTAAATACAACGATGGGTTTATTGATACAGCAGATGGTGAACAGTGTTACCGAGGTCGATGGGCAGGTCGCTATCGAAAATGCACTCCAGTGGCTCAGGCGCGAGTGCCGGTGTGAACGTGCGATGTTCTATCAGTTCAAGGGGCCGTCACTGTTGACGTTCATTACCTCCAATGTGGAGGACGTCTGGGGGGATATCTATCGGAGTCGCCGACTGATAACGGAGGACCCGGTCATTCGCAGCTATCGCAATACCCTGGGTTTTCTGGACTGGCGAGAAGCGTTCAAGCAATACCAGGCGCCCGATGGCTATGACTCGGCCGTTGAGGCATGCCGACTCATGCCTGCCTTGTCTTACGGATATTCCAGTCAGTGCCGGGGCATTCGTGGCGTGACTTCGGTCTGTACCTTGAGCGCAATGCAGCGCAATGCCACCACCGATGACCGTTACCTGTTGAGCAGCCTGGTACCCGTGCTGCACATGGTCGGCAGGGGCACGACGTTCCGGTCCCATGGTCTGACGGGCAAGGAGCTGGAAATATTGCAGTGGGCACGAGATGGCAAGACTGCCTGGGAAATTGCCTCGATTCGCGAGGTCTCCGAAGCCACGGTCAAATACCACTTCAAGATGATCTACGGGAAACTCGGCGTTGCCAATCGGGCGCAAGCGGTAGGGGAAGCGTTGTGTCGTGGTCTGATCAGGTAAAACAGGGTCGTTTGCCGCCGACCGTGATCGGCGGCACGATCGATCAACGGGTGTGATAGGTCGGCAAGTCAAAGCGATGCTGGCTTTGCAGCATGGAAATGGCAGGCAGCTCACTGGCCTGGGCGGCCAGGTCGCGACGAATGGCACTGATCACCCATTCAAGCTGCACGGGTGTGTGCAGCTGTGCATAGGAAATGGAACGACGAATCTGTTTGCCTTCGGAATCTCGCAATGAGAGCAGGACGCCACCATCCGGACGAGGCTGGGTGGTAACGGAGTAGTTGGAAAAGACGGACGCAAATTTTTCTTGGATGAAAGACATGTCTAGCGGCTCCATGGCTCATGGGATAACAAGCTTGGAAGGACTATTGCAGTGTCCATGCCATCATGGTTTTCAAATAAAATCCTTATAAATCAATATGTTGTGAATATGATGATTTTCATCTTTCGTGCATTTTGCATGACAGGTCATCGTGCATCCTGCATTTTGCTGGTTATGGGGGGGCGGCAAGGCGTGAAAAGGAGGTGGAATATTTTCCTATCGGGCGCATAGCTTGACCCTGAAGGCACCTATGGCAAGACTTGCGTTCAGAGTGCTTACTGCCACAAGTGAAAATCATGCCTTTGCGCCAAGGAGTGACGTATGACCGATTCAACGATCAATGAGCCGAAATCCATGACTGCCGACGAAGCCGCCGAGTTCGCCGAACAGGTGTTCGAGGTGGCGCGTCAGGGAGATGCCGTCATGTTGAACCGGCTGCTGGAAAAAGGTCTGCCTGCCAATCTGCGCAATCACAAGGGCGATACCTTATTGATGCTGGCCAGCTATTACGGCCATCAGGACGCCGTCCAGGTGCTGCTTGACCACAAGGCCGATCCGGAAATCCGCAACGACAATGGTCAGAGCCCGATTGCCGGGGCGGCATTCAAGGGCGATCTGGCAGTGGTCAGGCTGCTTGTGGAGTCGGGAGCGGATGTGGAAGGGGCTTCCGTGGACGGGCGCACGGCCTTGATGATGGCGGCCATGTTCAACCGCACGGAAATCGTGGATTACCTGATCGAACAGGGGGCCAACCCGCATGCTCGCGATGCCAAGGGCGTCAGTGCGCTGGGGGCGGCGCAGGCCATGGGCGCTGCCGAGACCGCCGCACAACTGAGCAGGCTTGGCGTTTGAGCGATCAAATCCTGAATCGATAGAGGTGCGCAGCGTTTCCCGCTATCCTTCGCGCCTCGTTTTTTGCTCTCCATTCAGGAATCCCCCCATGAAAGACACCCTCATTGAGTTCATCGGCAAAATCAGTTCGGGTTGCATGGGGGATGACGAGATTGCACGCATCGCCGACGAAGCCGCCCAGGCCTATGCCGACCCCGAAGCGTTTCTGGCGGCCAATCCCGATATCAATTACGACGACACCTTTCCAATCCCTCTGGGGGAGTGGGTCGTGATCGGCAGCCTGCCGGAAACCGTGCTGTTCCAGGCGGACACCTACATGGACCTCTTCGAGCAGATCGTCCAGTCGTTCGGCAAGGACGTGGCTTTCAATATCAAGCCTAAACAGTTGGCCAAGGTCGAGGCGCTGACAGCGCTCAACCGTATCCAGATTCAGTTGAGCAGCATGAACAAGGAAATGGGCGGTTATGTGCTCATGAACCTGAGCCAGCCGCTGGATGACGAATTGCAGGCCGTGCTGGTCTACGGCTGTGATGAAGCGCGAGTGCTGGAACTGGCCGAAAAGGTGGGCATCCATGCCGCACCGGCATTGAAGGCGTTGAAGGGCTAACCCAGCGCCGTATCCAGAAACATCATCACCCCGAAGCCCAGCATCAGGCCCAGCGTTGCGGGCGTCTGGTGACCGTTGCGATGGGTTTCGGGGATGACTTCGTGGGACACCACGAAAATCATGGCTCCGGCAGCCAGCCCCAGACTGAGTGGGTAGGCAATCGCGAAGCCGCTGGAAATCCCCAGGCCCACCATCGAACCCAGGGGTTCCATCAGACCCGAGCCAATCGCCACGAGCATGGCCTTGAACGGCGACAGGCCGGTGGCCCGCAAGGCGAGGGCAATGGCCAGGCCTTCCGGAATGTCCTGAATCGCAATGGCGGTGGTCAGCGGCAGGCCGACGTTCAGGTCGCCACCGGCAAAACTGACGCCAATGGCCATGCCTTCGGGCAGGTTGTGCAGGGTGATGGCAAGCACGAACAGCCAGACCCGGTTGATGCGGTCGGCATGCGGTCCCTGGCGGCCGACGCTTTCGTGTTCATGTGGCGTGAATCGGTCCAGGCCAAGCATCAACAGAACGCCAAGACCCAGCCCGGTCACGACCGTGGCTGCCGCGAACGGGCCGCTGCCGGTGATGTCACGGGCCGCCGCCAGCCCCGGCAGGATCAGGGAAAAGGAACTGGCGGCCAGCATCATCCCGGCCGCGAAACCGAGCATGATGTCCTGGGTGCGCTGGCTGATATTGCGAAACGCGACGGCCATGACGGCCCCCAGCGCAGTCGCCCCGAAACCGGCGGTGCCGCCGATCAAGGCATGGTTCAGATTGCTCTGGTTGGTTCCGAAGAAGGCGTTATAAAGACTGGCGGCCCCCAGGCCAAGAATGATGATCAGTGCCAGAAAGAATCCCAGACTCACCAGTGGGCTGGTCTGGACCTGAGCCGACCATGTTGCCCATAGCGTCCGGGGTTGCAAAGGTGTCTGCATGAAGGATGACCTGCCTGAAAACAAGGGTTCGAGGAATAGTGAACTCAATTTCCGAGCCTGAAAACCTGCCGTTGGTTCAATGGGGCCGACTATTCTCTATAACGTCATTAATCCATCGGGAAAAATGTCATGGGTTCCACGTTCAATAGCCTTGTCGGCTTGGTCATTCTGGCTCTGGATATCTGGGCCATCCTCAACGTACTGAAAAGCGGTGCCGGGGTCGGGGCGAAAGTCCTGTGGATACTGCTGATCCTGCTGCTCCCCGTACTGGGGCTGATTATCTGGGCGATTGTCGGGCCGCGAGGCAATGTGCGGATCTGAAAAAGCCCACGGGAATCGATTTATCCGCGGTAGAGGTTCGACCTGTCATCGTTCGCAACGTAGAATGCGCGCCTTTCTTGTGGGCGGTCGGCCGTCCTGTCATCAGTATTTATCGGGAGCTTACCCATGAGCGATTATCAGGAAACGTTATACGAAGGCTATGGCCAGCGCTTTCGTATGGAAAAGATGCTGCATGAAGTCCGTACCGAGCATCAGCATCTGGTGATTTTCCAGAACCCGCGCATGGGCCGCGTGATGGCGCTGGATGGTGTGATCCAGACCACCGAGGCCGATGAGTTCATCTACCACGAAATGCTGACTCACGTACCGATTCTGGCGCACGGCGCTGCCCGGCGCGTACTGATCATCGGCGGCGGTGACGGCGGCATGCTGCGTGAAGTCGCCAAGCACAGAAGTGTCGAGCACATCACCATGGTCGAGATCGATGCCACCGTGGTCGAGATGTGCAAGGAATTCCTGCCGAATCACTCCAGCGGTGCTTTCGAGGACCCGCGCCTGAACCTGGTGATCGATGACGGCATGCGTTTCGTCGCGACCACCGAGGAGAAGTTCGACGTGATCATTTCCGACTCCACCGACCCGATCGGTCCGGGTGAAGTCCTGTTCTCGGAGAACTTCTACCAGGCCTGCCACCGTTGCCTGAACGACGACGGCATTCTGGTCACTCAGAATGGCACGCCTTTCATGCAGTTGAGCGGCGTACAGACCACTGCCGGGCGCATGAACGGCCTGTTCGCGGACTGGCACTTCTATCAGGCGGCCGTTCCGACCTACATCGGCGGTGCAATGACCTTTGCCTGGGGTTCCACCAACACGGCCTATCGCAAGTTGCCGCTGGAAACCCTGCGTCAGCGCTTTGCCGGCAGCGGCATTGTTACTCGTTATTACAACCCGGAAATCCACATCGGTGCCTTTGCCTTGCCGCAGTACGTGCTGCAAGCGGTGAACAAACCCAGCAATGACTGAGGTTTGAGCAGGGCGCAGGCGTTGTCTGTGCCAGCCCGGGTTACGCCTGCATCGCAATGATTGCAGGCGTTGCCTCCCCGTCGTACGACAAATTTTTCACACCCCCTTGCCCAGAATGTCGCGCGCTCGCTCAGGGTCAACCCCTGCCAGCGCTAAAAAGATGGTAATCACGTACTATCAGCCGCTTCGCGCGCTGCCTCCGGTCTCAGGTCGGCAGGTTTCGCATCTTTGAACTCAATCCTTGAATCCACCGGATCCTGATAAACATGGCCAATACGGACGCCCAGATTCATCGGCAAGCCTTGTCCCGCCTGCAACCCCCCAACGTCAAATCACATCTGGCTTACATACTGCTCAGCGGCCTGGCCCTGATGGTGATGTACACCCTGTTGCGTATCGGTTTGCTGGTCTACAACCGTGAAATGATTGGCAGTACGCCGGCATCGACCTTTATCGAAGCGCTGTTCAACGGCATGCGCTTCGACCTGCGCCTGACGATCTATCTGCTCATTCCCCTGATGCTGTCGCTGTTCAGCGCCAGGGCCATGTCGGCACGAGGCTTCTTCCGGTTCTGGCTGACGCTGGTCGGCAGCATCACGCTGTTCCTTGGCCTGATCGAGATGGACTTCTACCGGGAATTCCACCAGCGCCTCAATGGCCTGGTGTTCCAGTACATCAAGGAAGATCCCAAGACGGTCCTGAGCATGCTCTGGTACGGTTTCCCGGTGGTGCGCTACCTGTTGGCGTGGGCATTGGTCACCTGGCTGCTGAGTCTGGTGTTCAAGGGCATTGACCGTGTCACCCGTCCGCGTCAATCCAGTGCCGGTGGCAGCAGCAATCGTTCGATCGCCCCCTGGTACATGCGCGTTGGCATCTTCTTCATCGTGCTGGTCATCGCGGTCATTTCCGCTCGCGGCACCTTGCGTCAGGGCCCGCCGCTGCGTTGGGGCGATGCTTACACCACCGACTCGAATTTCGCCAACCAGCTGGGCCTGAACGGCACATTGACGCTGGTGACCGCTGCGAAAAGCCGCATGTCCGAAGACCGTGACAATATCTGGAAAGCGACCCTGCCTCAGGATCAGGCGCAGCAGGTCGTGCGCGACATGCTGCTGACCCGTAATGACCGGTTGATCGATCCGAATACTGCCGCCGTGCGCCGGGACTTCACGCCTCCGGTGGAGAACACGCTGCCGATTCGCAATGTGGTCGTGATTCTGATGGAAAGCTTCGCCGGTCACTCGGTGGGCGCTCTGGGTGACGAATCCAACATCACGCCATACTTCGACAAACTGTCCAAGGAAGGCCTGCTGTTCGATCGCTTCTTCTCCAACGGCACCCATACCCATCAGGGCATGTTCGCCACCATGGCCTGTTTCCCGAACCTGCCGGGCTTCGAGTACCTGATGCAGACCCCCGAAGGCAGCCACAAGTTGTCGGGCTTGCCGCAACTGCTGAGTGCCGGTCGTAACTACGATGATGTCTATGTCTACAACGGCAACTTTGCCTGGGACAACCAGTCGGGTTTCTTCAGCAACCAGGGCATGACCAACTTCGTTGGCCGTGAGGACTTCGTCAATCCGGTGTTCTCCGATCCGACCTGGGGCGTGTCCGACCAGGACATGTTCGACCGTGGCGCAGAAGAGCTGAAGGCCCGCCAGAATGGCAAGCCGTTCTATGCCTTGCTGCAAACCCTGTCCAACCACACGCCTTATGCCTTGCCGGAAAACCTGCCGGTCGAGCGCGTCACGGGGCACGGTACGCTGGACGAGCATTTGACCGCCATGCGTTATTCCGACTGGGCGCTGGGTCAATTCTTCGAGAAGGCCAAGAAAGAGCCTTACTACAAGAACACCCTGTTCGTCGTGCTGGGTGACCATGGTTTCGGCAACAAGCAGCAATTGACGGAAATGGACCTGGGTCGTTTCAACGTGCCTCTGCTGTTGATCGGGCCGGGTGTGCAGGAAAAGTTCGGCCAGCGCAGCAGTATCGTGGGCACACAGGTCGATGTGGTGCCGACCATCATGGGGCGTCTGGGCGGTGAAACCCGTAACCAGTGCTGGGGCCGTGACCTGCTCAACCTGCCCAAGGGCGACAAGGGCTTCGGCGTGATCAAGCCATCGGGCAGCGAGCAGGTGGTGGCCATCATTCACGGCAACCGCATCCTGATCGAACCGACGGAAATGCCTGCCAAGGTGATGACCTATACCCTGGGTGCCAACCCGCATGCGGAACTGGTTCCCGATGCACCAGACACGGCCGAGCTCAAGCAGAAGCTGGAAAGCTTCCTGCAGACCGCCACCAAGAGCCTTCTGGATAACACGGCCGGGGTAGAGGCCAGCAAGAACCCTAACTGATCGTTTCGTACGGTTGGCAAAGGCCCTCGGCATCGATTGCGAGGGCCTTTTTCTTTTCTGGAACGAATGCCGGTATCAACAGGTCCAGATCACTGTAGGCCAGCGTTCTGGCCTGTTTCTGGAGGCATCGATGAAACAGTGGGCCATTTCGTATCTCGACAAGGATGGTGTTCAACAGCGTCATGATGTTGATTCTCTTGAGCGCCCGAGCGAGGAGGTTGCGGCACGTCTCCTGCGTCCGATTCTGTTCCCGGTCACGGGTGAACTGAATCTCAACGATCTGGAAGGGCGAACGGAGGAGCCCACCGTCAAGACACTCAAGGACCATAACAGTGTGCAGATCATCTCCATCACAGAAGTCACGTGATTCACGAGTCTGAAAAGACTTGTGGTCCAGAGACTTGGCATATGGCCAGGGATGGGTCTACTCTGCAAGCGAGGCCGACACGTCGGCCTCCACATGTCTAACACCGGGGTTTATAGACCCGGTTTGGTCAGCTTCATGCTTGATTCCCCACTTCGGATTAACTGTTGTGTGACGGCCGCCGCCCGGTGGTTGTTCTGGAAGAGTTGAAACTCTATCTATCGTTGCATAGGAGGACGTTTCATGAGCACAGCCTATCAAGAGGACATCAGCAGTCATGTACTGCGCCGCATGAAAGAAGGCGGTTTTGATTTTGCACGGAGCTATCCCATCGAGTTTTATGCCGTATTCCCGGATGAGGAACGGGCACGGCAGGCAGCAGGGCAATTTCGTGGTGAATCCATCAATACACAGATCAACGTGCGTGACGACGGTGCGTGGCACCTGCAGTTGAGCAAGGTGATGTATGCCACCTATGACGGTATCGGAGATTTCGAGCAGGATTTCCAGAGCATGATCTCACCGCTGGATGGGGAGGTCGAAGGCTGGGGCGTCACGGCAGAGATCAGACGACTACACGCTTGAACCACTTCGATAAAACCATTGCCGGCCAATTGCGGATATTTTCCGGATTGGCCGGTCGTGTTTCTGCGCATTCTTTTCCTTCCGGTTCGTAACGTTTTCAACTCCTTGTCCGGCAACAATATGGTCAATTTTTGTCGTTCCGAAATTCCGTGACCCAAAAAAAAGCCACTCGTTGGAGTGGCTCAAAGGGAATTTCTGTGAGGAAAAGCGTGAGGTCGCGGTACATCCTGAAAAAGTCGAACCAGAGGTTCAGGCCAGTGTTGCTTCGCTTGGGGCCGATTATGGCGAACTAATATCCAACCATGAAATCAACTCTGACTATGCTGGTGATAGGTTTTGCGATTGAGCGACGCTTCTGAATGAAGCGTAGGAGAATTTGCTAAGTCGTTTATTGCACAGGAATGGTGCGCTGGATGTCTTTGATTTACATAACTTGTTGATATCAAAGCGTTTATGCCGATGGCACGGGCCTTGCGAAGGCCTTGGGGTCCATGGTGACAAGGAGTACGGCATGATCCGCACCTTTTATGACGAGATGTACGACGCTGGCGGCCAGGTCCGCCCGCATTATCGGGAGTTTGCCCGATGGTTGGGTGATACGCCCCCTGAGCTGCTGGCTCAGCGCAGGCGTGAAGCCGATTTATTGTTTCATCGCGCCGGGATCACGTTCACGCTCTATGGTGACGAACAGGGGACCGAAAGGCTGATCCCTTTCGATACGATCCCGCGCAGCATTCCGGCCAGTGAATGGCGAATCGTGGAGCGGGGCTGCATTCAGCGGGTCAAGGCGCTGAACATGTTCCTGGCCGATCTGTACCACGATCAACGGATCATCAAGGCGGGCATCATTCCTGCCGAGCAAGTGCTGGCCAACGAGCAATACCAGCTGGCAATGCAGGGCCTGAACCTGCATCGCGACCTGTATTCGCATATCTCCGGGGTCGATCTGGTGCGCGATGGCGATGGCACGTATTACGTGCTTGAAGACAACCTGCGTACTCCCAGCGGCGTGAGCTACATGCTCGAAGACCGCAAGATGATGATGCGCCTGTTCCCGGAACTGTTCGCTGCGCAACGCATTGCTCCGATCGATCATTATCCGAACCTGCTGCTCGACACGCTCAAGAGCTCAAGCCCTCTGGACAACCCAAGCGTTGTGGTCCTGACGCCGGGGCGCTTCAACAGTGCCTTCTTCGAGCATGCCTTTCTGGCGCGCGAGATGGGTGTCGAACTGGTGGAAGGGGCTGACCTGTTCGTTCGCGATGACCGCGTCTTCATGCGCACCACTGACGGCCCGAAAGCGGTCGATGTGATCTACCGTCGTCTGGACGATGCCTTCCTCGATCCGCTGGCGTTCAATCCCGAATCGATGCTTGGTGTTCCAGGGCTGCTGTCGGCCTATCGCTCCGGTAATGTGGTGCTGGCCAACGCCATTGGTACAGGGGTGGCGGACGACAAGTCGATTTATCCCTACGTCACGGACATGATCCGTTTCTACCTGGACGAAGAGCCGATCCTGAGGAACGTGCCAACCTGGCAGTGCCGTAAACCCGAAGAGCTGTCCCATGTGCTGGCGAATCTGGGGGATCTGGTCGTCAAGGAAACCCAGGGTTCCGGCGGCTACGGAATGCTCGTCGGGCCGGCTGCAACCGCTGCCGAAATCGAAGCTTTCCGTGCTCGCCTCAAAGCCAAGCCACACGCTTATATCGCCCAACCGACCTTGTCCCTGTCGACCTGTCCGACCTTCGTCGAGAACGGCATCGCACCGCGACATATCGACTTGCGCCCCTTTGTCCTTTCCGGCCGCGAAACCCGCGTCGTGCCTGGCGGGCTCACCCGAGTCGCGTTGCGCGAAGGCTCGCTGGTGGTGAACTCGTCTCAAGGCGGTGGAACCAAGGACACCTGGGTGGTCGAGGATTAAGGATACCTGCCAATGTTAAGTCGAACTGCCTCGGATCTTTTCTGGATGTCACGTTACCTGGAGCGAGCGGAGAACCTCGCCCGGATGATGGACGTGAGTTATTCGCTGTCATTGATGCCCCAGGACGGGCGCGGCGGGCTGGATGAAATTGCCATGCCGCTGCTGATTACCGGAACCCTGGACGCCTATGTGGAGCGTCACGGTGCCTTGCATGCCGAACGCATGCTGCATTTCTTTGCTCTGGATGCGGGCAACCCGGCCAGTATCTACAGTTGTCTGGGCGCCGCACGGGCCAGTGCCCATGCGGTACGGGGCCGGATCACTGCTGACATGTGGGAGAACATCAACTCCACCTGGCTGGAAATTCGCGGGATCGCCGAACAGGGTCTGGCGCGCTATGGCATGAGCCATTTCTGTGAGTGGGTCAAGGAGCGTTCCCACCTGTTCCGGGGGGCGACCTACGGCACCATCATGCGTAACGATGCGTTCCGCTTCATTCGCCTGGGCACCTTCATCGAACGGGCCGACAACACCCTGCGCATGCTCGATGCGCGCTATGAAATGCTTGAACTGCGCGGGCCGCAGGCCAACGCGGCGGCGGACAATTCAGCGGCCGGTTACTACCAGTGGAGTGCGTTGCTGCGTGCCTTGTCGTCCTTCGAGGCGTATACCGAGCTGTACCGCGATGCGCCGGGTGCGCGCCATGTGGCCGAACTCCTGTTGCTGCGTGCCGACATTCCGCGTTCGCTGCGGGCCTGCCTGGAAGAGCTGGACCAGATCCTTTCCATCCTGCCCGGTGCCAACGGACGCCCGGCGCAGCGCATGGCCGCAGAAATGGATGCACGTCTGCGCTACACCGGTATCGACGAGATCCTGGAGGAGGGGCTGCACGAATGGTTGAACGAATTCATTCCTTTGCTGGCCCAACTGGGTGACGCTATCCACACTTCATACCTGGAGGCTGCATGAGACTCTCGATCAGTCACGAAACCACCTATCACTACGAAGATCAGGTGCGCGCCAGTATCCAGTATTTGCGTCTGACGCCCCATGACAGCGAGCGTCAGCAGGTGCTGAGCTGGCAATTGAACCTGCCGCGCCCGGTGCGCGCGCAGATCGATCCGTTCGGCAATATCCTGCACGTCCTGACGCTGGACGAACCCCATGAGGCGATCATCATCGGTGCCCGGGGTCAGGTCGAAATCGACGAAACCCGTGAGGCCGAGCACGAAAGCCAGTCGGCGTTGCCGTTCCTGCGTTTCACCCGGCTGACCGAAGCCGACGATGCCATGCGTGCGTTTGCTGTCAAAGAGAGCCACAAGCGCACGGATCGCACCGGCTTGATCGACTTGATGCAGGCGCTGAATCAGCACATCGTTTACACGCCGGGCGCAACGGAAGTCGATACCCGTGCGACCGAGGCGTTCGCCGGTCGTTCAGGTGTCTGCCAGGACCACACCCATGCCTTCCTGGCCTGCGCCCGCAGCCTGGGTGTGCCGGCGCGGTATGTTTCTGGCTACCTCTACAGCGATGGCAGTGATCATCTGTCCAGTCATGCCTGGGCCGAAGCCTGGATCGACGATGGCTGGTACAGCTTCGATGTCACCAACCAGCTTTCCATTCCTGCGCGCCACCTGAAACTGGCCGTGGGGCTGGATTATCTGGATGCCTGCCCGGTGCGCGGCATGCGCCGTGGCGGCGGTTACGAGCAGATGCATGCCAAGGTGTCCGTCCAGCCTCAGGTTCAGGTACAGCACCAGTAAGCCTTTCGCCAATGAAATCGCTCCGTGGGAGCGGTTTCAACCGCGAAAGTCTCAATGGCCTCTATCTCAACGACCTCTACGCTGCGCCATATGCTGCAAATAACTGATGATCTGCTCCAGCTCTTCATCCGACAGAACCTCTGGCGAGATGGCGGGCATCTTTGCCTGGGGCCAGTGACGCAGGCTCTGCGGGTCGCGCAGGTAACGCTTCAGATAGCCGGGAGCAAAGTATTCCGTCGGACTGTGAGGCAGGTTCAGGTCCGGGCCTAGCTGCGAGTCGCCAGCGTCGTTGAGCCGGTGGCAGGCCAGGCAATTCTTCTGGAACAGCGCAAACCCCAGATTGACCGGGTCGTTCGCGGCCAACTGCGGGTCTGGCATCAGTTTTGGAAAGCGCTCGGCCACAGACGTCTGCAAACGAATCCTGCCTATCGCATAAGGCCATTGTTCCGGGCTGATCCTGCTGGCCTCGGGGTGAGTCCAGACCAGATAGAACGGACCGGCAGTGTGGGAACCATTACCCAGTCCCGGCCAGGGGTGAGTAGGATCCTCGATGGCCAGCCAGGCCTGTGCGCCGTCTTTCTGCAGGAGCGGTGCGGCAGGCATTTCCGCGGCAAAGCCGTCGGTTGCGATGATCTGAAGGTGCGCGTCGGGCTGAACACCTGTGAGCAACCGGGCGATCGGGACAGCGCGATAGGTCATGGGGTGTTTGTAGGACACATCATTGGCTATTCGCACCTCCTGCACGTCAGGATGATTCAGCAGTTGTGCGGTTTCCAGCGTCTGTGTGCCGTCGGCCAGCTCAATGCTCAGTTGAGCGGCCTGCAGAGGCAGGGCCAGCGACAGGGCGGCCAGCAGGAGTGAGTAACGCAAGCACGTTACTCCGCCGGGTCATCGGTAATGTCGTAGAGCGCATTATGCAGTTCTTCGTAATTGCCGCCGTTGATGACGCTGAAATAACCCGCCTGCCTGAGCTTGTCCTGCGCCTTGCTGGCTTTCTCGTTCGAGCTGCTGAAGATGACGAAGGTGGCGTTTCGGTCGTTGAGCACTTGTTTCAACTGATTGACCAGACGTGCATCTTCGACACGTACGGCATTGAGGACGGTGCCGGCATCGTATTCGGTCTGACTGCGCACATCGACGGCCAGTTTCCCTTCCTTCAAGGCTGTCACTGCTGCGGCCTGTTCAACTTCGCCCGCCTGGGCCGTGAAACTCAAGCCTAGGGCAATCACTGCTATCCATTGACGCATAAAACCGTCTCCCATCGTTCGAGTGGGAAGATTGGCACAGTTATCGGCGGCCGGGTAGGGCATGTCGAATCAGCCGAACAAGCGGTTCAGGTTCGGCAGGATCAACAGAAGAGTGGTGGCGAATACAATAAGTCCCGCCTGACGTATTTTCGAATGCTTGAACATGGCTGACGGCCTTTTGTTGTTATTCCTGAGCGACAAAAGCTCACCGAATTCATTCCTTTGGAAATCGGGCAGCTGGCAAAGGTGGTGCTGACGAACAGGTGGTCCCGACCACTAGGCCGGAGACATGACGCTGTACGGTGTTTTTATCGCGTCTCCCGTTACAGATTTAACCTTAGAGGCCACGATGTATCAGGCTTAGAACTGTTTGGAATTTATTTTTTTATTTTTCTTTTTGAATGGTTATGAACGATTTATCTGCCGACTGGACAAGCCTCTTCTAGACACGTTGAGCGTGGGCGCTCATCGGCAACCGTTCGTCAGGGTAAGAAATCTCTTACGACTGGAGGGCACGGTTTTTAAGGGGTGCAGATACTGCCGGGGCGATGGAATCTTCTTTTTTGTTCTTTTGCCGGGATGATTCAGGTTTTCTTGCCAATACTGGCAAAGGGCTCCTTGCCTTGGGGGCCATGTTCAAGGCAGGCTTTGCCCGTGCCCATTGCCTTTTCACTGTTTCAGGTCTTTTTTATGCCGTTACGCATCTGCATTCTGGAAACCGACATCCTGCGCCCGGAACTAGTCGAGCAGTATCAGGGGTATGGGCGGATGTTCGAGTTATTGTTCTCACGCCAGCCGATTGCCGCAGAGTTTTCTGTCTACAACGTGATGCAGGGCGTCTATCCGCCAGAAGACGAACGTTTCGATGCCTACCTGGTGACGGGCAGCAAGGCGGACTCCTTTGGCAGCGATCCCTGGATTCAGACCCTCAAGGTCTATCTGCTGAAGTTGTACGAGCGTGGCGACAAACTGTTGGGGATCTGCTTCGGGCACCAGTTGCTGGCGTTGCTGCTGGGAGGCAGGACCGAGCGCGCCACCCAGGGCTGGGGAGTGGGTATCCATCATTACCGTCTGGCCAATGCAGCGTCCTGGATGACACCGGCCATGGACAACCTGACGCTCTTGATCAGCCATCAGGATCAGGTCACGGCCTTGCCGGAGAATGCCACCGTGATCGCTTCCAGCGATTTCTGCCAGTACGCGGCGTATCACATCAATCATCAGGTGCTGTGTTTCCAGGGGCATCCCGAGTTCATCCATGAGTATTCACGCACCTTGCTGGATATACGGCAGCAATCACTGGGCGAGCAGGTGTATCGCAACGGGTTGGCGAGCCTGGACCATGAGCACCATGGTGCAACGGTGGCCGAGTGGATGATGCGTTTTGTCGCGCACAAGCCGGATACTGGCGTGGTCTGAAAGACGATGTTCCTGGCGCAGCTTGTGCCAGGAATGTCTATCTGTCTGCAGGTTGAGTATTAAAGACGGTCGCCAAGTGCTTGCCTGGCGGCATTGCTGCGTGACGGTTCTGGTGGATCGTCCCGCTTGAGTCGGTTCATTCCTCTGTACTGCTTTGCGCCAGTCTTTCTGTTGCTCTACGTTATGTGGTGATTAGAGCTCATGCCAACAGGTGAGTCCGGCAGTTGCTGGAATACTGCGATAACCCAGTCAATGAAGACCCTGACTTTAATGGGCAAATATTTCCGGGCTGGATACATAACCGAGATTGGCGTATGCCCTGCGTCCTCGGCTGCCAATACCTGCACCAGGCTGCCAGCGGCCAACTCTTTTTGTACGCCTATCAAAGGCACGTGGGCGAGGCCCAATCCATTCACGGCACACGCAACATAAGCATCATGGTTGTTGACCTGCAGCGCAGGCCTCATGCGGATGGATTGTGGCTTTCCATTGACATTGAATACCCACTCTTTGGTCTTCCGCTCGCGGCCGTAGAAGTAGACGATGCCCAAATGATTTTTCAGGTCGTCCAGGCACATGGGGGCTCCATGAGTCTTGATGTAGTCAGGAGAGGCACAAATGATAAAGGGATCGCGGTAAATGGTGCGACTCACCAGGCTTGTAGGGGATGGCTCTCCGATTCGCAGCACGCAGTCGACACCTTCGGCAATCAGGTCGACTTGCTGATCACTCACGCCCAGTATCACTTCAACCTGTGGGTATGCCTCCTTGAAGGCGCTGATATTGGGGATGATCATCGACTTGGCGAGTGAGTTACTCATGTCCACCCGCAACCTTCCTTTCGGTTCGGATAATCCCCCGCCAAAAAAATTCCGGGCTTCTCCCACTGCATTCAAGGTAAGAGCCGCCTGCTCATAGTAGGCCTTGCCTTCAGACGTAAGAGTGGTTCGCCGGGTTGTGCGATGTAAAAGCCGGGCACCTACTTCCTTTTCAAGCTCATTGATTGCCACGGTGACGCTCGGACGCGCCAGGCCGAGTGCCTGCGCGGCACGAGCGAAGCTCTGAAGCTCAGCTACTGTCGTGAAGACCTGTAGTTTTTCCGCGAAATCCATAATAACTCCTGATCTTTGGTCACCATACCGAGTGCCAAGAGACATGGTTCAGGGGTAAGTCATTGTTATGATTTTTACTAACAGTAAGCTTGATTATTCCGATCTTCTGCTTTTAAAGCCATCTTCCTAAAATCTGGTACAGCTGAAAGCGTGGCTGTTCACCATGAATCAAGAAATTTTGACTGAAGGAGTCTTGATGAGTACGACCTCGAACAAGACGCTGCGCCTGCTGTTTCCACAATGGCAGGGAGGTAACAATCCACCTTACTTTCTGGGTGCCCAGCTGTTGGCCTGGCTTGCTCCAGAGGCGGACGGGCCTGTTGAAAGCGTTGATGTGGCGGAGCCCGACGGCCAGTCTCTGGTGGTAGAAAACGGCATCGTCGGGCGTCAGGCGCTACTCAATCAGCAATTGAACGCCCAGGCACTGATCGACAGACACAGCCCTGATCGAATCGTTGTTCTGGGTGGGGACTGCCTGGTGGACCTTGTACCGTTTGCTTATCTCAATCAGCGCTATCACGGAGATCTGGCGGTTCTCTGGGTTGATGCTCACCCAGACGTTATGACGCCTCAGGATTTCAAACATGCCCATGCGATGGTTCTGGGGAATCTATTAGGACATGGCGACGAGGACTTCACGCGGTTTGTCAGTACCCCGATCAAACCCGAACGTCTTTTATATGCGGGTCTTCAGGAAACCCTGCCGGTTGAGAGCGAATTCATTAAACGTCACGGGCTGAAAGGCTTCGGGGCACAAGAGCTGGCCCAGAGCAGCAAACCGGTTTTGGACTGGCTGGCCAGTATTAATGCCAGACATCTGGCGATTCATTTCGATCTGGACGTGCTGGACCCGAATGAGTTTCGCGCATTGCTGTTCGCCAATCCCAATGCTCCTGCCGGGACATTCGATGGCATAGCACAAGGCAAGATGCGGATAGCCGAAGTGCTCCGGCTGCTTACGGATGTAGCTGATGCTGTTGATGTGGTTGGTCTGGGCATCGCTGAGCACCTTCCGTGGGATGCCCTTTCAATGAAAAACATGCTGGCGCAGTTGCCGTTGCTGGGTAACAAGCGTTGAGCGAGTGCGTTGTTTGCATCCTGGCCCATGTTCAACGCTCTGAAGGCCCCTTTTTTCCATTGAACAGAGGGCCGAGATGACGGTCGAGGCAACGACAGTTTCTACTCCTTGATGTCTGTTTACAGCCAGCCCGAGCGCTTGAAGCTGACGAACAAGCCGCTGCAACCGCTGACGATTACCCCCAGCACCACGAAATAACCGTAGTGCCAGCTCAGCTCCGGCATGTTCTCGAAGTTCATGCCGTAGACCCCGGCGATGGCGGTCGGCAGTGCAAGAATGGCCGCCCAGGCCGCAAACTTGCGTTGCACGATGCTTTGCCGCGACGACTCCAGCAACAGGCCGATTTCAATCGTCTGGCTGGCGATGTCGCGAAGATTGCCCAGGTCTTCCATCTGCCGCTTGACGTGGATCTCCACGTCGCGAAAGTACGGGCGCATGTTCTTGTCGATAAAGGGAAAGCTCAGCCGTTGCAATTCTTCCCCCACCTCTACCATGGGCGAGACATAGCGGCGCAGGCGCAGCAGGTCGCGTCGCAGGCTGTGGATGCGCTGGATATCGGCCTCGTTCAGCGCTCCGCCGAGCACGCTGTGTTCCAGTACTTCAAGTTCGGCATGAATGGCTTCTGTTACCGGCTGATAGTTCTCGGTCACGAAGTCCAGCAGGGCATAGAGCACGAAGTCCTCGCCATGCTCCAGCAGCAAGGGGCGGGCCTCGCAGCGCTGACGGACCACTCCGTAGGATTTGGAGTGGCCGTTGCGCGACGTGATGATGTAGCCCTTGCCGGCGAAGATATGGGTTTCGATGAACTGCAGCTTGCCGTTTTCCCGCACCGGGGCATAAGTGACGATAAACAGCGCATCGCCGAAGGTTTCCAGCTTGGGGCGGCTATGGACTTCCAGTGCATCTTCGATGGCCAGTTCATGCAGGTTGAACTGTTGCTTGAGGCTTGCCAGCTCCTGAGGGGTGGGTTGTTCCAGACCTATCCAGACAAAATGCCCTGGCCTGGCTGCCCATTCCGCGCCTTCATCGAGGGTGATGTTGGTGATTTTCTTGCCTTTGCTATAAACCGCTGCTGCAACGACTCGGCCCATGTCTGTATCGCTTCTTCATTCTGGAGTGGCAGTGATGCAAATCAATCGAATGCAAGGCTTAGAGCGAATGCTGTTTATCGAGTTCTATCGCGGCATCCAGTGTATCGAGCAACGCCTTTCTCACTTTCAGCTTGGTCTTGCGATGCGCATTCATATTGATCTTCTTCAACTGCCGGGCGGCGTCGAGTGCCGTTTCCTGCAAGGCCTCGACACTAACCACCTTGTCCAGAAAACCTGCATCCATGGCACCGGCGGGATCGAACATCTCGGCATTGATCACTGAACGGTGAAAGGCCGACTTGCGCAGGCGGTCACGGGCCAGCTCGATGCCGACGTGGTGCATGGTCATGCCGATCTGTACTTCGTTCAGGCCGATGTTGAAAGGCCCTTCGACACCAATCCGGTAGTCGGCGGACAGCAACAGAAAGGCACCCTTGGCCACGGCATGGCCGGGGCAGGCGATAATGATGGGGAAGGGGTGAGCCAGCATGCGACGGGCCAGTGTCGAGCCCTGGGCCACAAGGCCGATAGCCGCTTCGGCACTGGACGTCATGACCTTGAGGTCGTAGCCCCCCGAAAGAATTCCCGGTTGACCGGTCACGATCACCACTGCGCGATCTGCCTCGGCCTGATCCAGTGCGGCATTGAACGCGACGATCACATCCGGAGAAATGGCATTGACCTTACCGTTGTTGAGGGTCAGCGTGGCAATACCGTCTTCCAGATGGTACGAGATCAGATCACTCATGGCGCAATTCCTTCTTGTTGGGATGGGCAGACGTTACTCAGCTGCAACCATCAGGTAAAGCGCTGACTGATCGGTCATGATCGGGCAGTTCGACTGTTCTTTCAGGCAAGAGGCGATCTGGCCGTAAACAGTGCCACTTTTCCCGAAACCTCGACCGTGACGTCTTTGAAGTGCAGGCTTAGGGCATCGCGCAGACCGGCGACACTGTCGCTGCGATTACCGAAGATGCCTTTCTTGTTGTAGACGGCCATCAGCTTGCTGCCAAATCCGTTATGCCCGGCTTCGTCACCCAGAATGGTTGCGCCGAACAGCACGCCGTCGGCGTTGAGACGGGTCTTGAGGTTCGCGAAAGCCTGGGCCTTGTCGCTCATGGTGCCGGGCAGGCAATGCAGCAGATAGAACAGCGAGATGGAGTCAAATCCGGTGGCCTGTTCAGGCCCGAAGGGTTTGAAGACATCGTGCTGGATCACCTGGGTGCCCGGGCGCCCGAAGCGTTGACGGGCTGCCTCAAGGCTGCTGCTGTTCAGGTCCAGCAGGGTCACTTCAGTGTCCGTCGGCAGATGGGCATTGGCCAGGTAATAGCCCGTTCCGACACCGACATCCAGATGACGCTTGCCCACATGGCGATTGAAGAACGGCTGCAACACATCCGTGGTCGAGCATTGCCAGGCGAAACGATTGGAAACGCCCAATACCCACCAGTCATACAGTTTCAGCGTCAGGGGAGAGTAAACGGCTGCGCCCGCTTCTGAGGAGTGGTTCATGACAGGGTTATTCCTTCTTCAGGCCCGGGATTACTGTTCGATCTCGTTCAGCTCGCAATACTCGTCCCAGTCCATGCCCAGGGCTTCGGCCACCTGTGCGTGGGCTTCGAGCCGCATGCTCTTGAGTTGTTCCGGGGATTCGGCAATCAATTCCAGCGCCAGTTCCCAAGGCTCAATGCCCAGATGCTCGGCTTCATCCTCAAAGGCCCACTGAGCCTGCTGCTTCTGCTCTTCGGGGCTGAGGTCCTTGATTTCATCCTGCAAGGTCGGATGGGTCGACAGGTATTTCGCCAGGGCGGCTTTGTTCCACTCAAGTGTATTCATGCCGGTTTCCTTGAATTCATGGGGCAGAGCGGCGGGATTGTGAGGGATCGGGCGGGTTGCTGCCAGTGCCGGGGGTACAAGTTTTTGTGATGACGGCTGCTGGGTATGTCGGTGATTGAGAGTGGTCTGTCACGTCAATGAATGGGGGTCAGCAGGTGGAATCCCTTGCTGTAACAAATCCGATACGCGGTAGATACAGAAAATTGACGACGTGAAAATGGCGGTCTAAAATCGCGGCCTTCATGATGGCTATGTGATATTGCAAGGATGCGTCGTGTATTGCTCTCCCTCGAAAAAGCTGTACCCGGCCTGTTCGCGATCCTTCCTCTTTTCTTCGTTCCGTCGCTGGAACTGCCCGCTGCCCTGAGCGGGTGCGAGGCGCTGATGTATTGCTGCCTCAAACGGTTCTTCTGAGTTACCCAGACCTTTTGCCCTTTTTCTGATCCCCCGCAGGAACCCCCCGCATGGACGTCAAGCACTTCGCTTTTCTGGCCCGTCAACCCTCGGCCAGCCTGCAACCGCGTGAGCGTTTCTGGGGGATGCCCAAGCGCGGTATTGCGCTGATCCTGGCCAATGCGATGTTCTGGCAGCCGATGTGGGCGCAGGCCGACGGGATCGTGGTGAGCGGGGGCAGCACCAGCCTCGGGGCGGCGGGCAACGGGGTGCCGATCGTCAACATTGCCGCGCCCAATGCCAACGGGCTGTCGCACAACCAGTACCAGCAGTACAACGTCGGCAGCCAGGGGGTGATCCTCAACAACGCTACGGCCCAGACCCAGAGCACCCAGCTGGGCGGGATCATCATCGGCAACAGCAACCTGCAAGGTCAGGCGGCAAGCACCATTCTCAACGAGGTGGTCAGCAACAACCGCACCCAGCTCAAGGGCTACACCGAAGTGGCGGGTTCCTCGGCCAAGGTCATCATTGCCAACCCGTACGGCATCACCTGCGACGGTTGCGGTTTCATTAACACGCCACAGGCGACCCTGACCACCGGCAAGCCGGTTCTGGATCAGGGGCAGATCACGCGCTACGAGGTCCAGGGCGGGGACGTCAGCCTCGAAGGTGCGGGCCTCAATGCCACCAACCTCGACCAGTTCGACATCATCACCCGCAGCGCCAAAGTCAACGCCGAACTGCACGCGAAAAAGCTCAACATCATCGCGGGCCGCAATAACGTCGATGCCCAGACCCTGGACGCCACGGCGCTGGCTGATGATGGCAGTGTCAAACCAACCCTGGCCATCGACAGCTCGGCCCTGGGCGGGATGTACGCCGGTGCAGTGAAACTGGTGGGTACCGAGGCCGGGGTCGGGGTGAGGCTGGCGAGCAATGTGGCCGCCAGTGCCGGTGATATCCAGATCGATGCCAATGGCCATCTGAGCATGGTGCAGGCCGTGGCCAGCGGTGCCGTTGACGTCAAGGCGGCCAGTGTCGAGATGAGCGGCCCGCTGTATGCCGGGTCATCCCTGACGATCGCAACGCAAGGTGACCTCACGGTTCAGCAGAGCGTGGCTGCACGGGATAGCGTCAACCTGTCCAGCGGTGGGCAGCTCACCAACAAGGCGGTCATCGAAGCGGGGATCAATGCCGATAACAGCCGCAATGCGGACGGCGATGTCGTGCTCTCGGCCGCCAACCTGACCAATACCAGCACCATCGTCGCCAGTCGTGCGTTGCAGGCCACCGTCACCGAGACGCTGGACAACCGGGGGGCGACCCTGAGCGGGCAGTCCAGTACACAGCTGACGGCAGCCACGCTGGATAACCGTGGCGGTCGGGTGGTTACGCAAGGCACGTTGACCGTGAACAGCGACAGTGCGGATAACCGGGGCGGCGTCTTGCGTGCCGACAAGCAGATGAACCTGTTCATCGGCTCGCTCGATAACAGCCAGATCGGTCTGACGGAGGCTCAGAAAGGCGCCATCATCGGCAAGGCCGGGGTGAAATTCACTGGCCAGCAACTGGACAACCGGAGCGGTGAGTTCAATGCGGCGGGCCTGATGCAACTGCAGGCCGATAAGGTGCTCAACGCCAAGGGCCGTATTGCCAGCCAGACCGAACTGAGCGCGACCCTCGACAACCTGAGCCAGCAAGGCGGCGAGCTGGTGGTCGAGGGCGCTCTGACCCTCATCGGCAAGACGCTGGACAATCAGGCCGGTGGTCTGGTGGGGGCCACAAAAGCGCTGAAACTCGAAGTGGCCGACATCGACAACCGCGCCGGTGAAATCTCCAGCCAGGCGGGTGTGGAAATCATCGGTGAGGCCCTCGACAACCGTGACGGCGGCAAGGTGCTGGCCGGGACGGCCTTGCAGTTGGTCGTCGAGCGGGTGATCAACGAAAACAAGGGGCTGTTGTTCGGTCAGACCCTGAGCCTGACCGGCCAGCAACTGGATAACACCGGCGGCACCCTGTCGAGCCAGCAAGACCAGACGCTCACCCTGACCGGTGCCCTGAACAACAGCGCAGGCCAGATCAGCAGTGAAGGAAAACTGACGGTCAAGGCGGACACACTGGGCAACGCCGCTGGCAGCCTTTCCAGCGCCAAGGCCTTGAAAGTCACGACCGACGGGGCACTGGTCAATCAGGCAGGCTCCATTGCCACCGACGAGGGCCTGACCGTCATCAGCGCCAGTCTGGACAACCGGCAGGCAGGCAAGTTGTCCGGCAAGGGCGCTACGCAAGTCACGACCGGTGATTTCAATAACAGCCAGGGCGGACAGTTGACCTCCGGCAGCACGCTGGAATTGGTGGCCGGCAAGGTGATCAACCAGAGCGCAGGTCGTATTGCCAGTGCGCTGGCGCTCAATGCCAGCGTCACAGGTCTGGATCAGCAGGGCGGCGAGCTGTTCAGCAACACCAGCCTGACTCTGGACCTGAATCACGGGGAACTGAACAACCAGAACGGGCTGATCAATAGCCCGGGCGCACTGCTGCTGAAAAACCTCGGTGCCGTGCTCAACCAGGGCGGTGAAATCTCCAGCGCCCAGGCCTTTACCCTGGCCGCGACGAGCCTCGACAACAGCGAAGGCAAGCTGCTCGGCAACCAGTCCCTGACCTTGCGCATCGCTCAGGCCCTGAACAACGTCAAGGGCATGATCGCGGCGGCGGGTATCGACGCCACGGCCGCTACGCTGGACAACACCGGCGGTACGCTGACCAGCCGCAACGACCTGGAACTGACCACCACCGGGCTGCTCACCAACCGTGACAAAGGCCTGATCAACGCCGCCCAGGCGCTGAAGGTCACCTCGGCGGACCTGAATAACCGCGCTGGACAGTTGCTGGGCAGCACCGCCTTGACCCTCAATGCGGCGGCCCTCGACAACACGACCAAAGGCCTGATCAACAGCAACGGCACCCTGACCATCACCGCCGATAGCCTGGACGCCAGCACCGGCGGCGAAGTGTCCGCACTGGGCAACATGACCCTGGTGCTCGATGCCCTGTCGCTCAATGCCGGACGCCTGATCGGTGAGGCCGGATTGAGTGTCGACCTGAACGGCGGCGACCTGAACAGCCGTGCCGGCCTGCTCACCGCCAAGAATCTGACCTTTGCCCGCGTGCGGGACGTGAACAATCAGGGCGGTGAAATCTCGAGTGAGCAAAGCTTCACGCTGGCCGCCCGCACCCTCGACAACAGCGGCGGCAAGCTGATCAGCAGCAACCAGCTGACCCTGGCGGTCGACAGCCTGATCAACCAGAACGGCCTGGTGTCCGGCTGGCAGGGGCTGGGGGTGACGGGCGTGTCTCTGGACAACCGCAACAGCGGCACCTTGTCCAGTCGTTACGGCTCCGTCGAGGTGACATTGAGCGGTGACCTGCTCAACAGCGATGCTGGTGCGCTGGTCAGCCAGAAGGCCCTGACCGTGACGGCCGACAACCTCGATAACAGCGGCGGCATCCTCTCCAGTGCGCTCGATCAGTCCCTGAACCTGACTGTCACCGGGCTGCTGAACAACGGCCAGAACGGCCTGATCGACAGTGGCGCAGACCTGGTGATCGACACCGACAGCCTCGACAACAGCGCAGGCACGATCACCAGCAAGGGCAAGACGACCCTCGACCTGCTCGGCACCCTGACCAACACCGGCGGCAAGCTCGCCAGTGGCGATGCCTTGCTGCTCAAGCGCAGCAGCGCCCTTCATAACCAGGGCGGGCAACTCATCAGCCAGAGCCTGATGACCCTGAACACCGGCACCCTGGACAACAGCAATCGTGGCACCGTCGCCTCCAACGGCACACTGCTGATCACCGCCACAGACAAGGCCCTGAATGATGCCGATGGCCTGATCTACAGCCAGAACGCCGATGTGCAACTTGAAGCCGCAAGCCTCTCCAACGCCCGTGGCACTCTGCAAGGCCAGACGGCTCTGAGCGTTGATGTCACCGGCGACATCGACAACCAGAGTGGCAGCCTGATTACCCAGAACGGTGACCTGTATGTGGAGGGCAACAGCCTCGACAGCCGCGGCGGGGTACTGTCCAGCCTCAAGGGCCTGTTTACCGCGAAGATCACCGGCGTCCTGAAAAACGGCTACGACCTCGACAACAATCGCCAGGGTGGCGTCATTCAGGCGCAGCGTCTCAACCTGACCGCCCTGGGCGGTTTCGACAACTACGGCGGCCGCGTCTCGGCCAGCACCGGCAATGCACTGGTCACCACCGCCAACTTCGACAACCGCAATGGCGGTCTGTATGCCAAGGGCCTGGTGCGGGTCATCGGTGACGACTTCGACAACAGCGGCGACAACGACGGCCAGATTGCTGGCAATCAGGTGGATCTCCAGCTCAGCGGTGCGCTGAACAACCGCCTGGGCATCATCGAAAGTGACAGCACCCTGTCCATCAAGGCCGCCAGCCTCGACAACCAGACCGGCCAGATCCGCTCGCTCGGTACCAGCGATGCAGCGGACTTCCAGATCGGCACGCTCTTCGACAACCGCAACGGCACGGTGGAAGTCGCCAACAGCAACCTGATCCTCAACGCAGCCAGCTTCCTCAACGCCAAAGGCAGCCTGCTGCACGCCGGCAAAGGCACCTTCGACATCTCGACCGCCAACCTGATGCAAGCCAGTGGCACAGTCGCGACTGGCGGCGACCTGACCCTGACAGCGGATAACTGGACCAACACCGGCGTGATTCAGGCCGGGCGGTTGACCGTGAATGTCGGGACCTTCAACCAGACCGCCAGCGGGCAGCTGCTGGCCTCGACGGGGTTTGTGGGGACGGGAGGAACGTGGGCGAATGATGGGGTGATTGGCAGTGATGGTGCGCTGAGTCTGACCTTGGGGGGCGCTTATTCGGGGAGTGGGCGGGCGAGCAGCCGAAGTTCCTTTGATCTTGGCGCTATGCAACTGAATTTGACCAGTGAGGGAGAACTAATTGGAGGAGGTGTCAGTACGGTCAATATTAGCGGCGTGTTGGCTAATCTAGGGCAAGTAAGATCGTCTGAGAAACTGACAGTTATAGCTGATAAGCTGAATAATTACGGGACCTTGGCTAGTAATGGTGGATTGGTTTTAAAGTTTGGCATAATGCTCAATGAGCGAGGAGTGATATTTAGCGGTGCGGATATGGCTCTTCTTGGGGGGGAGCTTGTTAATAAAAATGGAGATGTTTATAGCGTTGGAGATCTATATGTAGCCAAGGATGAGTCCGGAGGGTGGATGGACTCTTTGGGGAATATATCGGGAACCTTGGAAAGTGTTGGGGATATGCGGCTGAATGTCGCTTCTACAGAAAATAGAAAAGAGTTTTTTAAAGTTTCCTCCGAGCTTGTGTCAAGCTCTATAGGGATGAGGGAGACAGGTAGTGAATCTGGGCATATGGTTTTGTTTGAGAACTATAAGTCTACGCTGGAGACGGACTCTCCTTCATCTAGTATATCGTCAGGTGGTAATCTGGATATTGTTGGTGCTGGCTTTTTAAACTCTGCGTCTATTGTGTCTGTAAGAGGAAACTTGAATGCTGATTTGGTAAGCTTTACTAATTCCGGTGCGGACTTAGGTAATTACTCTGTACTCAAGTCTTTTGAGCTTCCACATCTTAATGAAGATAAGTATATATCGAGTTTTTGGCGCTCGGTAATGAAGTATAATGCTACAAACGATCCGGAGTATGCATATTCTGTAACTCGCGGGGGGGCTTTTGGTAGTATTCGCTATTGGGATGGGGCATGGAATGAATCCCGTATATTTTTAAGGACGGTCGCAGGTGGCACCGCGCAAAGAGATACAAAGTTTATTGTTGGGTGGAAGCGGTATTCGACTTTTTTTAGTCCTAGTACGGTTGCATCAATCTCGCCTCCTCCATCCTACAGTCCTTCTGCACTTTCGGCGTTGCCAGGGGAAGTGGCAGGTGCTTCGTTTTTTGAAACTAGAGTGGTCACGGAGCCAGGAGTTGCAGCAAGTGGAAGCTCTATTGTTCAGGCAGGTGGTAGCGTCAATATAAATGCTGCACAAAATCTGACAAATAGTGTTGTTCGTGGTGGGCAGCTTGTTTCTGAACCAAATGGTGTGTCATTTGAAACAACAATACCTGATGCGTCCATTGCAACTGTCATTAACCTTCACCCTCAACTGTCCCCAGACTTGGTTCAGCAACAGGTCAACCCACTAACTCTACCCGGATTCAGCTTGCCCACTGGCCAGAATGGCCTGTTTCGTTTGAGTGCTCAGACCGGTAGCAATGTTGCTATCACCCAAGATGAAACTCCGTCTGAGGGGGGAGGTCAGGCTTCTATATCAACTCACCAACTGACTGATGTGGTCCGTCAGAACTCGGGGTTGAGCGCTAACGCTTCAGCTTTTGATTCCACTGCGCCTGTCGGTTTTGCAGGCAATCTGCAACTGACCGCTCCCGGCTCTGATCCTCAGACGCTGTCCGGCCGCACACCGCCTCCAGGCGCTCATAAATACCTGATCGAAACCAACCCGGTTCTGACCGACCTGCGCCAGTTCATGAGTTCGGACTACCTGCTGGCTAATCTGGGATATGACCCGGACGAGAGCATGAGGCGTCTGGGGGATGGCTTCTATGAACAACGTCTTGTTCAGCAAGCCATCGTGGCGCGCACGGGCCAGGCCTTACTCGCGGGGCAGACTTCCAACGAAGACCAGTTCAAATACCTGATGAACAACGCCATCGCCAGCAAGGAACAATTGAATCTGGCTGTCGGCGTTTCACTGAGTTCCCAACAAGTTGCAGCGCTGACCCATGACATCGTGTGGCTCGAAGAGCACGAAGTGAATGGTGAAAAAGTATTGGTGCCGGTGGTGTACCTGGCCCAGGCGAACAACCGTCTCGCTCCGACCGGTGCTTTGATTGCGGGTAACGATGTCACGCTGATTGCGGGTGAAGACCTCGATAACGTCGGGACATTGCGTGCGACCAACAACCTGTCCGCTACCGCCGGCAACAATCTGGTCAACGCGGGTCTGGTCGAGGCCGGAAATCGTCTTGACCTGCTGGCGGGGCAGGATCTGGTCAATAAGGCCGGAGGGATCTTGTATGGGCGTGATGTAACTCTGTCAGCAACACGTGGAGATGTGATCAACGAACGAACGGTTACTCGTTACCAAAGCGTATTCAGTGATGCTACTTGGCGTGAAGACTTTGCTGATAGCGCTGCTCGTATCGAGTCTGCAAACGATCTTGCCGTGAAGGCTGGGCGTGATGTGAATAATCTTGGTGGTATTCTTCAGGCTGGTCGTGACATCAGTTTGGTTGCCGGTCGTGATGTTGGCATTTCTTCAATAGAAACGAAAAAGGAACAAAATCGTGGAACAAGCTATACCCAGTCCAACATCGCTCAATTAGCAGCCAGCGTCAGCGCTGGACGAGATTTAACGGCGCAATCGGGGCGTGACATCAGCGTTATTGCGAGCAACGTCGACGCCAAGCGTGACATCGCAATGGCAGCAACTGAAAACCTGACCTTGTCGTCGGCAACGAACGAACAGCATTCGTATAGCAAAAGTAAGAAGGTTACGGCGCAGGAAGACCATATCAGCCAAGTTTCGACTGAGCTGAATGCAGGCGGTAGTATTGCATTGAGCGCTACCAAGGATCTTTCGCTTATTTCCAGTAAGGTCCATGCAGAGGATAAGGCTTATCTGGTCGCAGGTGAAAACCTTGAGGTAACAGCTGCCGCCAACGAAGACTACAGCTTCTACAGCAAGGTTAAAAAGTCTTCATCAGGCAAGAAAAGCAGTCTTGACGAAACCAACAGTGTCATTCATGTAGCTAGCTCAATTACGGCAGGAACCGATGCAGTATTGGGTGCCGGTAAGGACCTGCTTGTACATGGGAGTAGTATTTCGGCGAAGCAAGGTGTTGCCAGCCTGACAGCCGTCGATGATGTGCAAATCATTGCTGCAGAGGACTCTGAAAGCTCAAGGCATGAGCGGAGCAAGAGCAAGTCGGGTTGGGGAGGGCTTAAGTCAAGCAGTGTGACGAGTAAACTGGCAGAAACCATGACCAACACTTCAGGAAGTGTGGTTTCCGGTAATACTGTTGAGGTTGCCTCAACTCGTGATGTCACTGTCACGGGCTCCTCCCTGGTGAGTACGAAAGACCTCGATGTTAATGCTGGTCGAGATTTGACGGTCAATGCTGCTGAAAATGTTTACACCCGTACTGAGCTATATAAGCAAAAAGGTCGAGACCTGACGGGCATACTAACGGCCAATAATCTGGGTATCAACGATATTACTGGCAATCAGCGGTTATACATCAGTAGCCAAAGCCATACCGGTAATGCAGCTCAGAGGACATTAACAGGAAGTATGATCGGGTCGAGCGAGGGCAGCGTTGATTTGACTGCTGGACGTGTGCTTACCGTTACTGCCAGTGATCTAGTCAGTACTAAAAACATGCTGCTAAAGGCATCTGATGTCACGGTCACAGCAGGAGTCGAGACGGCCAGCCAAAGTAGTACTGATAAATCACGTAGTCTTGCTGTCGGGCGTGTAATTGGAGGTATGGTGGTTGATACCATTAATACCATACGTGAGACAGCTAAAACTGTAAAAGAGGCCGACGATCCACGCCTCAAGGCTGTCAAGTTGGCGCAGGCTACCTTGGCTCTTTATCAGTTAAATACTGCTGCCAATGATGCTGCCTCCGGTTCTGAGCCGGGAATGCCTGAAAAATCTGAAAAGACAGCAAGTAATGGTTCATTGATCAAAATCGGTACAGAACTGGCTAATACACGAAGCAAAAGTACCAGCACATATGAAAGTCAGGCGGTCAGGCAAAGCACGATTAATGTGGGGGAAAGTCTTGCCGTAACGGCGACGGGTGCAGTGCCTGAGTCAGAAGGGGCAATTAAGGTTATAGGTAGCACTATCAAAGCTGCCAATACTGATTTGAACGCGCGTAATAATATTCTTTTGCTGGCTGCTCAGAATGCTGCTGACTGGTCGAACTCCAGCAAAAATAACAAAACCAGTATCGGCGCCAGTTTCAATATCGGTGCGCAAAATGGTTTTACCCTCGACCTGGGGGCACAAATAGCAAAAGCTCGTGGAACAGGCAGTTCAATCACTCAAGTCAATAGCACACTGGATACAGGTGCCCTGTTATTACAGAGTGGTCAGGATACACGTCTTGCCGGCGCGCAAGTCCATGCCGATAGTATTCGTGCCTCTATCGGTGGCAACCTGGATATCGCCTCGCTTCAGGACATGGAGGAGCAAAGAAGCAAGCAAAGCAGTGGTGGTGTTGGGGCCAGCATCTGTATTCCTCCGTTTTGCTATGGCGTCCCGGCGGCGGCATCTGCAAGTATTGCTCTGGGTGGAATGAACAGTGATTACAAGGCTGTTTCCCAGCAAGCAGGGCTCTATGCAGGCATGGGTGGTTACACCATTGATGTCGGTAAAAATACCATTCTGCAAGGTGCTGTTATTGCCAGTGAGGCATCTGCCGACAAGAACTTATTGAGTACTGACAGGCTTATCACCCGCGACATAAAGAACATCAGTGACATCGATAGCTATGCAGTGAGCGGCAGTGTGTCGTCCAGTTATAGCGGTGCGTTCGCGGCAGCGCCTGGCATGCTGTTCGGATTAGCGCTCAATGACTCCGACAAAAGTTTTACTCGCAGTGCAGTTAGTGAGGGTGTCATTGTCGTTAGAAATCCTGAAGGTAGTGGTGACCTGATCGGATTGAACCGCGACACTGCAAATGCTAACGAAGCACTCGACAAGCCTGACAGCAAGTCCATGGCAGAGCGTATTGACTTGGTACGCAGTTCCGTGACGTTGATTCAGGATGCCTCCAGAACCATTGCTGATGCGCGTGCCCGAGCGGCGAAAGACCCTAATAGCGAAGAGTATAAGCAGGCACGCCAGGAGCTTGCTGAAAAGGGTAACAATCAGCCAACGCAAGTCGAAATTAATGAGCAGGTTTCCCGCACCTATGGGACCGGCAGTAGTTTCCAGCGCGCAACTCAGGCCGCTGTAGCGGTGGTACAAGGTGTGTTAAGCGGCAACTTCGTTGGTGCGCTGGCTGGTGGAGCAGCGCCTTATCTAGCTCACAACATCAAGGAAATGACGGCGGGTGATGATAATGCCAACTTGATGGCGCATGTGCTGTTGGCTGCCGTGGTGGCTCAGGCACAGGGTAACTCTGCCTTGTCAGGCGCAGCCGGGGTTGGTTTGGGGGAGCTGATTGCGCGTCAACTTTACCCCGGCACATCCACAGAACAGATGACGGAAGCTGAACGGCAGACAGTATCGGCTCTGGCTTCATTGGCTGGAGGGCTAGCGGGAGCGCTGACCGGTGGTGGTGATGTCAATGCGATTGCAGGGGCTTTGGCGGCGAAGAATGCGGTAGAGAATAATTATCTTAGTGTTGAGGAGGCCCAGCTTCAGAAAGTTTTAGAAATTAAGGAGCGCGAGGGCACGATTACACCTGAAGAGGCACAAATACTAGCAGATACAAAAAAACTGGATAAAGATAGGGATACAGCTATTCAAGCAGCATGCACCGCTGGAAATAAAGGGGGGGCAGAGTGTGGGCGCTTGGTTGCAATGGCTAGAGAGGTGCTTGAGCAGTACGGAAATCATGTAAGTTATTCGTTGCTTTATAAGGATATATATCCTGAAGATTTTGCTGGTGTAAAGGATATTTTACAAGGATTGGACACGGACAGTATCAGTAGAGATACGGCTATAACAGCAATTGTTAAAGAGAGTGGGTTGTCAAGGGATAAGGTCGAGAGCCGTTATGATCTCGTGATGTCACTCCAGGCTGTGACGGCGGCTTTGGCTGGGCTTTATGGGTTCAGGTCACCGCTTCCTTCAATAGGGGGCAAGGGCGATTTACCCAGTAATACGATTACTAATGTGCGAGCGATCAGTGCTGATGAGGCGAATGCGCCATTTGTCGCGCGAGGCTGGAATCCACCTTATGATACAGGCTCCCAAGTCAGAACTTTTACTGTAAGTATTGATACTAAATTTGTACGAGTTTCGACTATAGAGAATCCTCAGGGAGCATTTTTGGTTAGAGCTGAGGAGGTCGCAGGGATGACTCCTCTTCAAATTCAACAACATTTGGCGCTGCCAAAAGTACCTACTCAAATTGCAGACGTTGTTGTGCCTAAAGGTACTAATATGCAGGTTGGACGTGTGGCTGCTCAACCAGCGTTTGGCGCAAATAGTAAAGGTGGCGTACAGTATCAATTGCTTGATCAAATTCCAGGGAATAGTTTTGGCATGCCGAGGCCCTTATAATGATTCACCATTTTGATAAAAGTAAAGCTTCCAAGGTTCTTGAAATATCAAAGGTTTTAAGTGTTGTGCTGATTGAACGATTGGCTCAGGAAAGTATTCGCGGACGCACTGAGGACGCAAAAAATATATTTCTCATCGATGGAAATGGAAGCGTTATTTGGCAGGTAAGTTCTGATTTTGACTCGGATGGAGGGCCGTATACTAATATTTTTTATTCTGATGGCCGGCTTCAAGGGTATAGATGGGATGGTGGGATCTATGATATCGACTTAGAAAGCGGAGTAGCAGTGCCTAATCTATTTTTGAGGTAGGGGCGCAATGAATGCAGCGGGTTCATCTGATGGCCAGGTTTGCGGTCATGGCTGCTTGGTCAAATTCAGTTTGGCCTCTGGCAGTTCCCCTGTTTTATCGGAGCCATGGGGCGAGAAATATTTATTATAGATCTTGGGTCTGGCCTGATTCTTTATTATCAAAACACACTATTTTCTTATCCCGGAATAATGCATGCTATGCACTTACTGAAACCCCTGTTCCCCCTGGCCCTGGCGACCCTGCAACATCACTTCCTACGACAAGGCCACGCTCTACTACGACCGCAGCCAGTTTCCGTCTCAGGTGGCCAAGGACTTTCCTGATCTGAGCGCACCCGTCACCCAGCATGGACGTTGTTCGGTCATCGCCTCCACATTTGGATCGACCACTGGCCCGTATTACTTCTTTACTTACGCCCTGACGGCAGCCGGGCTCGCTCTATTCGTTCGTCAAAAACAAGCAGGTTCAGTTGACCGAGTAGCTGCGTCAGTTGGCCTTGAGCGCCATGATTGATGAAGGGGATGTCGATGGCGATGCCACGGTGCGTCTGTTCGAGACGCTCAAGGGCAAGGGCATTAGAGTGGTCGAGAGTGACGGTGTTGTAAAACCGCCTGCGCCAGCAGGGCCTATGTACGTTCCGATCATTATTCCGCAGGTCAAACGGTAACGATCCGGTTCAGGAAAGGGGCGCACCCCTGCGTCCCTTTTTATCGGGCCTGTCTTGCCTTACTTCCCGCTCTTCTTCGACGACATCCCGCCCGACGGGTCAAAACACTGGCTGTCATAATGCGGGCTCTTGCATTGCGACACGGCAGTCGGGGGCGGTGGTCGGTCCTTCTGGTATTGCTTGTAGCTTTCGGTCTCGTAGACGGTCACTTTTGCGCGGCCGCTGACCTTCAGGTATTCGGTGGCTTTCAGGTTGATCTTGTGGGCGTGGTCCACGGGTTCGCCCTGGCGCAGCATCTTGGGCGGTCCCTGTCTTTGCACGGAGGTGTCGGCGGCACTGTCGGTGCAAGGGATGGATGCAAAGCTCACGTGGCCTTCGGGTGAGGTGCACTTGAATATTTCGCCGTAGGCTGTACCTGTGAGGTTCAGGGCGGCGATTGCCAGCACCAGCGCCAGTGAAGGCCATTTCATGATGTTTCTCCGTTGGTGGCGCAAGGCTAGCATTTGCTGCGAGGAGCGGCTAGCTGGCAGATGCCGCTGGTCGGTCGTACTGCACTCTCTGGGCGTTCGGGTTTCTGACTGTCACGACCACTGAATTGGCAGGAGGTGCCCATGACCGGCGATCAATCAAAGGCAGGGAATGATGACGACCTGGATTTCAATCCCGAATCTCCGGATCTCGAAGACCCGCAAGTGGACCCTGTAAAGCCGGCGAAGACGCCAGCGAGAGAGAAGGGGGCAAGTGACGATTACCCGCCCTACGACACAGAAAAGTAACGCTTACTTGTTCGCCTCAAGGTACTCCAGCAGGTCTTCCATGCGCTGGTCGCTGCCCATCCACCAGAGTTTCATGCGGGTACCGGGCACGACTTCGCTGGGGTCCTGGATAAAGGCGCTGAGTTTTTCCCGGGTCCAGACGATGCCGGATGCCTGCATTTCCGGTGTGTACTTGTAGTCTTCATGCTGTGCGGCCTGGCGGCCGATGATGCCGTTGAGGGGCGGGCCGAACGCACTGCGGGCCGAGGGGCCGATCTTGTGGCAGCCGGAGCAGAGTTTGGTGAAGACGGCTTTGCCCGCTTCGGCATCGCCAGCGCCCTGGGCGGCTGTATGGGTCAGCAGGGCCAGTATCAATAGCACGGTTCTTTTCATGCGCGTCCCATGGGTATTTCCAAATGCCGAAAACCACGAAGCCCCTGAGATTCATCGAGTCTCAGGGGCTTCGTGTTATTTCAATTTGGCGGTGAAGGAGGGATTCGAACCCTCGATACAATTTCTTGTATACACACTTTCCAGGCGTGCTCCTTAAGCCACTCGGACACCTCACCGTATCTCTTCAGACTGTTGTGTCTGTCGAGGCGCGCTAATGTAGTCGAAACGTTTTCCGAACGCAAACTTTTTTTCAGAATTTTCATGTGCTTAAGCAAAAAGTGCCGCTTTCGGGCTCGTCCCGGCCCTGTCGGGAAGCCGGGGAGCGATGAAGGGCAGGGCGTCAGGCACCGAAGCCGCCGTCGATGGTCAGGCTGGCACCGGTGATATAGCCCGCTTCCGGGCCTGCCAGGTAAGCCACGAAGCTGGCGATTTCTTCGCTCTTGCCGTAGCGGGGAATGGCCATGAGGCCGATGAGGCTTTGGGCGAAATCGCCATGGGCCGGGTTCATGTCGGTATCCACCGGGCCGGGCTGGACGTTGTTGACGGTGATGCCCTGCGGGCCGAGGTCCCGGGCCAGGCCTTTGGTCAGGCCGACCAGTGCCGATTTGCTCATGGCATAAGGTGCGCCGCCGGAGAAGGGCATGCGGTCGGCATTGGTGCTGCCGATGTTGATGATACGGCCGCCTTCCTCCATATGGCGTGCGGCTTCCTGGCTGGCGATGAAGACGCCCCGTACGTTGATGGCCAGGATCCGGTCGAAGTCTTCCAGCTTGAACTCGTTCAGCGGGGCCACGGCCAGTACGCCGGCATTGTTGACCAGGATGTCCAGGCCGCCGAAGGTTTCTGCGGTGGTCTGTACCGCGTGCCGGATGGCGTCGGCATCGGCGCTGTCGGCACGAATGGCCAGTGCCTTGCCGCCATTGGCTCGTAGGCTGTCCTGCAAGTCGAGTGCGTTGACTTCGGAGCTGACGTACGTGAAGGCAACCGCCGCGCCTTCCTTGGCCAGACGCCTGACGATGGCGGCACCGATACCGCGTGAACCGCCTTGAACGAGTGCCACTTTGCCGGTGAGATTGGGGTGCTGGGTCATGATGTTCTCCTGTGGGGCTGCCGCGTGGGAGACAGGTGACACGGATTGACGCCTTGGGTGGGCGACATGGATGTTTCAGCGTAGTCCCTGAAGCGGGCTTTGACCGGGATCGATATCATTTTTTGCGGATGGCCGACGGCCCGCCGCACTATCGATTTTGCAGAAACACCACATACCCTCGAAACCAAGGGCTGTCCTGCAGATAGCCCGGTGCTTGCCATTCGCCGCCCTGAATCAGACCGACCTTGAAGGGCAGGCCCAGGCGACTCATGCGCGGCAGATAGGCGGCGTAATCGGGGATGCTGTGACGACCTTGATAGGTCTGTATCACGATTTCGTCCACCACGCCTTTCAGGTCGCCGATGGCACTGGCGTCGGCGTTGCTGCTCCAGTCCATCAGCCCGGTGATGCTCAGGCGGTACTGAGCGGGCAGACGGCGACGCAGGTCGCGCAGGAAGTCGACGTATTCATTCAGATAGCGGGTGCGGGCATCGAAATCGATCTGGATACCGACCAGCGTATTGCCTGCCTGTCGCCAGCGCTCGACCTGCCCCAGCAACTGCCGATAGACCGGCTCCGGCCAGCGCAGGGTATGGGCGCGATAGACCACCCAGAGCTGTTCATGGGGCAGTCGGGTCACGGCCATGCCCTGAGCGATGAAATCGACGCGCTGTTGCGGGTCACGGCGTGAGCTGCTGATCTGGCCTTGCAACACATAGAGCGTGCTGGCCTGAGCCAGCACCGGCTGTGAGGTCACGCCGCCCCAGAGCCAGAAGGCATCGTAATTGGCGGCGTCCACCGTTGCCCAGGCATGAACCGGGACCAGCAGCCAGAGCAGGAGCAGGCAACGCCAGACACCCATCATCCCTTACCAGTAATACTGCAGCGACTTGCTCCAACGGGTGTCGGAGAGGTCATTTTTCAGTTGTCTGAACCAGACCTTGCGTACGGCGGGCTCGACATCCTTGCCGCCGCAACTGTTATAGCCCGAAGGCGCGTAGCAGTTGATGGCCCGAAACAGCGCATAGGCCTTGTCGTCGCGTGCGGCCTTGGGGTTGGCGATGATCAGTTTATAGCCCTCGAGTCTGGAAAAGACTTCCCCGGCAAACCCCGGTGCAGTCCCCCCCAGGCTGTCGGCATGACGTCGCCGGTCCAGTGGCATGTCGTCCAGATGGTTGCGCAGGATGAACTCGCCCAGGCAGTTCAGGCCCTGAGGATTCCTGCTGTCAGCCTGCAAAGTGGCCGCTGTCCGGGCAATGCTCGGGCAGGTGTAACCGGATTCGGCCTTGTCGCCCTGCCAGTGGAAGAGGGCCAGCTCAGGGCCCTTGTCGTAGACGTAACCCAGGCTGTAACCCAGTTTTTCGTCGGCAGGTGTGGCCGGCAATTGTTTGAAGTCCTCGGCAAAATCGGCGTAGCGGCTGCGCAGCAGATCCTTGTAGAGCAGTACGAACAACGCCGTATTGCGTTCAGTGACGTTCAAGCCTTGAGTGACCTGCTGGCGCAACAGGTCTGCATCGGCCACATGCCTGAGCAGGGTGTAGCGCACCTGTTCGGACAGGATCGGTGAGTCGGGCGCAAAGACTCTGGACAGCTGTTCGTCACGCTCGTAACTCATGGCCAGGGCCATTTCCAGTTGTTCGCGTTGTAGCGGCTGCTTGGCCAGCGGCAGCATCTGCAACCACAGCGCCTGAGCCGCTTTCCAGTCCTGGCGGGCTTGCAGTGCCAGACCACGCAGCATCTGTTGACTGAAAGCCAGGTAATCGAGTGCAGCAGGCACTTCGTCTGGCAGCTGTTTCAGGGCTTTGTCCGGATTGTCTTCGACGTAGAGGGCAAAGGCGGCCTGCAAATATTCATACAGCGCCGGTTGCCCGGCGAAGATGGCCTGCTGGGCCTGAAGATGGGCTTCGGTCAGTCTGGACGTCGAGTCTTCACGCATCCACATCAGGTCATTGATGGCCATCAGCAGGGGCGCTTGTACGGTTTGCCGGTTGGTCGCCAGCAATTTGCTGTCCACTTCGCTGACCAGTTCATCCAGAGACACGTTGCGTTGTGCGTCTGAGGCCTGTGTCAGTTGAAAGGCGAAGTCCCTGGCGAGCTTGTCGGCGTCATTGGCCAGCCAGTGAACGCGCCGCAGCAGGCCACGGGCCGACGCGGCGTAATCGCCTTGAGGGTAAAGGCTCAGATACTGCTCGAAACCGCTTTCAGCCTTTTGCAGCAGTGTTTTATCCAGTTGTTCCGGCGTGCGTTCGCTGTATTCGTTGAAGGCGTTCTGCTGGGCATCGTTCAAGGCTGTGCGGGCGCTCATGTACAGTGCGGTCTGCCTGAGCCAGGGCTGCGGGTTTTCGCTCAGGGCCGCGAAGCCTTGGGCGGCGTCGACAAAACGCCCGCTGTAGAAGTCGCTGGCGGCCCGCAGGTAAGTGGCGAATGCCTTGCCGGTCGTGGACGTCATGTTGCCGGGGATCATGCTGGCCTGTTGGCTGGCATCCCAGCCGCAGAGGGTCAGCAGTTGCAGACGGGCATTGGCCAGTGAACGGCGTTCGTTGTCGTTCAGCTCCGGGCTGGCGATCAACTGACCGATGAAGGCGCTGGCACTGGCAGGGGTGTTGCTGCGGCAGCGGCTGCCTTCGCCTTGCAGAAACGCCTCGCCAGCGGCTTCGGTGCCCGATTGTTTGATGCCCAGTTTTTCCAGTAACGGCTGCAAGGCGCTGTTGCCCGCGATGGCCGGTTGTTCTGATGGCTCTTCTTGAGGGGCCGGTGCGCCAAGACGGTAAAGGGCAAAGGGCACCTGGCCGTAGCCCTGTGACCGATCGTAGTCGTTCAGGGGATGGGGCATCAGGGCCAAGGCACCCTGATCGGCCAGTAACAGGCGCAGATTGACCCGGCTGTCGTTGCCTGGGCTGAGGAAGGCCAGGCTGCTGCAGGCGTCCAGGTTTTCCTTGAGTATCGACCAGTTCGGGTAGCAGGAATCGTCGCCGCTGGCCTGAGCCTGGGTGCAGAAAACGGAGCCAGCGGCCAGGGCCAGAGCAGTCAACAGCCGGGTGCGCATGAGAAATCCTTGATTCATGGTTGCAAACGCTGACGATCATACCCGCGGCTTTCTTGCAGGCGCTGAAGTGCAAGATAAAAAAATCTGAGGGTCATGTGAGGTAAATCCATCCGGCACACGTGTTAGTGAGAATCAGATTCGTTTCAAGACGAACGCCATCACGACTCGGGAGCCCGTTTTACCCATGACAAAGCATCAAGCCGGTTTTTGCATACCCACCTCAAATGCTGTCTTGCCTATGGAACGGGCGTCTTATTCATTCTTTCAGCGCCCTGTTTCAATGCTCGGCCTATGCTCGGCGGCGGCAATGCTCTGTGCCTTGAGCGGCCTGCCGTCTGCCTACGCGGCTGAAGAGGTGCAGCTCAATGCCGTGAATATCGATGCCAACTCCGAGCCCACAGAAGCCGAGAACGTCGAGCACAGCGCCACCAGCTATCAGGCGCGCCGGGCTTCGGTGGCAACTCGCAGTGATGCGACCATTCTGGAAACACCGCAATCGGTGAACGTGGTCACCAACCGGGTCATCGAGGACCGGGCACCGACCAGCCTGGATGAGGCGATCAATGCGGTGAGCGGTGTCAAGCAGGGCAACACGCTGGGCGGCACCCAGGATGCAATTCAGAAGCGTGGTTTCGGCACCAACCGCGATAACTCGATCATGCGCGACGGCATGCAATCGGTGCAGGCGCGTAACTTCACCCCGACCACCGAGCGCATCGAAGTGCTCAAAGGCCCGGCGTCGATGCTGTACGGCGTGCAGGACCCTGGCGGCGTCATCAACGTGGTCACCAAGAAGCCACAACTGACCGCGGCCCACTCCATCTCGGCCTTTGGCACCAGCTTCGGCGGTGGCGGCGAGCAGATCGACCTGACCGGCCCCCTGGGTGACAACGGTCTGGCCTATCGCCTGATCGTCGATGATCAGAACTACGACTACTGGCGCAATTTCGGCAGCATCGACCAGACCGTCGTGGCTCCGTCCCTGGCCTGGTATGGCGATGACACCACGGTTTCGATTGCCTACGAGCACATGGAATACTCGGTGCCGTTCGACCGGGGCACCCAGATCAACCCGCAGACCGGCAAGGTGCTGGATATTCCGCGTTCTCGTCGTCTCGACGAACCGTTCAACGTCACCACCGGCCGTTCCGACGCGCTGGACCTGCGCATGGAACACCGCCTCAACGACACCTGGACGCTGCGGACCGGCTATGGCTACAGCCGTAACTATTACAACGATTACCAGTCGCGCTTCATGTCGGCCAACTACACCACCGGTGTGGTGACCCGTCGTGGCGATGCAACCCGCGATGCGGTCCAGTTCGCCCACACGGCTACCGTCAACACCCTGGGCAAGCTGTATTGGGGCGATACCCTGCATGAGGTGCTGATCGGTGCCGACTACATGAAGAACGAGCGTGATCTGGGCGATCTGATCCGCGATGTCCCGCTGAGTGTCTTCAACTACAACTCACCGGTATATGGCAATGCGCCGCTGCCCAGCAGGGTCAGTGCTCCAAACAGCGACCAGACTGATCATTTGCAGACTCACGCACTCTTTGTGCAGGATTCGATTCACTTGGGCGAGAAGTGGATTCTGCAAGGTGGCCTGCGTTACGACGCCTTCAAGGAAATGACCGGCAAGGGCCGTCCTTTCGTCGTGGGGGCTGACGTCAAGGACAGCAAGGTCGTGCCAAGGCTCGGGCTGGTGTACATGATCCAGCCGGACTGGTCGCTGTACACCAGTTACACCGAGTCATTCCGTCCTAATACCTCCATCGCCACGGTGATTCTTGAGGAGCTTCCTCCGGAAGAGGGCAAGGCGTATGAAATTGGCACCAAGTTCCAGAACGATGCGATCACGGCCACCGTTGCGCTGTTCAACATCAACAAGAAGAACGTGCAGACCAGCGAAACCTGCGGCACCGAGACCTGCACCCGAGTGTCCGGCGAAGTGCGTTCACGCGGGCTTGAAGCGGATATCACCGGCCAGCTCGATGCCAACTGGAGTGTGACCGGCAGCTATGCCTACACCGACACCAAGGTGCTTGAAGACCCTATCCTCAAGGGCCAGCCGCTCGATGGCGTTTCCAAGCACACCGCGGCGCTGTACCTGACCCGTGACTTCGGCCATGTGGGCATCGGTGATCTGCGTGCCGGGACCGGTGCTCGGTATGCCAGTCGCTGGGGGGTGAACAATGGTTCCGGTATCGAGTATTACCTGCCGTCTTCGATCGTGGCCGACGCCTTCGTCAGCTACAAGATGAAGTTCGAGGACCGCGACCTGACCCTGCAACTGAACCTGAAGAACATGTTCGACGAACACTATTACGTGTCCAGCAGCGGTCTGGGGTCGCCGGCCATTGTCATCGGTGAACCTCGCCAGTTGATTGCCAAGGTCAAGCTGGATTTCTGATCGGTTAATTCGTGCTTTTCTGCAGGCGCGGCTCAGGTCGTGAACGCGGTGTTGCACACAGCCGGTATCAAATGAATGCACGGGCTCTTCGCCCTGTTTCGTTCTCCTGTCGTGTGGAGCGAAACAGGGCGAAGTCGTTTACAGCATCCGCCGGAGCGTATTGTCCTTGCGTACGAAGTGGTGCCAGATGGCAGCGACGGCATGCAGCCCGATGACGTAATAGAAGATCGAGGCCAGCAGTTTGTGCAGGTCCTCGAAGCGTTCGGCGAAACGATCGTCCGTGGCGAACGGCCAGGGGATCTGCAGTTCCGTGAGGGGGATGGGCAATGCGCCTTTTTCAATCATCACGGTGAGGAACCCGAGCACCGGCTGAACGAACAGGAACGCGTACAGGGCATAGTGCGTCGTGGTCGCGGCGAGGCGCAACACGCCTTCAAGGGGCGGCGTAATGCCAGGCGGAGAGTGGCGACGGCGCTCTGCCACGCGAAAGAAGGCCAGTGCCAGTATCAAAAGGCCGACCCAGAAATGGCTTTGCACGACCAGAACACGGTATTCCGATGCCTTGCTGAATTGAGTGCGGCTGAGAATCAGGGCATAGGCCGCAATAATCAGGACAGCCATGAGCCAATGCAGCCATCGCGCCCTGGAGGTATAGCGTTCAGAAGACGGTGCACCCACTGTCGATTCCCTTCATGCTCATACATGTCTGGTGATTCATAGCTTAGGAGCCTGGAAGGAATCCTGCGTATATATTTTCTGCTGCCTGCTTTTCGTCACATTTTTGAATCCGCAAGCCTTGAAGCAAGCCTCATGCCTTGTCAGGACTCATTGCGGTTCGAGGGGGTAGCGAAACCTGCCGCCGCTGCGTTCGCAATCGTTCCTGGCCTGTGCCTGCTCCTTGACTTCGTAGTACCAGGTAATCACCTGGGCATTCTCGGGAATGCTCAAGGTGTCCTGGCCGGGCTCCCGGCTGGTCGAGCGCTCATTGGCCAGGGATTCCTGGGTTGGCGTTGCCGTGCAGGACGCTACCGCGCCGCTCGGGCAGGCGGTGACCTTGCGTTTTTCGCTGGGCAATGAGCCTTTATCTTCGTTGCTACAGGACCAGTCGATGGCCCCCTCGGGCATGCCTTTGTATTCATGGCAGGTGTGGGTCTGAATGACCGGGACCTGCTCGCTGGCGGGGCGGGTGATCACATCGCAGGCCTGACCCCAGGCGATTTCGCAGAACAGGCAGCCCGTCAGGGCGATACAGAATCTGGGAGCCATTACCGTGACCTCTCCTGAGGGTTCAAGACTGTGAATGAGGCGCCTCCCTGAAGTTCACCGCCGATGACGAATGGCCGGGTGACATTCCGTTCGGCAGGCGACGGAACCTGTGTGAGCAAGAGGCTTCATATGATTTGAACCGCATCGAGGAGTGAGTCTTGACCCGTGCCCACATGCCTGTCGGCGATGTAACGCCAGTTTCGGCCAGCCTGTCGTTGAATGTACTGACCATGAACATGCATATGGGCTTCGGTATTTTCAATCGTCGCTTCATCCTGCCGGAGTTGCGCGAAGCGGTTCGCAGTGTGTCCGCCGATGTGGTGTTTCTGCAGGAAGTCCATGGCGAGCATCAGCGCCATGCCAGCCGGGTCAAGGGCTGGCCGACGATTTCGCAGTACGAATTTCTGGCCGACAGCATGTGGAGCGATTTTGCCTATGGTCGCAATGCGGTGTACCCGGAAGGGGATCACGGCAACGCGCTGCTGTCCAAGTACCCCATTGTTCAGCATGAAAACCTCGATATTTCGATTCATGGCACAGAGGAACGCGGGTTACTGCATTGCATTCTTGAAGTCCCGCATTTCGGCCAGGTTCATGCGGTCTGTGTGCATCTGGGGCTGCTCGAGAGTCACAGGCGACAACAGCTCAGGTTACTGGCGGCCCTGATGGAGCGTTTGCCGACCGGAGCACCGGTGATTGTCGCCGGTGATTTCAACGACTGGCGCCTGAGGGCCGATGCCCTGCTGGAAGGTACGGGGCTGCATGAGGTTTTCGTCGAGCGTTTCGGCGCGCCTGCCAGAAGTTTTCCGGCGCGCTGGCCCCTGTTGAGGCTGGACCGGATTTACGTGCGCAACGCAGGAAGCCACAGGCCGCAAGTGCTGTCCAACCGGCCATGGTCCCATCTTTCCGATCATGCACCGCTGGCGGTGGAGGTGATTTTATGAACGACGAGGCCAGACACTTCCGTGGGCAGTGGCGGGACGGCAACTCGGTGGAGTTGCTGATCAATGGCGAAGACTTTTTCTCGCGGGTCTTCGAGAGCATACGGGCGGCACGCAAGGAAGTGCTGCTCGAAACCTTCATCATCTTTGAAGACCGTATCGGAGAAGGCTTGCGTCAGGCGCTGATCGAGGCGGCTGGCAACGGCGCGCGAGTGGTGGTCACGGTGGATGACTATGGCACCTCGGACCTGAGTTCGGCATTTGTCAAAACCCTGATCGATGCCGGTATCCAGATCCAGCTGTTCGACCCGCGTCCACGTTTCATGGGCATGCGCACCAACCTGTTCCGGCGCCTGCATCGCAAGGTCGTGGTCATCGATGGCGAAGTGGGGTTCATCGGCGGCATCAACTACAGCATCGATCACATGACCGATGCCGGGCTGTCCGCCAAACAGGATTACGCCGTCAGGGTGCAAGGCCCGATTCTGGCCGATATCCATCGCAGTGCCCTGCACATGCTCAGCCCGGCAGTCCGTGCCGGCCTGAAGCCGATTCCGCTCAAGCTGGACCACGCCGGGCCTGCACGCATGCTGCTGGCCGAGCGCGACAACAGCAACCACACCACGGATATCGAGGAGCACTACCTCAAGGCCATCCGGACCGCGGCACAGCGCATCACCCTCGCCAACGCCTATTTTTTTCCCAGCTACCGCTTTCTGCGTGAGCTGCGCAATGCCTCCCGTCGCGGGGTAAAAGTTACGCTGATCTTGCAGGGGCAGCCGGACATGCCGTTCGTTCGGGTCTGTTCACGGCTGACCTATACCTACCTGCTGCGTGATGGTGTGGTGATTCATGAATACAAACAGCGGGCGCTGCACGGCAAGGTCGCGCTGATCGATCACGAATGGTCCACCGTCGGCTCCAGCAACCTGGACCCGTTGAGCCTGGCGCTGAATCTGGAAGCCAACCTGTTCATTCGCGATCCGGCCCTCAACCAGCATCTGCATGAACATCTGCGCGATCTGGCGGCCGCCCACAGTACGCGGATCAGCCTGAAAGGTGCGGCCCGTGGCCAGTGGTGGCGTGCGCCGATGATATTCCTGTGCTTTCACTTCCTGCGGCATTTTCCGGCCATCGCCGGGTTGTTTCCGGTCCATGGCATGCGCCTCAAACCCGTGAGGGCAGGGGACGTCATGCCTGAGGCGCGGGTCATCGAGCAACAGGCCAGCCAGACGTTACGGGATCAGGAGCAATCGTCATGACGCAAGTGGCCCAGGCTTCATCGAGCAACGACCACGGGACCCGCTGGAAGTGGGTCAAGCGTGGCCTGAATCTGTTCTTCTTCATCGCGGTGCCGGTGTTGCTGTTCATGCTGATCAAGAACCTCGACTGGCAGGAAGTCAGCCATGCCTTGCAGTCCTACAAGGCCGCTACCCTGGGGATGGCCGTGCTGGTCGCCCTGGCCAGTTACCTGACCTATTGCGGCTTTGACATCCTGGCGCGCTATTACACCGGCCATCAATTATCGATCAAGCAGGTCATTCCGGTGACGTTCGTCTGCTACGCCTTCAATCTCAACCTGAGCTCCTGGGTGGGCGGAATTGCCTTGCGCTACCGGTTGTACTCCCGCCTGGGGCTGGATGTGCCGACCATAACGCGGATTCTGAGCTTCAGCCTGATTACCAACTGGCTGGGTTATATGCTGCTGGCGGGTTTCGTGTTCTCGATGGGGTATCCACGACTGCCCAAGGCCTGGGAAGTGGGCACGACGTCCCTGCAACTGATCGGTGTGGGGTTGCTGGTATTGTGCTTTGCCTATCTGCTGGCGTGCCGTTTTTCAAAGCGCCGCTCCTGGAACCTGCGCGGTCAGGAGATCGTCCTGCCTTCACTCAGGCAGGCACTGATGCAAGCCTGCCTCGGGGCCTTGAACTGGTCGCTGATGGCGATGGTCATTTACACCTTGCTGCCGGACAGTGCGTTCTATCCGGCGATTCTGGGTGTGTTGTTGATCAGCAGTATCGCGGGTGTCATTACCCATATTCCGGCGGGGTTGGGGGTACTGGAAACCGTATTCATTACCTTGCTGGCTCATCAGTTTTCCAAGGGGAGTCTGCTGGCCGGGCTGATTGGTTATCGGGCCATCTACTTTTTGTTGCCGCTGTTGGTCGCCTTGCTGGTGTATGTCGTGCTGGAGAAAAAGGCTAAGAAGCTCAGTGTGAAGAATCAGCAAAAGGTTTAAAGGAGGCGTATGGAGGAGCGTGCCTGTTTCTCGATGATTGAGACCGTCTTGCGCGATGGACATCGGTAGGAGCGAATTCATTCGCGAAGATTCTCCGGCCAATCCGGATATGCTCCCTGACGAGGAGCTTGTTTGTTACTGAGTGAGTCGTTCGGCTTGATGCCGCCTTGCGCCTTTACGGCGCCCTACTTTGTTTTCGGACAAAGTAGGCAAAGCCATTGCTCCGGGTTCGGCCCCGCCTGACGGCGGGGTTC
>NZ_JBIVGV010000019.1:0-118072 GCF_044748865.1 Pseudomonas sp. NPDC089734 | reverse complement strand
CCGAACTCAGCAGTGAAACGATGCATCGCCGATGGTAGTGTGGGGTTTCCCCATGTGAGAGTAGGTCATCGTCAAGATTCATTCCGAAACCCCAACTGCCTAGGCAGTTGGGGTTTTGTCTTTATGGGCGTAATAAATTTCAAATGACGGACACAGGGTTTGCCAAAATCCGTAAAACCCTCAAGAATCGCCGCCTTTCTCTTATTGCCTTACGGACGCCAGCCGAACCATGAACCACCTGCCCATTGCCAAAGAAGCCCTCATTGCCCAGGCCCAGGCTATTGGCCAACTGGCAGACCGCCTGGACGATGAGTTTCAACGTGCCGTTGACCTTATCCTGAGCTGTAAAGGCCGTGCTGCTGTTTGTGGGATGGGCAAGTCTGGCTTGATCGGCAAAAAGATGGTCGCCACTTTCGCTTCCACCGGAACCCCCAGTTTCTTTCTGCACCCGGCAGAAGCCTTTCATGGTGACCTGGGGATGCTCAAGCCGGTCGATGTACTGATTCTGATCAGCTACAGCGGCGAGACTGAGGAAGTGGTCAAGCTGATCCCTAGTCTCAAGTCGTTTGGCAACAAGATCATTGCCATGACCGGCAACGGCAAATCCACGCTGGCCAGACATGCTGACATCTGGCTGGATATTTCCGTTGATCGTGAGGTATGCCCGAACAACCTGGCTCCGACAACTTCTACCCTGGCGACCATGGCCATGGGTGACGCGCTGGCTGTGGCCTTGATTGAAGCCCTGCAATTCAAGCCCATGGACTTTGCCCGCTACCACCCCGGCGGCAGTCTGGGACGCAAGCTGCTGACCCGTGTCAGTGATGTCATGCACTCACCAGCTCCGGTGGTAAGCCCGGGAACCCGTTTTCACGATTGCCTGCTGATGATGACTCAGAGTCGCCTGGGGCTGGCCCTCGTTGTTGAGCAGGGGGCCTTGGTGGGGATTGTGACGGATGGTGATCTGCGCCGTGCGTTGCTGAAAAATCCGGGCGTATTGAATGAAACCGTTTCCAGCTTCATGACGTCCAGCCCGCGTACCATCAAATCGGATGCGCAATTGTCCGAAGCCGAAGCCTGCATGATCGAGAACAAGATTCGTGCATTGGCGGTCATCGATGACAGCCATGCAGTAGTGGGTGTGGTCGAGATCTTCGACTGAGAGGCTTGTCAGGCCCGCCTCAGTTCTTGAATGCGGTCATTTCCTGCAAAAGCATTGTCATGAGCCGGCTGGCTCCTACGCTGAGTTGACGCCCCAGACGGCTGATCAGGTGAGTCTGGGGGCTGCTGAACACTTCATTCTGCAAGGGCAGGGCCAGCAGCTTGCCCGCTTTCAGTTCTTCTTCGATCACGAACGTGGGCAGCAACGTGACGCCGCCGTGCATGGCGAAGTGCTTGAGCATGGCGAAGGTGTTGCAGGTCAGTACAGGCTTCACGGATACACCCAGTTGATGCTCGGCTTGCAGAAGAATCTGGCGTATCCCGTAGGACACCCCTGGCAACGCCAACTGATAGCGGTCCAGCCCCTTGAGCTCAAGAGGCCCTTGTTCCAGGGCCAAAGGATGGTCTGGAGCGGTTACCACGCAAACGGGTTGCCTCTGATGCGCATGGGAGCGGATTTTCGGGTCGGCGGCCGGGTTGAAGACCAGACCGATATGCGCTTCGTCCTCAACCACCTGACGGATCACCTCGTTGCTGCCGCATACGTTCACGATCAGCTCTATCCGGGGGTAGAGCGATGAAAACTTCGCCAGTGGCTGCGCCAGGCTCTCAAGAAACCCCTCGCCCGAAACCAGTGTGACCGAGCCGCTGTGCAGCCCGCGCAGTGCCTGGATCGATTCCAGCAGAACCTCCTGCTGGGTGAGTCTCTGCCGGTAATACGCCAGCACCTTATCGCCCGCTTCGGTGGGTTTGACACCTCGCCGATGCCTTTCCAGCAGGGGAGAACCCAGCTCCTGTTCCAGTTGTGCAATCTGCCGGCTGACAGCCGACGGGGCTACGTTCAGAAAGTCGGCAGCCGCCCGGACACTGCCCAGACGCACTGCTTCAAAGAAATAAAGAATCCGACGATCCTGGACCAGGCTCATGATTTTCCTGTGTTGCTGTAAAGGCAACATAAATTCAATTTCAGGATTATTGCTGATGGGGGTCAGCGCTGTCCATACTCGGCTCATCGCAGATGGGAGGGGTGTATGACAGCTCTTTGGCAATGCTTGCGCGAACAGGCGCAACAGCTTGGTGAACGTAACCCGGTGCTTGGCCTTCATGCACAGGCGCGGATCCTCTCGCATTCCTCCTTTGAGTCTGCACTGGCAGCCAACCTGGCTTGCCAGCTTCAGGACAAGGTGCCCGACGCCGACCTGGAGGCCTGGTTCAAGTCTGTCATGCGTTCCAACCCGTCCATTGCAGAATCGGCGGCTGCGGATATCAACCACCTGGTTATCGTCAACCCGGCCTGCCCGGACCACCTGACCGCTTTCCTGACCTTTCGTGGCATTCAGGCTGTGCAGGCCTATCGCATTGCCCATTCGTTATGGAATGACGGCGACATTCAAAGTGCCGTGCTGCTTCAGAACTGGGCGGCTAACACCTGGAGCATCGATATTCACCCCGCCGCCCGGCTCGGCAAGGCGTTGTTCGTCGATCACGGTATAGGGCTGGTGATCGGTGAGACCGCGATCGTCGAAGATGAAGTCAGCCTCTGGCATGGCGTCACGCTGGGTAGCACCCTCAGTGAAGCCGGTGACCGGCATCCCAAGATCCGTCGTGGCGCGTTGATCTGCGCGGGAGCGACCGTGCTGGGCAATATCGAAGTCGGCGAGCGGGCCATTGTGGCCGCCAACTCCGTCGTACTCAAACCTGTTGCCGCCGGCGTGGTGGTGGCAGGCACGCCAGCCAGACCTGTCGGTAACGCCCCCGCTTCACTCGCGACCTTCACAACCAAAACACAATAATGACCCAGGGATAGTTCGCATATGGCCGCCGTCGCACAGTTTCCTCAAGGTATCGATCATCCACTGGTCACGGTGCGTGACCATGCCCACGTGCTGCAGCTCTATCGGAAGATGGGCTTCATGCCGTCCCCGATCAGCTATCACCCATGGGGCAGCGTGACGTCATTGATGATGTTCAAAAGCAACTTCATTGAGCTGATCGGCATCGATGACGCCAGCAAGTTCGGCACCAATTCGGTCAACGGTTTCTGTTTCGGTCGCCAGCTGGGTGAGTTTCTGGACCGCGGGGAAGAGGGCGTGTCGCTGGTTGCGCTGCACAGCAAGGATGCCGATGCGGATCACGCTCGCCTGGTCGAGGCCGGTCTGGCCAGTCAGGGAAGGATCGATTTTCGTCGCAGCATGACATTGCCTGACGGGACGCCGGATGAAGCGGTGGTGTCGCTCGGCCTGTTCATCGACCCGGCGCTGCCCGATGCCTCGAACTTCATCTGTCACCAGCATCGGCCCGAACTGATCTGGGTGCCCGGCTGGCAGAACCACTGCAACGGCGTGGACGGGATTGTCAGCCTGACCTACCTGGCCGATCCGGCAGAGCTGGAGCCTCGCTGGAAGGCCCTCTACGGTGATGCCGTGTCCTACAACGGCAGTGTCTTGCAGGCCGATACCCGTTGTGGACTCCTGCGGGCCATGGACGCCGAAACCGCAGCCCTGGAATACCCGGGCATCAGGTTGCCGCATGCAGCACGCGAACGGGCGCATGCCATTGCCATCGGACTGCATACCAAAAGCCTGGACACGCTTCGTTTCATCCTTGAACACAACGAAGTCCCTCATGAACAAGTGCCGGGCCGCGTCATGGTGCAACCCGAAGCGGCCGGCAACGTCATCCTTGAATTCGTACAAAACCTTTAACCGAGATGCGGAACATGACTGTGAAAGTAGGTGTGATCGGACTGGGCAACATGGGCGGCGGCATGGCGGCTACCCTGGCGGGCAAAGGCTTTGACGTGAGCGGTTTCGACCTGTCTCAGGCCGCCCTGTCTCAAGCCGAAGGCAAGGGCGTGAAGCCGGTTGCCGACCGTAAACAATTGATTCAGGACTCGGACATTCTGATCCTGTCCCTGCCCAAGGCCGAGCATGTCGAGTCGGTATGCCTGGGCGAAGGCGGCATTATCGAGTTCGGCCGCAAGGGGTTGATCGTGGTCGACACTACCACGTCCACACCGGAGATGAGCCGCAAGGTGGCTGCCGAGCTGTCGAAAACCGGCGTGGCCTTTATCGATGCCCCGGTTTCCGGCGGCCCGAAAGGCGCAGCGACCGGCACCATGTCCATGGTGATCGGTGCCGAGGATGATGATCTGGCTCGCGTCATGCCCGTACTTGAGGGCATGAGCGGCACTCGGGTTCACGTCGGTAAGTGCGGTGCGGGTAACGTCGCCAAGATCGCCAACAACATGCTGGCCGCCTGTCACCTGATCAGCACCGCCGAAGCCGTTGCCATGGCCGCCAAGGCCGGTGTCGACCCGGAAAAACTCCTGCAAGGCCTCAATGCCGGTTCCGGCCGCAGTGGTGCTACCCAAGTGATGTTCCCGACCTGGGTACTCAACAAGGCTTACGATTCCGGTTTCACCATGGGCCTGATGCGCAAGGACGTCGGGTTGGCCAGTGATCTGGCGGACAGCCTGGACATGGAACTGCCGCTGTCGCGCATCGTGGCGCAACTGTGGAAAGCCAGCAGCGAAACCCTGGCAGACAACGAAGACTTCTGCGCAATCGTGCAGCGTACCGATGCCCAACTTTTTGGCCGTGGAGAATAATCAATGAGCACTGCAAAAATCCTTGAACTGATGCGCCCTTACTGGGGCGATCGCAGTGTCATTGCCAGCTATGTCGGTGGCGCGTTCGTCGAAGGTCATGGTGCGCCTGTCGAAGTGCGCAATGCCCACGATGACAGTGTATTGCTGACCTTTCCCGATGCCGATGCTTCGCTGGTCGAGGTTGCCGACAAGGCGGCCAGGGCGGCTCAGACACAATGGTGGGCAATGACCGCTCAGGCGCGTGGCCGTGCCATGTACCAGATCGGCAGCCTGATTCGTGAAGAACAGGAAAATCTGGCGCAGATCGAATCCCTGACCGCCAACAAGCCGATCCGCGATGCCCGTGTCGAAGTGCTCAAAGTGGCCGAGATGTTCGAGTACTACGCCGGTTGGGCTGACAAGCTGCACGGTGAAATCATTCCGGTGCCGACCACGCACCTGAACTACGTGACATACGAGCCGCTGGGCACCGTATTGCAGATCACCCCATGGAACGCACCGATCTTCACCTGCGGCTGGCAGATCGCACCGGCCATTGCCGCCGGTAACGCGGTCATTCTCAAACCGTCCGAACTGACGCCGCTCAGCTCGTTGATGATCGGTGTCCTGATCGAACGTGCCGGTGTGCCAAAAGGTCTGGTCAACGTGATTGCCGGTTTCGGCCACTCCATCGGCCAGGCCTTCATCGCCAAGGCCGACATTCGCAAGGTCGTGTTCGTGGGTTCGCCTGCCACCGGGCGTCATATCGCCGTTGCGGCGGCTCAGCGTTGCATCCCGGCCGTGCTGGAACTGGGTGGCAAGTCGGCCAACATCGTGTTTGAGGATGCGGATCTGGAAGTCGCCCTTCGCGGTGCCCAGGCTGCGATCTTCTCCGGTGCCGGCCAAAGCTGCGTATCCGGTTCGCGCCTGCTGGTGCAGGAGTCGATCTTCGAGAAGTTCACCAACGCTCTGGCTGTGGCCGCCACGCAATTCAAGGTCGGTGACCCGAGCGACCCGGAAACCCAGATCGGCCCGATCAACAACGCCAAGCAATACAACCATGTGAAGACCATGGTCGAAGGCGCCTTGAAAGACGGCGCGAAACTGGTGGGCAAAGACGCCGATCCGATCCCGAACAAACCAGGCTACTACGTCAATCCGACCGTACTGGCGGGCACCAACGATCTGTATTGCGCCCAGGAAGAAATCTTCGGGCCGGTGGTCGTGGCGATTCCGTTCAAGGACGAAGAAGACGCCATCCGCATCGCCAACGACAGCCGTTTCGGCCTGGCCGGTGGTGTCTGGACCCGTGATGTCGGTCGTGCCCATCGCGTTGCCAAACAAGTGCGTGCCGGGACTTTCTGGGTCAATGGCTACAAGACCATTCACGTCAGCTCGCCATTTGGCGGTTACGGTGAAAGCGGCTATGGTCGTTCTTCGGGCCTCGATGCACTGCGCGAATACAGCGAAGTGAAAAGCGTCTGGGTCGAAACTGCCGCCAAGCCAGCGGCAAGCTTTGGCTATGGCGCGAGTCTGGAGTGAAGGTGATGACGATTTCCAAGGCCCTGATCGAACAGGCCACCGTCTGGCGTCGCACGATTCATGCGGCGCCCGAACTGGGCTTCAAAGAGTTGCAGACCTCCGATCAGGTGGCTCGGTTGCTGACCAGCTTCGGCATTGAAGTCCATCGCGGGCTCGGGGGCACCGGCGTCGTCGGGACCCTGCGCACCGGCGATGGTCCGGTCATCGGTATCCGTGCCGACATGGACGCGCTGCCTATCCAGGAATTGGGTGACAGTGCGCACAAGTCGGTGCACAAGGGCTGCATGCATGCATGCGGGCATGATGGCCACACGGCCATTCTGCTGGCAACGGCAAGGCATCTGGCCGAGACGCGAAACTTTCGTGGCACGGTGCATTTCGTCTTTCAGCCCGCCGAGGAAAACCTCGGCGGTGCGCAGAAGATGATCGAGGACGGTCTGTTCACCCTGTTCCCGATGGATGCGATCTACGGGCTGCATAACTGGCCCGGCGTTCCGGCAGGCAATGTGGTGATCAATCCGGGGCCGATGATGGCGTCGCTGGACACCTTCGAGATCACCCTGACCGGCAAGGGCAGCCATGCGGCCATGCCGGACAAGGGCACCGATCCGATCGTGGCGGCAGCCGAACTGGTGCTGGGGTTGCAGACCATCGTGTCGCGACGTCTGTCGCCGCTGGATTCAGCGGTGGTCAGCATCACTCAGTTCAATGCGGGCGAGGCGATCAACGTCATTCCGGAAACCGCCGTGTTACGCGGTACGGTGCGTTGCTTGCAGACACCGGTACGGGACAAGGTCGAGCAACTGATCGGCGAGTTCGTCGAGCGTCTGCCGGCGGCCTTCGGGGTGCGAGGAGAACTGGTCTATAACGTCGGTTATCCGGTCACCGAGAACCATGTCGAAGCGGCGGCCACGATTCGTCGTGCGGCGGTGGCGGCAGTGGGGGAGGCCAACGTGCAGTGGGGCTGCAACCCGTCGATGGCATCCGAAGACTTCGCCTTCATGCTGCAGGCGTGTCCCGGTGCTTATGTCTGGCTGGGCGTGGATGGCGAGAAGCCTTCGGCTGCACTGCATAACCCTTACTACGACTTCAACGATCAGGTGATCGAGCCGGGCGTCGCAGTCTGGACGTCGCTGGTGGAGCAGTGCCTGCCAGTAAGCTGACCGGCTACCTTGTTGCAGGAAAGCCCCTCTCTCACGGAGTCTGTGGGAGAGGGGCGCTTTTCTTACCAGTCGATCGAGTAACTCAGGCTCAGCGTACGTCCTTCTGCATTCGCATAAGGAGCGCGGGCGTTGGCCTGGGCCAGCAGGGTCTGATAGGTACGATTGCTCAGGTTGTAAACCCCACCTTCCAGACGGCCGACCGGCAATTGCACGGAGCCCAGAAGGTCTACCAGCGTGTAGCCTTCGATGTCACGGCCATTGTTGTCCTTGGTGGCGGCATCGTAGCTTTCCAGACGCATGCCTTGCAGACGCAGGCTGTAGTCGTCCGTGCTGTAACTCACGAACAGCGTGGTCTTGGCCGGGGAAATGCGCGTTGCAGGCAGGTCGATCCATTTACCGTTCTGCTGCGTCTCGCCTTTGGCCCATGCATAAGTGCCACCCAGCGACCAGTTGTCTGTCGCACGATAGGTCAGGCTGTTCTCGATACCGCGTACACGCTCTTTCTGGCTGATCAGACGCAGCACGCGCTCGTTGGCATCGAAGAACTGAGTGACGTCGGACGTGTTTTCATACACGGTCGTGTCGGCTTGCCATTTATCCCAGTTACCGCGCCAGCCCAGCTCATAGCTGTCGACCTTGATGGCCTGGGCGTTGAGGCTCTGGATATTGAAGGTGCTGCTGACATCGCGCATGAAACGCTGAAGATCCGGCAGCGAAAAGCCCTGGCTGTAATTGGCGAAAATGTCCTGGTTTTCACTCAGGTGGTAGACCACGCCCAGGTTGTAGAGGGTGGCGTCGTACTTGAGGGTATCGCCAGGCAGGGTGGCACGTACGCCGGTCTGCACGATTTCACCGTAGGCAATGCTGTCGGACACCTCGCTTTCGATCCACTCGCGGCGGATACCGGCGCGCAAGGTCCAGTCACGGATGTCCCAGGACATCTGGCCGAAAATCGCCTTGGTCTTGGTTTCGATGTCCGGCCCCATTTCATAGGTCGTACCGGTCTTGACGTAGTTCAGCCCGGTGACACGGTATTGATCGCCACGCTGACGAGTGCGCTCGTTGCTGTAGTCGGCACCCCACACCAGCTTGCCGGTGGCTTCGCCAATGGACGGCAGATCGCTTTCGATGGCGGCGCGCAGACCGTAGACATCCTGGACGCTGTTGTTGTCGGCAATGCCGGCATTGCCGCGTGACAGATCGGGGAAGAACAGCGCATCGGCACGACGCCAGTAGGTTTCCAGTTGCAGGGACTGGCCATACAGGTCGTGATCGGAGTAGTTGAGGTTCACCGACTGGTTATGGGTGTAAGGCTGGTCGTCGAGATTCAGCCCTTTGATCGCAACCGCTTCCCGGGTGTTGGCCGGGTTCTTGGTGTAGTCAGTGTCCTGCTCGTCCTTGTAGTCCTGCAGGGCCAGGCTGATCTTTTTGTCGGCATCGATTTCATAACCGAAACGACCTTGCAGGTCATAGGTTTCGGTGTCCATGTTGCTGCCCTGGGAGGTGTCCTGAGGGATGCGTTTACCGTTGCCGTCGAACTGGTCGTTGCGTTGGGTCAGGTTGGCCGAGACATACCAGTCCAGTGCGTCCTTGCGCCCGGTTGCGCTCTGGAAGGCTTCATAGGCAAAGCCCTTGTGGTTGAGGTTGTTGCCGGTGGTCATGCCCAGCTTGCTGCTGTAGGCAATGTCCTGGCCCTGGTTGCGCTTGGTGATGATGTTGACGATACCGCCCGATGCGCCGGCTCCGTAGATGCTGCTGGCGCCGGAGATGATTTCGATGCGCTCGATACTGGCTGGCGAGATGCTGTTGAGCTGACGGAAGTTGTCTCGCGTGGCGTTCTGCGACACACCGTCGATCAACACCAGCATGTTGCGCCCGCGCAGGGTCTGGCCGAAGTTGCTCATACCGCCGCTGGAGGGCGCGAGGCCCGGAACCAGTTGCCCCAGGATGTCGGACACGCGACGCCCGGCACCGCTCTGTTCGCGCACCTGCTGTTCGTCGATGACCTGCACCGAACCTGGAATCGAAGCGATGCTGGCTTCGCTGCGAGTGGCCGAAACGACGCTGTCAGGCAGGCTGATGGTATTGGCCTGCGAGACTTCTTCGGCCCAGGCCAGTGTGTTGATGGAGCCGAGCAGAGGGATCAGAAGAGAAAGTTTACTTCGGGTCATGATGTGGTCTTTTCTAGTTGTAGTTAAGTGTGTGTGGAGACAGCGTTTTGGGTTTCGGGCACTGAGCTGGAGTTGCGTATCCAGTGGATGCCCAGCGCTGCGATGGCGTAGGTCAGGGCCACGAGCCAGAAACTGTGAGCCAGTCCGATCAGCCCCATGCCGATACCGCCGAGTACGGTGCCCAGCAGCGCGCCAGCCTTGGCCGCACTGTTGCCCAGCCCCAACGCAAAGCCTTGTTGACTGGAACTCACGGTATTGGCGATCAGGGTGTAGGCCACCGGCAGCAGTGCGCCTTGCCAGACACCCCACAGCAGGCGACTGGCCAGAAAGCCCATCCATTCGCTGGCCAGTGCCGTGGCCGCCAGTGTCAGAGCGCACAACCAGGCCACGCCCTCGATGACGCGCAAGGTGTAGGCCGGTTGCCAGCGGTCGAACAGGCGACCCCACAGCGGAGCGCAAATGGCCAGCGATGCGGCGCTGGCGGCGTAGGTGGCACCAATCAGCCAGCCCGGCGCGAGCAACACATCGGCCACGTACAGGGCGTAGAAGGGTTGCGGCATGAGCTTGGCGGCCTGAATCAGCACGATGATCGACAGCACTGCACCGAGCCAGCGTTTGGGCAGGGCCACGGGCGTGACCGATTTCTTCTGGCGGGCAGCGGGCTTGTCGGCAGGCAGAAAGAAACTGCCCACTACGCACAGCAGGCATACGACCGTTGCGCCATAGCACAGCATCGCGAAGCCCGAAGTATCCATCAGCCAGCCACCCAGAACAGGCCCGAGCAATGAGCCGACAGCGGTTGCCGATTGCAGGCGCGCCAGTGTGTGACCCCGCTTTGAACTGTCGCAGCAGGCCAGGGCATACGCCTGAGCCGTGGCCAGAAAACCGGCCAGTGCGCCTTGGGCGACCCGAACCAACACCAGCAGCCATGGATCGGTGATGACCGCCGCCAGGCCTTGGCACAGCGCCAGAGCCAGCAAGGCACGAATGATCATGGGCTTGTGCCCCGTGCGATCACCGAGCTTGCCCCATAACGGCGTCAGCACCATGGCCGCAAGCATGGGGCCGGCATACACCAGTGATGACAATAGAGCGGTGTAATGGGCTTGCTCCGGCCCGAGCAGATGCTTGATCTGCAAGGGCCAGAACGGACCGCTCATCTCCATGGCACCCATGGAGACGAGCTGGATCAGCACCAATAGCCGCAATGCGCGTCCATCAGCAGCCATTGGCAGTCACACGCAGCGGATTGCTCAGGCGGCCGACGATATCGGCATGGCTGTCGAGCAGGCGCATGCGCATGAACGACTTGGCAGGCCAGTCGTCCTCCAGCAAGGCTTTGCGTTCGCTTTCCCAGCGTTCCGGGTCGACCCGGTCGCGCAGGGTGTCGAAGCATTGGCTGACCTGGGCGGACAAGCGATTCCAGAGCATGTCCTGTGGCAGGTTCCAGTGACGGGCGCAGAGCAGGGCCAGTTCACCCAGGTGGCACATGAAGGTGGTGTGCAGAAGTTTGTCGCGGACAAAACCGGATTCGTCGTACAGCGTCATCTTCGGATCGTGCAGCGGGATATCCAGCCCCTTGGCGTGCAGGGACTTGCGGTCGATCCGGATATCTCCGAAATCGCGCAGCAGCAGGCGATCCGGCTGGGCGTTGGCGCCCATCACCATGAAGCTGTTCTGCTGGTGAGCCTCGAAGGCCAGGCCGTACATCAGATACAGGCCGAGCAGGCTGGGCACTGCGATGGACAGGTACTGCTCGAAGAAAGCCAGCATGGCTTCGCTGTCATCACGCCCCTGAGCCAGCTTCACCCAGTCACGCAGCAACGGCTGTTGGTGCTCGTTCACCGCGAACAGGCTGCCGACCGGAATCGCCAGTTCACCTTCGCGCAGCAAGGTGAGCGGGTTGTCGCGATAGAGCACGGCGGCGTGGCGTGAACGCTCGTCGTCGGCCGGTTGCGGCGCGTAATGCACGCCGATGCGTTCCGGGACGATGTTGAGAAGGCGCTGGACTTCTGGCTCCCGATCCAGAATCTGCAGGATCAGGTGGCTGATGCGTGGCCCCATGCGCGCAGAGCGAGGAGACACCGTACGCTGCACGCTGGTCAGTCGCAGTGCGACGGGCAGTTTGACCATGGGCGCGGTACGGCTGGCCTGCGGCAGAACGGTCCGGAAGGACATGGTCGGGTGTCCGACGAAGGCCACGATGTCAGTCAGGACCAGCAGGTTATCGCCGATGTCCTGGGCATACGAGCGGGGCAGCTCTTCCTGGACCTGCCAGGGGTGTGCAGGCAACGGGAGATAGTCCTGGCTATTCAGGCCACGCTGTTGCAGGTGGTTGCACAACTGCTCGGCGGCTTCGGGGAAGTGGCCTTTCCACCAGTCCCAGTAGTCGGGTGTATCGCCCAGCGATTCCACATGTGCGTATTGACGGTGCAGTGCACACAACACGATCGGGAAACTCGCCTCGAATTCCGGCGAGAACGCAATGACCTGAGCGGCACTGAGGCCCAGCTTGGTCTTGTAGTTCGGATGCCAGGGGTGGCCCAGCGTGCCCCATTGCTCAAGCAGCGATGTCGGGTTCGCAAGGTTGCCATTGGTCTTGATCCAGGCCAGCAGGTTGCTGTCGCCGGTCTTGATCTGATCCTTCAGCTCAAGTGTCCAGCCCTGATGGAACGCCAGGCACAGCGTATCGTTGCTGAAGCTGTCATCGAGTTCCAGTGACAGACGTTCCAGCACTTCGCTTGAAGCCGGTGGGTTGAGTCGGGTGCTGAGCAGCATCAGCAACCGCGAAGGCAGCTGGATCTTCTGCGCAATGCCTGTCGGGTTGTGCAGGGTGATGTCACCTTTTACGTCCCAGCTGTTCATGCGTCCTGAAGACAGGTGCTCGAAACACAGGCGACTGCCGTTTTCCAGGGGCAGCCAGCAGCGTTGCCGGTCATCGTATTCAAGTGTGCTGGCATCCAGCAGGCTTTCGCGAAACAGTGCCTGGATCAGGCGCTGGAAGGAACGTTGCAATGCCGGTTCGAGGGCGTTGCTCAGGTGGTCGAGGGTGATGTGACGGGATTTGAAGGCAGGTGTTTCAAGGGCCTCGCTCCAGCGAGAGAGTAGTTGCTGTTGTTTTTTTATGTGCGCGTGCATCAAGATCAACTCCTTGTTGATACATACCAGATACAAAACGGCGCAGAGGGTACTCCCAATATTTTTAAATGCTAATAGTAATTCCTTTCATTAGCGTTAGATTTTTTCTATGTGACAGGTAGGACATCACGCCGCTCTCCGGTACGGTACAGTCGGCAGGACCGGATTCATCCGGGAAGAGCCCCGCACATTCACAGCCTCTGTACAGCCAGAAAGGACATGCGGAACAGAGGCTTTTTCGTGATGCAGGCAGGCACAGAGCCCTTGTTGTTCAAGGGCTCTGTCAGAAGAAGTGGATCAGCATTCCACCAGATTGACCGCCAGGCCGCCGCGAGACGTTTCCTTGTACTTGTCATGCATGTCGGCGCCGGTGTCGCGCATGGTGCGGATGGCATGGTCCAGAGAGATGAAGTGTTCGCCATCGCCACGCAGGGCCATCTGGGCGGCGTTGATGGCCTTGACCGCGGCAATCGCATTGCGCTCGATGCAAGGCACCTGAACCAGCCCGCCGACCGGGTCGCAGGTCAGGCCCAGGTTGTGTTCCAGGCCGATTTCAGCGGCGTTTTCCACTTGCTCGGGGGACGCGCCGAGAATCTCGGCAAGCCCGGCAGCGGCCATGGCGCAGGCCGAGCCGACTTCGCCCTGGCAGCCCACTTCAGCACCCGAGATCGAAGCGTTTTTCTTGCACAGAATGCCCACGGCGGCAGCACTGAGGAAGAAGCGCACCACGTCGTCGTCATTGGCGGCGGGGTTGAATTTCATGAAGTAATGCAGCACTGCTGGCACGATGCCCGCTGCGCCGTTGGTGGGCGCGGTCACCATGCGGCCCCCGGCGGCGTTTTCCTCGTTGACCGCCAGTGCGAACAGGTTGACCCATTCCATGGCACTGAGGGTCGAGCCGATCACGTTGGGGTTGTCGAGGTTCTGCAGGTTTTGATGCAGGCGATAGGCGCGCCGCCGGACGTTCAGGCCGCCGGGCAGAATCCCGGTTTCGCTCAGGCCCTTGTTCACGCAGTCACGCATGGCTTCCCAGATGACCAGAATCCTTTCGCGAATCTCTTCCTCGCTGCGCCAGGATTTTTCGTTGGCCATCATCAGTTGGGAAACGCTCAGGCCATGGGTCTTGCACAGCTTGAGCAATTGGGCTCCACTGGAAAAGTCATAGGGCAGAACGGTGTCGTCGTTGTCCAGCACTCCGCTGGCTGCCTGCTCGGCATCGATCACGAAACCGCCGCCGACCGAATAGTAGGTCTGCTCGAAAATCTCGCCGGTCGGCCCATAGGCGCACAGTGTCATGCCGTTGGGGTGATAGGGCAGGCTTTCGTCCAGCAGGCACATGTCGCGCTGCCAGAGAAAATGGATCTCCCGCTCACCGTCCAGCAACAACAGGCCGTTTTCCAGCAGGGCGTCGATGCGCTGATTGACCTGGCTCGGGTCGATCCGGTCAGGCCATTCGCCCATCAACCCCATCACCGTCGCACGATCGCTGCCATGGCCTATGCCCGTGGCCGAAAGAGAACCGTACAATCGCACTTCGATCCGCTCTACGCTCTGCAACTGATTGCGGTTGCGCAGGTCGGTTACAAACAATGCTCCGGCTCGCATCGGCCCTACGGTGTGTGAGCTGGAAGGGCCAATGCCGATTTTGAACATGTCGAAGACGCTGATAGCCATCACGGAGATCCTGCAAATGAGTTTCCATGGGAGTTATGGACTCCCTTTTTAATGGCTCCAATGTTTGGCCGGATGGCCTTCAAACGACAAACGATTGTTCCTATGCAACGCTTTAGCGGAACTCTTCAATGAGCAGAATCTTCAACGCACAGATGCACGCCTGGTTACAGGTCTTTGCCTGCGCGGCCAGACACCTTTCCTTTACCCGTTGCGCCGAAGAGCTGCATGTCACGCCTGGCGCCATCAGCCAGCAGATGCGTCAGCTCGAGGAACGTCTGGGTTTCGCCCTGTTTCATCGGGTCGGACGTGGGCTTGAGCTGACTGCCGAAGGGCAGCGGCTGGCGCTGGTGGCCAATGAGGTGCAGAGCCGTATCAGCGACGAATTGCGCCTCTTGTATTCCGGGCGGATCGGGGGCGTATTCAAGCTGCGCTGCATCCCTTCGTTTCTCGGCAAGTGGCTGATGCCACGCCTGCCTCGTTTGCAGGAAGCCTTTCCCGATATTCAATTACGGATCATTGCCGAAGACAGCAGCGGCTCGTTGCGCGACGACGACTTCGATCTGGCCATTGACCTCAACGACGGCAGCTACCCCGGCCTGATGACCACGCCCTTGCTGGAGGAGGAGTTGTTCCCTGTCTGCTCGCCGATGCTACTGGAAGGCAAACCGCCGCTGGATACGCCAAGCCAGCTGGTGCATTTCCCGTTGTTGCACGACATCACCGCCTGGCGTGGCAGCTATGAATATGCCGAGTGGGAGTTTTACCTGGCCGCTATCGGGGCTGTCGGGATCGATGTCCGGCGTGGGCATACCTTCAACCGCAATCACCTGACCATCGATGCGGCCAGAATGGGGATGGGGGTGGCCATCGCACGCAAGGCGCTGATCACCGACGAACTGGAGCAGGGTTCGTTGATCGTGCCTTTCGGGCATCCCATCAAGGCCAAGAAGAAATACGTGCTGGCTTATCGCGAAGGGGCGTTGAGCACGCCGTCGCGTCGTGCGGTCCATGACTGGCTGGTGAGCGAAGCGTCACAGGCCAAATGAAAAGGGCGCGCCAATCGGCGCGCCCTTTCAGAGACCGGCAGACCGGATCAATGGAACATTTCAGCGATCAGGACTGCACCGATGAAGGTGCCCAGGTTGGCCAGGAACGACACCAGTACGATCCTCCAGCCCAGGCGGCGGAATGCCGGCAGATCCTTGGCGATCGACAGACCCGCGAAGGTCAGCATCGGCGTAATCACGGCCAGCATGTTGACCGAATTGCTCATGCGGGAGATTTCTGCCGCGAACGGGCAGGCCGGGGAGGTCAGGAACATCGCCACCAGAGACACCATGCACACGGCCGGAATCTTGCGGCGCACCAGGTTGCACAGAATCTCACCGACGAAGGCACAGAAGATCATGATGCCCATGCCGGTAAAGGCATCCGCGGACAAGGTCTTGTAGCCCACATAGTTGGCGATCAGTGCCAGCGCACCGGCTGCCAGCCACGCACTGACCTTGCCGGCCCAGCTCAGCTCGGGAACCTCCAGGGAAACATCCTTGCTGCTGATGTTTTCGCTGGTGATGGACGCCTTGGTGGTGCGACCGATCAGCGGCTCCAGCACCCGATAACCCCAGACCGCCAGCGGCAGGGAGATGAACAGAGTGAAGTAAGTGCCGATGGTGGTGGTGATCAGGTTCGAGGCCGCCGCCAGGGTCATGACTTCCTTGGCAACTTCCGGCGTTTGCTGCGCGGCGATGGCACCGGCTGCGGCGGCCATCATGCTGCCGGAACCAATGCCCGAGCCCATGGCCAGCGAGTTGGGGTGGAAGATGCCCAGGCTGGTGATGAAACCGGCCACGATGGCAATGAACAGCGCGCCGAACAGGGTGCCGGTCAGGTATTCGGCCAGTACGCCGCGACCTTCGGGAGAGTCCATGCCATAGCGTTCACCGATGATTGCCAGGCTGGGTTCACGGCCCACAGAGAAGGTTGCGCCAATGGCTTCACGCTTGATGCCCAGCATCAGCGCAACGGGCAGGCCCAGGATGACGGTGCCGACGAAGTGGCCGAATTCCTGGAACATCAGTGCCCAGCCAGAAGCGAAGACCACAGGCAGCGAACCGCCGACCACCAGGCCGAGCTTGGCGATGAAAATCAACAGGGCCGGTTGAAGAATGGAAGCCGCACGCAATTGCGTGCTGTGATCGATGCCGATGGTGCCCGGCATGCGGCGGCTGGCGATACCGATCACCGCGCCCAGGACCAGTGCCCAGACCATGGGTAGCAGGACGACCTTGCCAGGACCAAGGGGAATGCTGATCGCACCGATCAGCTCGGCGGCGATGAGGATGATCGCGGCCCAGGTATACAGTTTTACGGTGGCTGAAACAGCCTCCTTGTCGCCCGCGACTGCGGCCTGTGAGTGTTGCATGATGATCCCCTTGCCTGCTGAATGACCTTTAAGGCCTTATCAATCTTTTTTATGCTTTTCAGGTAGGCGCGTTGTGGCGCCCGGGGCAGCTTTAAAAGTCCATGCGGTGCATGGAAACCCTTGTGGGGCTGAATGTTTTTATGAAGGTCAGATCGTCATCTCGACCCAGGCTGCTATGAACCTTGGGTGCGAGTATGCAGAGCGGCATGCTGCCCACCAATATTGCGAACTTTATTTATCGTTGCCTTTAAGTGAACACAGATAGAAGCGGATTCATCCGCGAAGACGGTATTCCAGCCGATAAAGACTCATCGGTTGCAATGACTTCTTCGCGGATGAATCCGCTCCTACGGGGGCATTGAGATGGTAGGAGCGGATTCATCCGCGACAGGTTTTATATAAGGTTGATGACCGTCTCGATTGACCGGCGCTGGGTATCGGCATACAGCTTCAGTTCATTGAGTGTCTGACGGCCCAGGGCTTTCTGGAACTCATCCTGGTTGGAACTGGTTGCGTAGTGGGACTGCGCATCGTCACCCAGATTGGACTGAAAGATGCCTGCTGCACTGACCGGCAGGAAATCTTCGTACACCAGCGGCTCGAAGCGGACGTGCCCGGCCTTGATCTGTTGTTCCAGGTCGTTGCTCAACTGACCGTTGTTGCGGGCGGCAATACCTGTGTCGGTCGGGAAGTAACGGAAGTAGGCCAGGCCCTGTTCGCGCATTTCCTGATAACTGTCGGGGAAGGCCTGGAAGGTTTTCTCCAGCAGTTGCGCGTAACGTACGGCATTGGCTTCGTTGGGGAATTCGCCCAGTTCGTCACGGGCCGCATTGAGCAACTGGTCGTACAGCTCCCGCCCCTTGGGCGTCAACGCTGCACCGCGTTGTTCGATTTCCCCGAAGCGCGCCGAATGGCTGCCTGACTCATCGATGAAGGTGATGGCTTCTTCCAGCGCCTTGAAGCTGGTCTGGCGCAGCAGGATCGGGCAATTGCGACGCGGAGGGCCTTCCACCACGGCTTTGGGCGTGATGCCTTTGCCGGGCATGCCGACTTGCACGGCATCGATATCCAGCGTACGTGGCGTCAGGTGGTTGATGTGCGGGCCCCGGAAGGCGACCACATCGGCGATCAGGCGATGCTGAGCGTTGAGCTGCTTATAGTCGTGCAGCGAAACCGTCGCGGTGTTGTGCCAGCGAAAGGTTTCCAGTGCCTGCTGAACGAACTCGGCGGCATCCGTTTCACTCAGACCACCGTCCTTCTCATGCTGTTGGATCAGCTCAAGCGCTCGGGGGGTAAAGATTTCACGCTTGGCCAGCACCTGTGCGGCAAAGGTACGCAGCTCATCGTTCTCGATCAGTTCAAGGCGCAGCAGAGAGGTGAAGACCCGGAACGGACTGGTTTGCAGTGATTGTTCATGCACGGCCCGAAATGCCGTGGAGTGAACCGGCACACCGGCGGGCGTCAGGTCGTAATAGCCCACAGGCTCCATGCCCATGACCGCGAACAGGCGGGCGAGGGTGGCCAGTTCCAGAGCCGTACCGACCCGAATCGCGCCGTGGCGCTCCATGTCCAGACGCTGGATCTCGCCGGTCTGCTTCAGACTCTCCAGCACGTTGGGCTGATGGGTCATGACACCGTCGTTGACCTCGGCCACCAGCTCCATCAAGGTGCCGTAGAGCGGGACTTCGGTCTTGTACATGTGCGACATGGCGCGTGAAAAGCTGGCTCGAATATCATCACGGTTTGCAAAGCTTGCAGTGCTCATCTGGATCGTTTCTCCGCACAAATTCCAGTCAACAGGTCGCGTTCAGTCGAGGGCCGCCAGGCAACGCTCGAAAATATCCAGCCCTTCATTCAACACTTCCGGCTCGATGGTCAGCGGTGCCAGCAAACGAATGATGTGGCGTGACTTGCCGCTGGGCATCAACAGCAGCCCGGCATCTCTGGCCGATTGCAGCAGTCGGGCCAGTTGTTGCGTGGCTGGAGCGCCTTCGGGTGTGCGCAGTTCAATACCGCGCATGGCCCCGACACCGGTCAGCCTGCCCAGATAAGGCGACAGCTTCTGTTCCTGCCAGGAACGGTAGCGGGTGACGATGATGTTTTCCTGGGTTTCGCCCCAGCGCGACAGGTTTTCATCGGTCATTTGCGCCAGCGACGCCAGCCCGGCTGCACAGCCGATCGGGTTGCCGGAATAGGTCCCGCCCAGCCCGCCCTTGGGCAGCGTGTCGAGCAAATGCTTGCGGCCCACGACAGCCCCCAGCGGAATGCCACCGGCGATGCTTTTGCCCAGCAGGATCAGGTCCGGCTCGATCCCCAGACGGCTGAACGCAAAGCGCTGACCCGTGCGTCCGAAGCCTGACTGGATCTCGTCGGCAATCAGCACAATGCCTTTCTCATCACAGAACGTGCGCAATGCCTGAGCGAATTCCGGCTCCATGGACAGGAAGCCGCCTTCGCCCTGAACGGCTTCGAAGATAAAGCAGGCCACATCGCTGACATCGATTTCGACGCTGAACAGACGGTCCATGGCCTTTAACGCTTCTTCAGTCGTGACACCGGTGTCCTTGCTCGGAAACGGCAGGTGATACACCGTGCCGGGCAATAAGCCGATGCGTTGCTTGTAGGGCGCGACCTTGCCGTTGAGGTTCAGCGTCGCCAGGGTGCGGCCATGAAAGGCACCGTCGAAGGCGATCACTGCCGAACGTCCGGTCACGCTGCGCACGATCTTCAAGGCGTTTTCCGCTGCTTCTGCGCCGCTGTTGGTGAGCATGCCGCTGAAGGGGTAGTTGACCGGTACGAAGCGCTCCAACTGATCCATGAACTGAATGTACGGATCGTGGGGCGTGGCATTGAACGCGTAATGGGTCAGCTTTTCGGCCTGCTCCTGAATGGCCTTGACCACCTGCGGGTTACAGTGGCCCAGGTTCAGCACGCCAATGCCGCCGACGAAGTCGATGTAACGCTTGCCGGTCGTGTCCCAGACTTCGGCGTTCTTGCCGTGGGAAAGCGTGACAGGATGAACGAATGAAATGGAGGCGCTGATATTGTCGTTGCTCACTGGAAATGCTCCGGCAACGCATCACGGCGGGTTCGATTCAAGGTATGAGGGGGCATGCGCAAAGACATTGCTTCATCCTGCTGTGTTGGACGTTGCATCTATCTAAACGAACAACGGGCATACCCCGCAAACGAAATAAAATCGCTGTGTCATTCCAATAATTCTGAATGTCGGGCTTTTACCCGCTGCCTGATCCACTCCACGAAGGCCTTGACCTTGGGCACCTGGGCCGAATGCTCGGCATGGGCCAGAAAGTGCGAACCGTCACTCTGCATGGCGTGATCCCAGGCAATGACAAGCTTGCCTTCGGCCAGTTCGTCGCTGACCAGATAGCGCGGGATCAAGGCAATGCCGCAACCGGCCTGGGCCGCGCGGATGCACATGTAGAAGGTGTCGAAACGCGGGCCGTGATAACTGTTCTGCGAGTGCAGGTTCTGCTCCAGAAACCATTCATGCCAGGCCTCGGGCCGTGAGGTGCATTGCAACAGGATATGGCCGGTCAACGCCTGAGCGCTGGGAATGCTGTGGCGGGCAATCCATTCCGGTGCGCACACCGGCACCATTTCTTCCTTGAACAGCTCGATGCAGGTGGCACCCGGCCAGGTGCCCTGACCGAAAAAGAACGCCACATCGGCCTTGGCCCGGACCAGGTCGAAGGGCTCCAGCTCGCTGCGGATATCCAGGTGAATACCGGGGTTCTGGCTGCTGAACCCCTTCAGGTTCGGCACCAGCCAGCGGTCGCCGAAGGTCGGCTGGGTGGCGATTTTCAGCACTTCCGTTTCGCCGCCGTAGGTCAGGATATAACGGCTGGACATGTCCACCTGAATGAGGATCTTGCTCACCTCGGCCATGTACAGCTCGCCCGCCGGTGTCAGGTGCAGGCGACGACGGATACGCTGGAACAGCGGGTGGCAAAGCATCTCTTCCAGTTGCGCGACCTGCTTGCTCACGGCGCTCTGGGTGAGGTGCAGTTCCTGTGCGGCGCGTGTGAAGTTCAAATGACGGGCCGCGGCTTCGAAACACTGCAAGGCGGTCGTTGAGGGCATCAAACGCTTGGACATTACCGGTTACCTGTTGACGTGCGAGATGAATCATTCCAAAACGGAATCATGTTTTTCTAAATGGTCGTTTGTGACAAGGACTGTTGCGGATCAATACTGATCCACATCAATGATTTCAACCAGTGTCATCTGCAGGAGAATCAATGTGGTCGCCAATTTGTTAGCAAGCCTGGGTGTTGCGAAAAGTGCCTACACAGAAGGGGACTATCCCGTTTACACCCCGATCGATGGCAGCCAGATTGCCTCCGTCAGCCTGGAAGACAAGACACAGGTGCTGGCGCGTATCGAACGTGCCCAGAGTGCTTTCCTGAAGTGGCGCACGGTCCCGGCCCCGCGTCGTGGCGAGCTGGTGCGTATCTTTGGTGAGGTGCTGCGCGAGCACAAGGCCGAGCTGGGCGAGCTGGTGTCCATCGAGGCTGGCAAGATCACTCAGGAAGGTCTGGGCGAAGTGCAGGAAATGATCGACATCTGCGACTTCGCGGTCGGCCTTTCCCGCCAGTTGTACGGCCTGACCATTGCCTCCGAGCGTCCCGGTCACCACATGCGTGAAACCTGGCATCCGCTGGGCGTGGTCGGCGTGATCAGTGCGTTCAACTTCCCGGTGGCGGTCTGGGCCTGGAACACCACGCTGGCGCTGGTTTGTGGCAACCCGGTGATCTGGAAGCCGTCCGAGAAAACCCCGCTGACCGCACTGGCCAGCCAGGCGCTGTTCGAGAAAGCCCTGAAAATCTTCGGTGATGCGCCCGAAGGGCTGGCCCAACTGATCATTGGTGATCGCGAGGCCGGTGAGGTGCTGGTCGATGACCCGCGTGTACCGCTGGTGAGCGCCACCGGCAGCACCCGCATGGGCCGTGAAGTCGGTCCACGTGTGGCGGCCCGTTTCGGTCGCAGCATTCTGGAACTGGGCGGCAACAACGCGATGATTCTGGCCCCGAGCGCCGATCTGGATCTGGCCGTACGCGGCATCCTGTTCAGTGCGGTGGGCACGGCCGGTCAACGCTGCACCACGCTACGTCGCCTGATCGTGCATCGCTCCATCAAGGATGAAGTGGTGGCGAAGGTCAAGGCGGCCTACGGCAAGGTGCGCGTGGGCGACCCGCGTGAAGGCAATCTGATCGGCCCGCTGATCGACAAACAGGCGTTTACGGCCATGCAGGATGCGCTGACCAAGGCCAGGGACGAAGGCGGGCAAGTCTTCGGTGGCGAGCGTCAGTTGCAGGACAAATACCCGAACGGCTACTACGTGACGCCCGCCATCGCTGAAATGCCCGGCCAGAGCGATGTGGTGCGTCATGAAACCTTTGCGCCGATTCTCTACGTGCTGGCCTACGATGAGTTCGAGGAAGCGCTGCGCCTGAACAACGAAGTGCCACAGGGCCTGTCGTCCTGCATTTTCACCACTGACATTCGTGAAGCCGAGGCCTTCCAGAGTGCTGCGGGCAGTGATTGCGGCATCGCCAACGTCAACATCGGCACCAGCGGTGCGGAAATCGGCGGGGCGTTTGGCGGTGAGAAGGAGACCGGCGGCGGGCGTGAATCCGGTTCCGACTCCTGGAAAGCCTACATGCGTCGTCAGACCAACACCGTCAACTATTCCCGCGAGCTGCCACTGGCTCAGGGCATCGTGTTCGACTGACACACAGGGTATCAGGCTCGCGGGGCGGGCCTGACTCTTCATCGCGCAGGCTGGAGTTCTGCAATGGCGCCATTTCGTCAAGAGTGTCTGTGGGAGCAACTGACGCCGCAGCGGCCGCTCAATCCGCCACTGATCGGTGAGCGTACGGCGGATGTCTGCATCATCGGGGCCGGTTTTACCGGTCTGTCGGCTGCACTTCAATTGCTTGAGGGCGGCAAGTCGGTCTGCATCGTGGAGGCCCATCAGGTCGGCCACGGTGGTTCGGGTCGCAACGTAGGGCTGGTCAACGCCGGGACCTGGGTTGCGCCGGACGAGCTGGAAAAAGTGCTGGGCAGTGCCGAGGCCAGTCGCCTCAATGGTGCATTGGGGGCTGCTCCGGCACTGGTGTTCTCCACCATCGATAAATACAGCATCGAGTGCCAGGAAACCCGTACCGGCACCCTGCACATGGCGCACAACGCCAAGGGGCTGGATGACCTGCGCAGCCGTGCCGAACAATGGCAGCGGCGCGGTGCCCATGTCGAACTGCTGACCGGCAAGACGTGTGAAGACGCCTGCGGCACCGACAAGATCGCCGGTGCGTTGCTCGATCACCGGGCCGGGACCGTCAACCCGATGGCCTATGCGTCCGGCATGGCAATCAATGTGGTTGCCCGTGGCGGTCTGCTGTTCGGTGAGTCGCCCGTCACCGGCCTGCAACGCACCGACGATGGCTGGAAGGTTTCCACCGACAAGGGCAGTGTGCGGGCCGAAAAAGTCATCATCGCTTCCAATGCCTACACCGAAGGCGAATGGACGGATGTGAAGGATCACATCTTTGCCGGTTATTACTATCAAGTGGCATCGCAGCCGCTCAGTGGACCGGAGCAGGCAAACATTCTGCGGGGCGGGCAGGGCTCCTGGGACACCCGCACGGTATTGAGCAGCATTCGCCGTGATGCACACGGGCGGCTGTTGCTCGGCAGCCTGGGCAATGCCGGCAATTACCCGCTGTGGTTCATTCGCCAATGGGCCGACCGCATCCAGCAGCATTACTTCCCGCAACTGGGCAAGGTCGAGTGGCAATGCACCTGGACGGGCCGTATCGGCTTTACGCCAGACCATCTGCTGCGCCTGTTCGAGCCTGCGCCGGGGCTGTTGGCGGCAACCGGGTTCAATGGCCGGGGTGTCACCACGGGAACGCTGGTGGGCAAATGCTTTGCGGACTACCTGCTCACCGAGGATGCCAAGGCCTTGCCGGTCAGTTTCTCGAAGAGCAAGACCGTGACGGGCAGTTCATTGCGCACTCTGGCCTACGATGCCGGTTTTACCCTGTATCACGCGGGGCAATGCCTGCGCGTCGTACTCTGATTTCCTAGAAGAATAAAACGCCATACAACAAAAAAACTTCATTCCATTTCTGCTGCCGTCGAAATCAATGCAAGGAAATCCAAATGGCAAGTTCCATACTCGCCCGGCTTTGCCGTGGCAGTCTTTCGGCATCCGGTCTATCTGAATTCCGTTTGAACGTAAGCCAATAAAGCAGCCCACGCTGCGCCAATAACAACGCTTATTCAAGACAGATTGCGCGTCGGGCTGCCTCTTTGCGTGCCGCCCTGTGCAACGTTCACGTTGAGGGTAGAACATGGTTTCTCATAAAAAGAACGAGCATCGCTCCCTGAAACACGGGCTGACATCTCGTCAGGTTTCGATGATTTCCATTGCCGGCATCATCGGTGCCGGTCTGTTCATTGGCTCGTCCAATGCCATCGCCACCGCCGGCCCCGCGATCCTGATTTCATACGGCATTGCCGGTCTGCTGGTCTTGCTGGTCATGCGCATGCTGGGTGAAATGGCGATTGCCAACCCGAACAGCGGTTCGTTCTCGACCTATGCGGGGCAGGCCATCGGGCCTTGGGCCGGATTCACCATCGGCTGGCTGTATTGGTGGTTCTGGGTGTTGATCATCCCGGTCGAGGCGATTGCCGGGGCCGACATTCTTCACGCCTGGATGCCTTCGGTGCCGTCCTGGCTGTTCGCTTTCCTGATCATGATCACGCTGTCCTGCACCAACCTGGTGAGCGTGAAGAATTTCGGCGAGTTCGAGTACTGGTTCGCGCTGGTGAAGGTCATTGCGATCCTGGCGTTCATCGCGGTCTGCACCCTGGCCGTACTGGGCTTCTGGCCATTGGCCGAAACCTCCGGCGTCGAGCAGTTGTGGCTGAACGGCGGCTTCATGCCCAACGGTTTCGGGGCGGTGCTGGGCGGTGTGCTGGTAACGATCTTCTCGTTCTTCGGTGCAGAAATCGTCACCATCGCTGCCGATGAGACGGCCAACCCCAAAGAGAAGATTCGCAAGGCCACCAACCTGGTGGTGTATCGCATCGCGATTTTCTACCTCTTCTCGATCTTCTTCATCGTGTCGCTGGTGGCCTGGAACGACCCGCGCCTGCTGCAAGTGGGCTCCTTTCAGCGTGCGCTGGAAGTCCTCAACGTCCCCAGTGCCAAGCTGATGGTCGATATCGTGGTCTTTGTGGCCGTGACCAGTTGCATGAACTCCGGCCTCTACACGGCTTCGCGGATGCTGTATTCCCTGAGTGCGCGAGGTGAAGCGCCTGTGCCGATCAAGCGTGTTTCCGGTAGCGGCGTGCCGACGGTGGCGGTGATTCTTTCCACGCTGGCAGGGTTTGCCGGCTGCTTCGTGAACTATGCCTTTCCCGGCAAGGTGTTCGGTTTCCTGCTGTCCACGACCGGCGCCATTGCGTTGCTGGTGTATCTGGTGATCGCGGTGTCCCAACTGCGGATGCGGGCGATGCTGGAAAAGGACGGCAACGAACTGGCCTTCAAGATGTGGCTGTTCCCGTGGCTGACCTGGTGCGTCATTGCACTGATCACGCTGGTGCTGGGTTACATGCTGATCAGCCCGAACTATCGCTATGAAACCCTGATGACCGCTGGCGTGACGGGCTTCATTCTGCTGATTGCCTTGTTGCGCCGCAGGAAGGTGACCGGAGCGTATGTAGCGTCCGGGGCCTGATTTTTCACGGTGGGTGGGAGCGAATTCATTCGCGAAGAGGCGACGATTGATTGCAGATCCGCAACTGCGCGCACAACCCGCCTTGCAGGGCGTATTTTTCGCGGATGAATCCGCTCCTACGGGCGCTGTAGGAGCGAATTCATTCGCGAAGAGGCGATGATTGATTGCAGATCCGCAACTGCGCACACAACCCGCCTTGCGGGGCGTTGTGCAGGTGCAGGCTGCTTTGCAGCTTGCGCACGATCATGTCGACAATTGCCAGCCCCAATCCGGCACCATTGCTGTTGCCATGGCTGTAGAAGCGTTCGAGCAGGCGCGCCTTGTGGTGTTCGTCGATGCCGGGGCCGGCATCTTCGACACTCAGGTGGGCGTTGCCGTCATTCTGGCGCTGCAGCACGACCCGAATCTCGCTGGCGGCCGGGGCGAAGTTCAGAGCGTTGGTCAGCAGGTTCTGCAGCGCAATGGTGATTGCACCCGGATCACTGTGAATCACGCATTCCTCATCGGCCTCAAGCACCAGTTCGACCTGCTTTTCCAGAGCGAGTGGCGTGAGTTCGGCCATTTCCTCCTGAACCAGTGTCTTGAGTTCAAAGGTCTTCAACTGCTCCGGATTCTGATGGGGTTCCAGCCGGGCCATGGTCAAGAGCTGGCTGGCGATACGGGCTGCCCGGTCCACGCCATGCACCATGAAATCCAGCGCCTCCTGACGTTGTTCGGGAAGTTCGGCCTGACGGGCGTTCTGGGCGTGAATGCGCAGGACGGTCAGGGGCGTGCGCAACTCATGGGCTGCGTCGGCAATGAAGCGTCGCTCGCGCTCCAGCAGATGATCGATCTGGGTCAGCAGGCGGTTGAGCGCGGTCTGCATGGGTTCCAGTTCTTTCGGCAATGGTGACAGGGTCAGAGGCTCCAGGCTTTCGGCGTCTCGCTTGCGGATTACCCGTGCCATCGACTGCAACGGACGCAAACCCCAGCCGATCACCAGCCAGATGGACACGATCAGCAGCGGAACGCCAATCACCGTCGGCCAGACGGTATGACTCACGATGATCTGGATCAGCCCTTGCCGTACGTCGTCGCGCTCACCCACCCAGATCAGAAAACCCTGTTGTGGATCGGCCAGCAGGAAGCCGCACCATTCATTGCCATTTTCCACAAGGTCATGTGAGCCTTCCTCGCGGGGCGGTTCACTGAGTATCGGGGCTTCGGCAGAACGCACCAGCAGTTCGCCCGATGTGCGCCAGACCTGAAAGGTCAGTCGGGTTTCATAAGGGTGGGCAACGCCGCTGGTGCCCACCCGGCTCATGGCTTCATCGAAGGCCTGATAGAGCTTGTCCAGATCCTGCTCCCCCTGGGCTCTCTGGCGCAGTACGCCTTGCAGCAAGCGTGCGCTTTGCGCCAGTTGAGCGTCGTAGACCTCTTCGATTTCATGGTGGCTGTCACGCAACACCAGCAGGCCGATGATGAGATCACCCAGCAGCAACAAGAGCAGGACCGGGGCCAGAATGCGTGCGCGTACCGAGGTCATGCCTTGAGCTCCAGCAGGTAGCCGACGCCGCGAACGGTGCGGATCAGGTCGGTGGACAGTTTCTTGCGCAGGTTATGGATCAAGACTTCCAGCGTGTTGCTCTCGACCTTGTCCTGCCAGCCATACAGCGTCGTGGACAGGCGCTCGCGGGTGACCACCTTGCCGGGGCGGATCATCAGCTGATGCAACAATTGATACTCCATGGGGGTCATGGGCACTTCGTTGCCCTGATAGCTGACTTGCTGGGACGCCGGGTCCAGGCTGATGCCCGCGTGTTCCATCAAGGGTTGTGCTCGCCCCTGGCTGCGGCGCAGCAAGGCCCGGACCCTGGCTTTCAGTTCATTGACGTCGAAGGGTTTGACCAGATAGTCGTCGGCACCGGCATCCAGCCCGGCAATCCGGTCTTCGGTGCCGTCACGGGCGGTCAGCACCAGTACCGGCAACGATTGCTGCTCGGCGCGTAACTGGCGCAGAAGATCGAAGCCGTCCAGGCGCGGCAGGCCCAGGTCGAGCAGCAACAGATCGAAGCGCTCGCTGCGCAGAGCGTGCAGGGCGCTGAGCCCGTCTTCCAGCCAGTCGAGTGTGTAGCCTTCGCTGTTCAAGGCCACTTTGATGCCTTGGCCGATGGCACGATCGTCTTCCACGAGAAGCAGGCGCATACAGGGTCCGAACGGGGAGTCTGGGAGAAGGGCGCCATCATGCCGTTCCGCCACAAGGCCGCGTAGTGCCGTATGTCCGGGAAGATGTAACGAGCTGTTGCGCCTTAAGCTTTTCCTAAGACTCGTTTCGCACAGTAGGAGCTCCTTCAACTGCTGCGAGTGTTCACCATGCGTAAAGTCCTGCTGATTTCCCTGCTGATGGCCAGCCCTCTTGCCCTGGCCGGCCCGCAATGCACCACAGCCGACAAGTCCCAATGGCAGGATCAGGCCAGATTCCAGGAACAACTCAAGGCCCAGGGTTACCAGATCAGCAAGTTCAAGGTCACTGACGGCAACTGCTACGAGATCTACGGTTTCGACAAGGACAAGCGCAAGGTCGAGATCTACCACGACCCGGTCACCGGCAAGGCCGTGAAGACCGAGATCAAAGGCTGATGAGCCGCGTTTCCCTGCGCCTGTGGGACCCTGTGGTCAGGCTGTTTCATCTGTCTGTCGCGGGTGTTTTCATCGCCAACTACTTCTTCAACGAAGCCGGTGGCGACTGGCATGTCTGGCTGGGCTATTACTCGGTGGCCTGGCTGGCTGTGCGAGTGGTGTGGGGATTCATCGGGCCGCGCAGTGCGCGCTGGAGCGATTTCTGGCCGACTCCGGGCCGCCTGCGCGCTCATGCTGGCGCGCTGATCGACAGGCGGCCTTTTCACCGGCTCGGCCATTCGCCTCTGGGCGCGCTGGTCATGGTCCTGATGATGGTGTTGATATTTTCCATCGGCCTGACAGGTTGGCTCATGGAGGAGGTCGACGCCCTGTGGGGCGCCGACTGGCCATTGCAGATCCATGAAACCCTGGCCGACGCATTGTGTGTGTTGGTGCTGCTGCACATGGCGGCAGCGGTTTTCGAGAGTTTCCAGGTGCGTGACAACCTGCCTCTGTCGATGCTGACCGGCAAACGGCGAGCGCTGCCTGACGAAACCGACCACTGAATATTCCCCTTTAATTTTCTTTCGCTACGGTGATGGATTGTCATGCCTGTTATTTCCCGAAAGCTGGCTGCATGGAGCGCAGGCCTTGCTGTTGTCACGATCTTTTTCAGCGCCTGGCTCAGCCATCCGTTGCACACCCTGTCTTCCTTTGCCGTGAGTGCGGCGCCGGTCAGTGTTGAGGGTGCAGCCCCTCAAGCGATGTACAACTCGCGTTTCGCTTCCTCGGATCTGGATGATTTCGTTCATTCCTCGGCCGTCACGGCCTTGCCCGGTGGCGACCTGATGTCGGTGTGGTTCGCCGGTTCTCGGGAAGGGGCCGGGGACGTGGAGATTCGTGCGGCCCGTTTCGATGCCAGTGCTGGCGAGTGGGGTCATGAACAGGTGCTGGCGACCCGAGAGTCCACCCAGGCCGGAACCGGGAAATACATTCGCAAACTGGGTAACCCGGTCGTTGCACTGGCTCCGGACCAACGTCTGTGGCTGTTCTATGTGTCGGTCTCGGTGGGCGGCTGGGCGGGGAGTTCGGTCAATGCCATGGTCTCCCAAGACATGGGCGTGACCTGGTCGGCACCGCGTCAGCTCATTACTTCACCTTTCCTGAACATCAGCACGCTGGTTCGCGCCGCTCCGGTGTTTCATGCCGACGGTTCCATTGGCCTGCCGGTCTATCACGAGTTTCTGGGCAAGTTTGCCGAGTACCTGTACTTGAGCCCCAACGGCGATGTGATCGACAAGTTCCGCATCAGCCGTGGCACCAACTCCCTGCAACCCACGGTCGTGCCGCTGGACGGTCAGCGCGCCGTGGCATTGCTGCGTTATGCAGGCAATACCTATCACCGCGTGCTGGCCAGCCGTACCGAAGACGGCGGTCAGACCTGGAGTGAACCGACGCCGCTGGAACCGAGCAATCCCAACTCGTCGCTGGCGGCGGTCGGTGTGCCGGGGCGCGGCCTGCTGGTGGCCTTGAACGATCTGCGAGACGGCCGTTTCAAGCTGAGTCTGTACGGCACCGACGAGCAGATGAATCAGTGGCGGCCCGTGATCGATCTGGACAAGTCCCCCGACCCGCTGGGCAATCCATTCTCGCTGGAGGCTTATCGGGAAATCCTTGGTGAAGGCTTCAGAGCTTCCAGCGGCGCTCGACGTCAGCCTCTGGAAGCCGAGTTCCTGAGCAATCTGGATCAGCGGGTCTGCTCGCCCCAGGGCTGTGATTTCGAATATGAATACCCGTACTTCATCCGCAGCCCGGACGGCATGTATCACGTGGTGTATTCCTGGAATAACACCTTCATCAAGCATGTCAGCTTCAACGATGCCTGGCTGGCGGAGCACTTTCTATGATTGCTCAATGGCTGGCCCATCTGGCGTTTGCACTGACGCTGTTTCTGATTCTGGCTTCATGGACATCCTCGTTGCGCTGGCGACTGGCGATACTGGCCGGAGCCTCTTTGGTGAGTGTGATTTCCATCGATGGTCTGTCGCTGGCCGCCTATGTGCGCAGCCTGAGCGATGACCTGGCGATTACCAGTCTGGTGGGGCTGGTCTGGCTGAGCCTGCAGCGCCTGGGGTTGATCCAGCCACTGGAAAATCGCCAGCGCGTGCTGGTGTGGTCTGTCATGGGCACACTGGCCTTGCTGCTGTATCCGGCGACGCTGGGCCTGACGTACTTCGACCCCTACCGCTGGGGTTTCAACCCACGGCCCATGATCATTGTCGTCGGTTTCGTCACCCTCGGGCTGCTGTACCTGCGCAGCCACCTGAGTGCCTTGATGCTGGCGTTGGCCACGCTGGCCTTCACCTTCCGCATCAAGCCTTCGGAAAACTACTGGGATTACCTGATCGATCCGCTGCTGGCGTTGTACTGCTGCGGGGCGTTGTTGGTGTTCGTGACGCGGCGTCTTTACCGCACCCGAGCCGGGTAGGACCGGATTTATTCGGGAAGACAGTTTTTCTGACAGCAGAGATGTATTGGGCGTACCGGTCTCTTCGCGAATGAATCCGCTCCCACAATGATTGGCGTACACCCCGCGATAGCCTAACGAGAGGAATGAAAATGAGTTGGCTGCAATCACGACGCCTGCGCTATTGGGCAGGCATCATCGTGCTGTTTTTCCTGCTGTCGACGCTGTTGAGAGGCGTGTTCTTCTGGCGCTTTTCCGGGATAGACGCCGGGCAACTGTTCACTGACCCTACCGTGGCGCAAACCCTGGGCATCGGTCTGCGCTTCGACCTGCGTCTGGCGCTGCTGGTGTCTCTGCCGGTTGCGTTCCTGTTGTGCCTGCCGCGCTGGAACATGGTCCGTGTGCGTGCCTTGCGCTGGATCGGCCGATCCTTTTTGCTGCTGGCATTGGGTATGCTGACGCTGATTCACATCATCGATTTCGGCCATTACGCCTATCTTGGCGTCAGGCTCAACGCCAGCGTCCTGCGGTATCTGGACGATGCACAGATCTCTCGCGACATGGTGTGGCAAACCTACCCGGTGGTGTGGATCAGCCTCGGGTGGCTGCTGACGTTGCTGGGGCTGGGACGCGTCCTGTTCTGGCTGGAGCACGTCACTCTGGAGCGAGCGCCGCGTCCGGTCAAGCGATGGTCGGCAGCCTGGGGCGCAGTCGTGATTGCAGGCGCGACCTTTCTTGGGCTGCTGGGAAGGGTGGAAAACCTCAACCTGGAAAACCCGGTGCCGCTGCGCTGGAGCGATGCGTTTTTCTCCGGCAATAACCACGTGGCGGCGTTGGGGCTCAACCCGGCGCTGTTCCTGTATGACACGCTCAAGGTCGCACAGTCGCGCTACGACGAAGATCAGGTGCGCCGCCACTATGACGCGGTCGTCAGGTACCTGAGCGTGCCGCAGCCGGATCCTCAGAGTCTGACTTTTCAGCGTCAGCAAGCCGTGCAGCCTTATCGGGTTGGCGGTGAACGTGCGCCGAACGTGATTTTCGTGATGCTCGAATCCCTGGGCACCAGCGCGGTCGGGGCCTATGGCAACCCGCTCAATCCCACGCCGAATCTGGACCGTCTGGCGACCCAGAGCTGGTTCTTCAAACATTTCTATGTCCCGGTGACCGGCACGGCCAAGACGGTCTGGGCCAGCATCACCGGAGTCCCGGACGTGACCCGTCAGGAAACCGCGACGCGCCATCCGTTGCTGACCCGCCAGAACACGATCATCAATGACTTCAAGGATTACCAGAAGCTGTACATGATCGGCGGCAACTCGGGCTGGGCCAACATGAACGCCCTTATTCGCCGCAGCATCGATGATGTGCGCCTGTATGACGAACGCGACTGGACTTCACCGCAGGTGGACGTCTGGGGCATTTCCGACCTGGACCTGTTCAAGGAAAGCGACAGGATCCTGCGTGAGTTGCCCAAGGATCGACCGTTTTTCGCTTATCTGCAGACGGCGGGCAATCACCGGCCTTTCACCATTCCCAAGGAGAACGACGGTTTCGAGGTCAGCAACCTGAGTCTGGAGCAGGTGCAGGCAGCGGGTTCGCGCAGTGTCGAGCAATACAACGCCGTACGCCTGCTGGATTTCAATATCGGTCGTCTGATGGAAATGGCCAAGGCGGGCGGTTATTACGAAAACACCATTTTCGTGATGTTTGGCGACCATAACACCCGGATCAGTCAGATCCCGCACATGGCTCCGGCCTTCGAGCAACTGGGTCTGGAAAGCAACAACGTCCCGCTGCTCATTCACGCGCCGGCGCTGTTGAAGCCTCGTGTCATCGAAGAGGCGGTGGGGCTGGCGGATCTTTTGCCGACCGTGGCGGGCATGGTGGGTGTCGAGTTCAGCAACGGGGCCATGGGGCGCGATATCCAGCAACCGGCACCGGAAGGCGAGCGTGTGGTGCCGCTGGTCCTGCGTGAAGGCACCTTCCCGCTGATTGGCGCCGTTACCCGGCACTTTCTGTTGCAGATGGAGCACGACGGCCGCTCGCCTACTTTGCATGACCTGGCTTCACGCACGCCGCTGGACAATGTGGCCGGGCAACACCCCGAGGAGTTCGAGCGATTGCGTGAGCTGACGCGAGGACTGCATGAGAGTTCACGTCTGATGCTGTACCGCAACGTGCGTTGATTTGAATTTGCCATCTCCTTCATAACCATCTAGGCTTGCACTCAATATAGGTAGGGGGGGTATGGTATGGCTCATTTGCAGGCCGAAAAGGATGATCTGCTCAAGCGTGTCCGGCGCATTGCCGGACAGGTGCAGGCGATCGAGCGTGGACTGGAGGGGGAGGTCGATTGTGCAAAGACCCTGCACTTGGTCGCGGCCACTCGCGGGGCCATCAATGGCCTGCTTGACCAGATCATCGAAGCGCATGCCCGTGAACATGTGGCGCGTCCCGGATTGAGTGACGAAGAACGGGCTCAGGGCCTGGAAGAGTTGCTCGAGGCAATCCATCGCTATTCCAAATGAATCCCCCCTTTCGGTCTGCTCGCCATCCATGCCATTGGCCTGAATGGAGAGGGCAGGTCTTGCCAGGAATCTTCACGATGACGAATGAACACAGCCATGACCACGTCTTTCTGGGCGCATCCCACGATGAAAACGCCCGCCGCACCTTGTGGGTCGTTGCCCTGACGTTTGCGATGATGGTGGTCGAAATCGCAGCCGGGTATATCACCGGTTCGATGGCGCTGCTGGCCGATGGTTTTCACATGGCGACTCATGCCGGTGCATTGGGCATTGCCGCGGGGGCCTATGCCTTTGCCCGACGCAACGCCAACAATGGGCGATTCAGCTTCGGAACCGGCAAGGTGGGGGATCTGGCGGGATTCGCCTCGGCACTGATCCTGTTCATGGTGTCGCTGGGGATTGGCATCGAGTCGCTGGTGCGCCTGTTTCAACCTGCGACAGTGGCCTTTGGCGAAGCCACGCTGATTGCGGTCATCGGCCTTGCCGTGAACGTATTGAGCGCTGTGCTGTTGTCGGGCGGGCATGATCACGGCCACGGCCATCACCACCCTCATGACACCCACTCGCATGAGCATGGGCACCCACATGGGGGCGACAACAATTTCCGTTCTGCCTACCTGCATGTGATGGCTGATGCACTGACGTCCGTGATGGCCATTGGTGCCTTGCTGGCGGGGCGTTATCTGGGCTGGGTCTGGCTCGACCCGCTGATGGGGATTGTCGGGGCCTGTGTGATTGCCCGGTGGGCTTACGGTCTGCTCAAGGACAGCGCCAATGTTCTGCTCGATGTGACCGACGAGCATGTGGCGCAGGAAATCCGCGAGGTGCTGGAGGCGGATGGCGATGTGAAAATCACCGACCTGCACGTCTGGCAGGTCGGCCCGCAGGCCCGGGCGGCCATCGTGAGTGTGCAGTCTGAAATAAATGTGTCAGCCGAGGTGATCCGGGAGCGCTTGCGCGACGTACATGAAGTGTCGCATCTGACAATTGAATGCCGGATGGCGTGATGCGAAATCACGGTGTTCTGGTTGAGCGGTGACTCTGAAATTGTCTTGTAGGTAAGAATTCTCACATCAGAGACAGGAAATTTCCGATGCTTAAGCTACTGTATTTCATCGGTAATTCTTGAAACCCCCTGTCAGATATTGCTGGCAGTCTGTATGTTGAGGGCTTATTTCGCCTGGATGCGGTTTCTTGTCGTTTCAATCCTTGAGAGCACGAGTGGATGTTGGCAACGTATACCCAGGTCACCCCGACACGATTGCTTGACGCTCTTCGCGTTGCAACGAATCAGTTACATGTCGATCTGGAAAAACGCCTGCCGTTTTTCTCCCCTGTTCTGGACCATGCGTACTTTCTTCGCTTGCTCCAGGCCTATCACGGTTTCTACAGACCACTGGAAGCGGCCTTGCTGACCAGTGGTCTGGTACCGCCAGCGCTTGCACAGGCCGAGCGCATCAAGACCCCCGCATTGCTGACGGATTTGCAGGCCCTGGGCATGACAGAACCGGATATCGACTCCCTTGTTCAATGCCCGCAATTGCCGGTGATCGACAGCCCCGGTGCCTGCCTGGGCGTGATGTACGTGCTTGAAGGTGCCACCCTGGGCGGGCAAGTGCTGCGACGTGAAATCCACAAGCGCCTGGGGCTGGACGAACACAGTGGTGCATCCTTTCTGAACGTCTACGGCAGCGCCACCGGCCCGCGCTGGAAAGCGTTTCTAGAGTATCTGGACTGCGTGTCAGGTGATGACGCAACCACAGAGGCCGCCGCACAGGCGGCCCAATCTACATTTGCATGTTTCGAGCACTGGCTCGATGCACAAGAGGTGCTGCTATGAGCCAACTCGATAAAGACGCTTTTGAAGCCCTCCTGGCCAATTGTGCAAATGAACCTATTCAGTACCCGGGCGCGATTCAGCCCCACGGCGTGCTGTTTACGCTGACCGAGCCTGATCTTGCAGTTCTTCAGGTCAGTGCCAACGTGCAAGAGCTGCTGGGCAGGAAGCCCGGTGATGTTCTGGGGCAGCCACTGGAACAGGTGGTGGGCGAGGGCTGGGCCACGGTGCTCAAGAGCGCCAGTGCCCATGAATCATTTCATGATGTGCCGCAGATTCTGATCACACTCAATGGCCGTGAATTCGAGGCCTTGTTGCACCGGAATCAAGGTGTTCTGGTGCTGGAGCTTGAAGTTCAGGACAGGCATGCACAGACAGCCATGGGAGAGCGGATCTCTAACCTGGGCCGTATGCTGCGCCAATTGCAGGCCGCCAAGACACTGGAGGCGCTGTATGAGATCAGCGTCCGTGAAATCCAGAAGCTGACCGGTTATGACCGGGTGTTGATCTACCGTTTCGAGGAAGAAGGCCACGGCCAGGTCATCGCCGAAGCGTCCTCCCCGGACATGGAACTGTTCAACGGCCTGTTCTTCCCCGCTTCGGACATCCCGGAGCAGGCGCGTGAGCTCTACCGTCGCAACTGGCTGCGCATCATTCCCGATGCCGATTACACGCCTGTGCCACTGGTGCCGCAGTTGCGTCCCGACAACGGGCAGCCGCTGGACCTGAGTTTCTCGACATTGCGCAGTGTGTCGCCCATCCACTGCGAATACATGAAAAACATGGGGGTGCTGTCCTCCATGAGCGTTTCCCTGCTCAAGGACGACAAGCTCTGGGGGCTGATCAGTTGCGGGCACCGCACGCCGCTGTATGTCTCGCATGAATTGCGCGGTGCCTGCCAGGCTATCGGTCAGGTGCTGTCGCTGCAGATTCGTGCGATGGAGGCACTGGAGGTCAGCCGTCAGCGCGAAGCGAAGGTTCAGATGCTGAAAAGCCTGAACGACTCCATGCTGACCGCCTCGGAAAATGTCTTTGACGGCCTGACCCGGCACCCGCAATTGTTGATGGACCTGGTGGGCGCATCTGGCGTGGCGATCATCGAGGACAAGCAGTTGCATGTCTTTGGTTCCTGCCCCGAGCCCCATGAAGTTCGCGAACTGCACCAATGGCTGATGAAAGGCGGGCAAACGGTCTTTTCCAGCCATCATCTGTCGAGCGTCTACCCGGCGGCCGCGGCCTATCAACAGAGCGCCAGCGGTGTTCTGGCCATGAGCTTGCCCAAACCGGTCGACAACGGCGTGCTGTGGTTTCGTCCGGAGGTCAAGGAAAGCATTCAATGGAGCGGTAACCCGGATAAACCACTGGATATGGAGGAGTCGGGTGAGGGCTTGCGCCTGAGGCCGCGGACCTCTTTCGAGATCTGGAAAGTCGAGATGGCGGGCATTTCCACCAAGTGGAGCCATGGCGATGTGTTCGCGGCCAGTGACCTGCGCCGTTCGGCACTGGAGGCCGACCTTGCCCGGCAAGTGCTCCGTGAGCAACAGGCTGTACGCGCACGTGACGAACTGGTCGCGGTCGTGTCCCATGACCTGCGCAACCCCATGACGGTCATTTCCATGCTCTGCGGCATGATGCAAAAGGCCTTCAGTTCCGATGGCCCGCACACCTCGCGGCGCATTTCTTCGGCCATCGACACCATGCAACAGGCTGCCAGCCGCATGAACGTCCTGCTCGAAGACCTGCTCGACACTTCCAAGATCGAAGCCGGGCGCTACATCATTTCGCCGCAGCCTCTGGATGTCAGTCATATCTTCGAGGAGGCCTATTCATTGCTGGCACCGTTGGCCATGGATAAAACCATCGATATCTTCTTCAACGCCGAGCCCGACCTCAAGGTCAATGCCGATCCCGAGCGTCTGTTCCAGGTGCTGTCCAACCTGATCGGCAACGCCATCAAGTTCACCCCCAAACAGGGGCGTATCGATGTGCTGGCGGTGCCCAACGGAGACGAAATCGTCTTCACCGTCCGGGACTCCGGCGAAGGCATCCAGCCGGAACAACTGCCGCATATCTTCGAGCGTTACTGGACCATCAAGGAAGGCAACCCGACCGGAACCGGTCTGGGGCTCTACATCTCCCAGGGCATCATCAAGGCCCACGGCGGCATGCTGACCGCCGCAAGCACGGTCGGAGAGGGGAGTGAGTTCAGGTTTACGGTGCCGGTGGCGCGGTGACGGCATGCGGGCTTTGGTTTTTTTGCTGTTGCTGGGCCTGAGCACTTTCACATTCGCCGGTTATGACGTGCATATCAGCCGCAAGGCTTTCTGGGCGGATGAGGCGGGTCCCCGGATTTCCCTTGAGGAATGGCTGGCGTATGTAAAAACAGACGCCCAGATTGTCAGGGATGCGGCCAATAGTCCGCAGGATTTCATGGTGTCCATTACCGGGGAATCCTTTCCTCTCTGGTATCGCCCGGACATGGGCGAGCTTTATACAAAGGATCCCTCTGACCGGGCGATGACCAAACTGGAAGAAATCGCTCGCCGGCTGAAGGCGAGGGTTCAGGGGGATGATGGGGAGTTTTATCCGGCTGCGCCTTGAGCGTTGTTGTCAGACGCCAGGTTCTTTCATAATGCAGACTTCCTGAAGATCGCTGTCGTGCGGTCAACAGGACCGGATTTATCCAGGGCGTCGGTACCGGCCGTGGATAACAAAACGCAACATCATGATTTACAGGCCTTTCTGTAGGAGCGAATTCATTCGCGAGAGGCCTGTGAAGTTGAAGAAGATCTATCGCCTTCAATGATGTCTCGCGAATGAGCGGATCGCGGCCCGATTCGCTTCTACCGTTTTGGCTTACGTCGTCCTGTTCTGACGAAAATCACTCCAATAAGATCATTTGAGAGGCAAGTATGGGACCCGCAGAGTTGATACATGGCGTTGAGCGTGTGATTGAGGCCATTGGTTTCTTGCCATCGTTTCACGATGCGGAAGTTGTCTCTTTTTCGGTTTCCCGGCATCTTCCCCGCTCCGATTCGCCTACTGTAGCCAAACTTTGTGTTCATTATCGTGAGCATGAAATGGTCGGAGTGGGGACGGCAGATCTTGAAACCGTTTGCCAGAAAAGCCTTCTGATCGAGTTCATATTCAGCGATATCCACGAGCTGTCTCTGAATGATTTCAACCATCAGAACGTGCTCGAATCCATTGAGCTGAAAAGAGCACAGGACTCATCGATTCTTGTGGATATGTTTCCAATCTGGGGCTTTGGCGGAATAATCCGTTGTGCCGATGTCGCTGTTGGAGAGATTACGAATTTATTGGCTTGATAAAGACAGACATTCGGCAAAACCGAATCCGGATGATCATGCTCTGTCAGTGCCGCTGACGCTTTGCCACGGCTCCCTGACCCCGCAGGCCCCGATGCAGACTATCTGCTCGGGGCCGCTCTCTTTCTTCAGGTGCTCATGATGCGGTCTGATAGCGTTCGGCAGGGTGAGCCTGACGAATGTCGGAAAGCAGCAAGCGGCGGGCACTGTCCAGTTCATCCCAGCGTCTGGCGACATGCAGGGGCGGGATGGTGATCGGTTCCCGGCGGTCATAGCCGATCAGGGCCGCATCCACCAGGTCATCGACTTCCATGACTTCAGGCAGCGTATCGACATCAATGCCCGAATGCTTCCAGATGTCTGTGCGCGTGGCGGCAGGCAGAACGGCCTGTACATACACGCCTTGCGGGCCCAGCTCCAGCTGCAGGCCTTGCGACAGGAACAGGACGTAAGCCTTGGTCGCGCCATATACCGTCATGTTGAGCTCGGGCGCGAGCCCGACGACGGACCCGATGTTCACAATGGCTCCTTCACCGGCCTTGGCCAGCCTGGGGGCGATGGCGGCTGCGAGCCGTGTCACGGCGGTCATGTTGAGTGCGATCAGCGCTTCGATGCTCTCTGCATTCTGGTCAGCAAAGCCTCCCGACTGACCGATCCCGGCGTTGTTGATCAGTACGCCGATTCTGGCGTCGCTGCTCAGTCGCTTTTCGACATTGGCCAGGTCGCTGGTTTTGCTCAGATCGGCCGGCAGCACTTCGACAGCGACGCCGCTTTCTTCCCGCAGTCGGGTGGCGAGCGCTTCCAGCCGTGCTTTATCGCGTGCCACAAGGATCAAGTCGTGACCACGGCGGGCGAATCGCTGCGCGTAAGTTGCCCCGATTCCGCTGGAGGCGCCTGTGATCAATACCGTTGGTAATGTGCTCATGAAGATGGCTCCTGATTCAAGTGAATGTCGAAAGGCGCACCCGCGTATCGGGCGGGTGCCTTGTGTTTACTGAGCGTGCGCATCGGCCAGTGCCGGGTAGTCGGTATAGCCTTCGGCCCCGCCGCCATACAGCGTGGCCGGGTTTATCGCGGCCAGCGGTGCACCGGTCTTCAGGCGTGCGATCAGGTCTGGGTTGCTGATGAATGGACGGCCAAATGCAAAGAGGTCTGCCTGCCCTTCGGTGAGTCGTGAGGAGGCCAGTTCCAGGTCGTAGCCGTTATTGGCGAGGTAGGTCTGGTGGAAGCGGCTGCGCAATGCGGCATAGTCGAACGGCGCGACCTGGCGTGGGCCTCCGGTAGCGCCCTCGACGACATGCAGGTACACAACACCCAGCTCATTGAGCCGTTCGGCAATGTAGTTGTACTGAGACTGAGGATCGCTGCAGGTCATGTCATTGACTGGCGACACGGGCGAGAGACGGACACCGGTACGGTCTGCGCCTATCTCGTTGGCCACGGCGGCGGTGACTTCCAGCAACAGGCGCGCACGATTTTCGATCGAACCACCATAGGCGTCGGAGCGCTGGTTGGCACCGTCCTTGATGAACTGTTCCAGCAGGTAGCCATTGGCTCCGTGAATTTCCACCCCATCGAAACCGGCGGCGATGGCATTGGCGGCGGCCTGGCGAAAGTCGTTCACGATTCCGGGCAACTCGTCCAGCGCCAGGGCTCGCGGCTCGGAGACCTCGGCAAAACCGTTGTTCACGAACGTCTGGGTCTGGGCGCGGATGGCCGACGGGGCGACAGGGGCGGCACCTCCGGGTTGCAAGTCCACATGGGAAATACGCCCCACATGCCACAACTGCACGAAGATCCGGCCACCGTCGGCATGCACGGCGTCGGTCACTCTGCGCCAGCCATCGATCTGTGCCTGGGTGTAGAGGCCGGGGGTGTCCTGATACCCCTGAGCCTGTTCTGAAACCTGTGTGGCCTCGGTGATGATCAGGCCGGCAGAAGCACGTTGCCGGTAGTAAGTAGCCGTCAACTCGGTAGGAACCAGCCCCTTGCCTGCGCGATTGCGCGTCAGGGGGGCCATGACAATACGGTTGGGGAGCGTGAGATTACCCAGGCGGAAAGCGTCGAAAAGCGTGCGGTTGGTCATGGATATACCTTTGGTGGCGGTGTTCAGGTGGCGGAATGGCGTGCCGTTGGCGGAGGCGCTTACTTAAGATGATGATCGAAATCTAAAATGTCAATTATTTTGATGTTGGGTGACATCAATGTATGATCGACTCATTCTTCGGCGTTAACCGTGTGAGTGCAGAGATGAAGGTCACCAAAGCCCAGGCGCAGGCAAACCGAGCCCATATTGTCGAGACGGCCTCCGCGCTGTTTCGCGAGCGGGGTTATGACGGCGTGAGCGTGGCGGATCTGATGGGCGCTGCCGGTTTCACCCATGGCGGTTTCTACAAACACTTTGGCTCTAAAGCCGACCTGATGACGGAGGCCGCGGCCTGTGGTTTTTCACAGCAGCAAGCCCGTCTCTCGCATGCCGGGCGTGCTGAACTGATCACGCAATACCTGTCGCGCGAGCATCGCGACTCACCCAGCGATGGATGCACGATCGCTTCGCTTTCCGCTGATGCTTCGCGCCAACCGGAGCAGGTCAGGCAGGTGTTTGCTGAAGGTATCGAGCGCCTGATTGCCGCTGGGGCAGAGGCGATCGTCGAGACGGAAGGGGTAGAGCAAAAGGAGGCCCGGACCAGAAGGATCGACGCCCTGGCACAGCTCGTGGGGGGGCTGATGCTTTCAAGAGCATGCCCTGACGATTCCCCCCTGGCCGATGAAATACTGGAGGCTTGTTGCACCGCCGCGCTTTCTCGCCTGTCCGGCTCTTCGTCATAGGCGCTGGCGGTATCGACAGGCTGCTGGCAGAGGTTTGTCTCTTGATGAACAATGGCCAGTCATATGAACCATTTCCGCGCATACCGTCCGGCTTTTCCGGAGCCGCCACCCGGCATTTACAGATTGAGTACACACCATGAATCGTCGTAAGAAAATCCAGCAGCTCTTAAAGGCCCACGCCAAAAAGGCGAACGCCAAGCTGGCGCCGAAAAACAACAAGCCCAAGTACATCTGCAAGGCTGACCGGCTGAAAATGGCGGCTGAGGCCAGTCAGGAAGCAAATACTGCGAGTGAGGGCTGATCCTGATCGTGTGAACACTTCGGCAAGCGAGCCCCGGTCACAGGCTCGATCAATCCCAATAGGGCGGCGACCCGATCGCTTCAACAAGAAACGCCGAGACCTCGCGAACCTTTCTGGATCGCAATCGATTCTCCGGAGAGAGGATCTGGATGAATGATTCCTGCGCCGAGGCGGCGACCTCCCATTCTGGCAGTACGCTGATCAGACTGCCGTTCTGAAAGCTTTCCTTTCTGAACACCCAGGTCGGGAAAAGGACCAGTCCGCGACCCGCAACTGCTGCGGCCACCAAGGCTTCCGCATTGTTACTGCGTAACTGACCACTCACGTCGAATACCTTCAGAACGTCTTCATCAGAGCGCCTGAAATACCAGCGTTGCATGCCGGATTTGCCCTTGTACAACAGGCAGTTGTGCCGGGCCAGATCGTCAGGGGTTGCGGGTGAACCGTGGCGGGCAAGGTAGTCCGGGCTGGCTGCCAGCACATAGCGTTGAGGCACAGCCATACGGCCAATCAGTCCGGAATCCATCAGGCCGCCGACGCGGACGGTAATGTCTGCGCCTTCCTGCACGGGGTCGATGAATGTATCCGTGAGTGTGAGTTCAACCGAGAGGTCCGGGTATCTCACCTGCAAATCGTTCACCAGCGGCGCTACGTGCAGTCTGCCCAGGGCTTCGGGCGCGTTGATCCTGACCAGGCCTCTGATACCCGCATCCCGATGGGCAAGCTGATCGGCGGCGGAGTCCAGTAGCTCGATGGCCTCCCGAACCTGTAGATAGAAGTGCTCGCCTTCCTCGGTCAGCCTGACGGCACGTGTGCTTCGATAGAAGAGTTGCTGGCCCAGTTCTTTTTCCAGGGCGGCGATGAAGCGCGATACCGATGAAGCCGGAACCCCGAAAAGCCTGGCCGTTGCCAGAAAACTGCCAGTAGTGGCCACGGTGAGGAAGTAGCGCAGGGCTTTGATCTGCATGGCTGCTCAGTCGATTGTCAGTGTCATAAATTGCGATTCTAGCAATTTTGTTTTGAGTTTAAGGGCGCTAGTAGCATCAATGGCCTTTATCTAGCATCGCTTGACCTGATTCCAGAGAGCCTTGTCATGAGCAGCCTTTTTGAACCCTTCGACCTGTCCGGCACCCTGCTGACCAACCGTATCGTAATGGCACCGATGACACGTGCCCGTGCGCCGCGTGATATCGCAGATGAGCAAACGGCGCTTTATTACACTCAACGTGCGACGGCTGGCTTGATCGTGACCGAGGGCACGCCGATTTCCCGGGAAGGGCAGGGCTACCTGTTCAATCCGGGCATTTACTCTGCCGAACAAATCGCTGGCTGGAAGCTCACAACCGATTCCGTACATGCCGTTGGCGGGCATATCTTCGCGCAACTCTGGCATGTCGGCCGGATTTCACATCCTTCGATTCAAGAGGGTGGCAAAACACCGGTCAGTCCCAGTTCCATGCAAGCCAGAGGTGCCAAAGCCTACGGGTACAACGAGGAAGGCAAACCCGACCAGGTCACGCCTCCTGCTCCCCGGCAACTGACGACGGATGAAGTCGAACGGATCGTTCAAGACTTTGCCCAGGCTGCGGCCAACGCGATTGAGGCCGGATTTGATGGCATAGAAATTCATGGTGCCAATGGCTATCTGCATGAACAGTTCCTGAACCCGTTGGTGAATGACCGCACGGATCGCTATTCGGCGACGACCCTGGAAAACCGGTTGCGTTTTACCCTTGAGGTGATCGATGCCGTGGTGCAGCGCATCGGTGCAAAACGTGTGGGGATCCGGATCTCTCCATATGGGCAGCTTTTTGACATGCCGTTGCATGACAGAATTGACGAAACCTACACCGCACTTGCCAAAGCCATCGGTGAGCGAGGTCTGGCCTACGTCCACCTCATGAACCAGTCAAACTTCGAGCGCCTCGATAAGCAGCTTCAAGGTGGAATCGATGACAATTTCTTTAGCCTGATGCGCGACATCAAAGGCTATATGAGAGACACCGCCTTGATCCTTGCGGGCGGCATGAACCGTGAGCGTGCCGAGCAAATGATTGCCGAAGGGCTGATTGATCTCGTGGGCATCGGTGTCGACTTCATCAGCAACCCGGATCTGGTGGCCCGCATGAAAAATGACTGGCCCCTGACCCCGGCAGACCGCGGGACTTTCTATGGTGGCGATGCCCGAGGTTACATCGACTATTCCCCTTATCGTCCGTAAAAACTGAACAGATGCGCCCATCACTTTTTACCCGAAGCGATGGGCGTGGGGCGCTCGACTGCTCATGAGGCCGAGTCATCCTGTGATTCATTGGCCCTCCTGACGGAATGCATCGGACTTTTTGCAGTCTGTATGCGCAACTCTGTCAAGGATCCGGACATGTTCACCTGTCGCAACCTCCCTCTGCTCTGTCTTCCCCTGATTGCTGGCTGCCAGTTTCTGCCGCACAGCTCGTTCTTCAAGGCCCCTGAAAACGAACCGAATCCGGCCTGGGTTCGCATTGTCAACTTCACCCAGCACTCGGCCATTTATCAGGAGGTCAATGGTGTGCGTACGGGCGGGGTGATCCGTCGGGGCGAGCTGCCGTTCATTCACACCCAGGACAAAGGCATGCCCAAGGCCGGGCAGGATCTGACGTTCGATTTCTATGAAACGCAAGTGCGGCCCGGTGTGGAGACGCAGGTATTTATGAATTGGCAGGGCGAGCGCACGCAATATTGCTTCGTCACGGCCGCTTTCACTCCCAAGGCTGGCCGTTACTACCAATTCGAGATGACTTCGGGGGATTCCGGGACCTGCACGATGACTTCGACCCTGGTCGAGCCTGACAAGGACGGCACGGGCTGGCATTTGAGCCCCAATCCCGATGTCACTTACCCGCGTGGCAGCCATGTCGGCAAAACCATTTACAGCATCGAACGCTACAGGGACAGCAGTTACAAGCCGTTCACCCCGGGGATGTGAGAAGGGACCGGAAGGCTTGAGCCAGCCGGCCCCTTTTTCAGCAGGACTCAGACGGTGACGACGATTTTGCCGATCTGCTGGTTGGCTTCCAGGAAGCGATGGGCTTCCTGAATGTCATCGAGCGTGAATGTCCTGGCAATGATCGGGCACAGTGCGCCGGACTCCAGCCCCGCCAGAATGAAGGTCTTGGCACGCGAAAGCGCTTCCGGGTCCGAGACGATCTCTGCATAGAGATAGCCCTTGAGGGTCAGGCTCTTGCCGAGCACGGTAAACAGCGGGAACGGCGTCGGTTCCGGGCTGAGGGCGCCGTACTCCAGCAGAATGCCGCCTCGGGCCATGCTTTGGGTCAGGGGTTCGAAAGCCGGCCCGCCCACGGGGTCGAACACCACGCGGGCGCCTTGCCCGTCCGTCAGCGCCATGACGCGTTCGACAATGTCTTCCTCGTCGCTGACGATGACATGGGCGGCACCCGCCTCAAGCAGTGCCTGTTTCTTCGCTCGGGTCCGGGTGATGGCGATGGCCGTGGCACCGACCATGCGTGCCATCTGGAAAGCCGCCAGGCCGACACTGCTTGAAGCCGCTGTCACCAGCACGAAATCACCTTGTTGCAGTTTCGCCTGTTCGATCAGGGCACCCCAGGCCGTGACGTACTGCATCCAGGCCGCTGCCGCCTCCTCGAAGGACAGGTTCGCAGGGCTTTTGACCACCAGATGGGCTGGCACATTCGCCAGTTCGCCGTAAGTGCCCCAGCGTGCGATATCCAGCGGCGGGATCAATGCAACGGCATCGCCCACTGCGATATCACGGACGGCACTGCCGACCGCGACGACAACCCCGGCAGCCTCGTAGCCAAGACGGCTGGGGAACTCGGCTTCCTGAAGGTACGCGTGATTGCGGAACATCACCTCGGCGCGGTTCAGGCCGATGGCTTTCACACTGATCTGCACTTCATCGGGGGCAGGGGCTTGTACATCCAGTTCTTCCAGCTTGAGGACGCTGGCGTCACCGTATTCATGGATTCGGACAATACGTGCCATGGGGCATATCTCTCTTGGGGGATCGGTGCTCTGATCCGGTTGAAAAGGGCAAGCGGTCACCTCGTTTCCGCCGGGTACCGCTCAAAACGTGAGGTCAATTTAGGCGTTGGTCCCGGGCGGATAAAGTTCTACGATGGCCCAAGACTTGAAACAGAGAGTTTGTAATGGATCGCCTGACCCAGATGGCTACCTTCGTCAAAGCCGTGGAACTGGGCTCGTTCAGCGCCGCCGCTGACGACCTCAATCTGTCCTCGCAACTGGTCGGTAAACACGTGAAGCTGCTTGAGCAGCATCTGGGCTTGTCGCTGTTGAACCGGACCACACGGCGGCAGAGCCTTACCGACTTTGGCCGTGCGTTCTATCAGCGCGCAAAGATGATTCTGGCCGACATGGAAGCGGCAGAGAGTCTTGCGGCGGTGACGCGCGGCGTCCCCAGCGGCCGTCTGCGAGTCAATGCTCCCGTCACGTTTGGCATGCACACGTTGTCGCCGCGCCTGCTGGAATACATGGTCAAGTACCCTCAGGTGTCGGTGGAGTTGATCCTGGCGAACGAACTGGTCGATCTGGTCGATGATGGCTACGACGTGGTTTTCCGCATCGGAGAACTGCCGGACAGTGGCCTGAAAGCGATACCGCTGGCACCGTACCAGCTCGTGCTGTGTGCGGCACCGTCCTATCTGGCGCGACGTCCACCGATTACCGATCCCTGGGATCTGCAACAGCATGAGTGCCTGGGTTTTGCGTTTTCGGACGGTCGATCGCACTGGAGTTTCGACGGGCCGGAAGGGCGAATCGATGTGCCGATTACAAGCCGATTGACGATTAATCAGGGCGATCCGCTTCTGGCTGCTGCCGTGGCAGGCCTGGGCGTCGTGCTGCAGCCGCAGGAGCTGGTCAGGGATGCACTGCGAAACGGCACGTTAGTGAAGCTGCTTCCTCAGTACGTCGTGCCAGCATCCCCCATGAATGTCCTGTATGCCCCCGACCGGCGCCTGACCCCGAAACTGCGCAGCTTTCTGGATTTTGTGATTGCGTCGTTTGCGGACCGGCATTGAGGCGGTCATGGAGAGCATCTTGTCTCCTCACGGTTTGTATCGATGCAGGACGATGGAGTTATAACCCCAGCAGACGCCTGAGTTCCTGTTCCGATGTGTTGGCCCGGAAGCCTGGCCCGCCGCGCTGGAAACTCACGGCCTGCGCCAGGCTGCCGACCATCACCGGCGTACAGCCTGCGTCGCGCACCAGTCGGGCGGCGGTCTGCAGGGCTGCGCCGTCATCGCTGGCAATCGGTACGCCCAGGCGCCGTGCTCCACCGGCAAACGATGCTTCCACGGCGGTGGCGTCCACGGCGCTGAAGGCCCGCACGACTCGGGTGCCGGGCAAGTACCGGGCGGTGGTGACGGCGGCACCGTTGGCCAGGGCCTCTTGAGCCAACGGGCTGTTGCTGGAGCCCGGAGGGTTGCAGGCATCGAGAATGATCTTGCCTTTCAACGGTGCGGCGAATGTACGACCGATATCCGGGATCGCTTCGTAGGGCACGGCAATCAGGATGACTTCCCCGAACTCGGCGGCTTGCTGCACCGTGCCATAGGAGGCGCGCGTGCCCAGTGGTTTGACCCAGGACGCCAGCTCTTCAGGGTGGCGGGTAGAAAACAGCACCTCATGCCCGGCCTTGACCCAGCAGCGCCCGACACTTCCGCCCAGCCAGCCGGCACCGATCACACCGATACGCAGGGGCTTGATGTTGTCGTCTGAGCCGAAACTCATGCCGGGCATGGCGGCAAACGCCGTGAGGGCCGCCAGAGCGGTACGTCGTGTAAAGGGCATATCGGAGTCTCCGGGATAGACAGGTTTCGGTGATCAACGCTGCTGACGCGCCAGGGCCGTCTGGATCTGCACAAAGGCCGGTGCCAGTTCCTCGGCGATACAGTGCGCACGACGGGTCGGTATCACCCCTGTGGCGTGGCGCACGAACAACGGGTCTGCAAAATACTCACGCAGTCGGGCCAGCGTGTTGCTCACGGCGGGCTGTTTGACGTGCAGGCACTCGGCAGCACGGCTCACACTGTGCTCCTGATACACCAGCAAGAATGTCAGCAAACTGTTGAGGTCGATACTTTCGAGGACCCGGGCATCAATGTGCATGGGCAGGTACCTGTTCGGCCTGCGGCACCATACTGGCAAAGGTCAGGTTGGCACCGGCGTCGATCAGTGTATTGACCAGGTACGTCATTTCATGACTGGCGAAGTGTTCCGTCATTTGCACTTCGCTGTGCCAATAGCCACAGAGAATCCACAGTGCCTTTTCTGTCTGGCTGCGGTGCAAGGTATAGCCCAGACAACCGTCCGCACGTTGTAAGGTTTCAATGTTATTGGCCAGCAGGGCACGATCAAACTTGATATTCGGAATTTTGGAAAAACGGATTTCCAATGTATTGACTGCCTGGATAGTCATTGGTCCGATCCTTGAGTAAGTCTGCGCTCAAATCTAGATACGAGGAGCGCAGAAGACTATGTGTCTCTGACTAAATAGGCTCATGAATTCAATTCATGGATAAAAAACCTTGAAAAATCAAAGCCAGTAGCAATAGTCTGATATATCTTGAAATAATTAATCGATCTGCACGCCTCGCAATACAACAGTGCATGAAGTCCCCGTTCGGGATTATCAAATTCTGCTCATAGGTTCTATGCGGATTTCCGGATAATTGAACCGGATTTCATATGCTAGAGTGTTTCTGCCTTGACGCTTCAACTAACCGCGCTTTTGTCAGTCCTCCATTTATGACCGTGCCCCGCCTGGGAAAGTCTGATGGTTAGTCGAGGGCGCGAACGCATTAACGTCACCCAACACTCTATAACTTTAATAAAGCCCGCCTGACTTTCTTTTATCGATGCCCATGACAACTCATGCACTGGCACGGCGTTTCTGTGTGCCTGCCAGAGGCCTGAGCCACTAATCCGATTTCAACGAGGCGTCGCTGCGACGTTTCCGCTTGCTTATGCCGAGGATACTTATGCATTCCAGACACGTCTGGCCCGCGCTGGCTTCAGTCATCATGCTGGCAAACCTGCTCAGTGGTTGCGACAAACAACAAGCCACGTCACCAGCCACTCAAGCAGCCCAGGTAGGCGTCGTGACCTTGCAGCCGCGGGCCGTGAGCCTGTCCAGCGATCTGCCCGGACGGACCAACGCTTATCGCGTTGCCGAAGTGCGTCCGCAGGTGGACGGTATCGTGCTCAAACGCCTGTTCAAGGAAGGCTCGGACATTCAGGCGGGCCAGCAGTTGTATCAGATCGATTCTTCGACCTACGAGGCTACGCTGGCCAACGCTCAGGCCAGTGTCGAGCAGTACCGTTCGCTGGCCAGTCGTTATCGGCAATTGATCGACGAGCAAGCGGTCAGCAAACAGGAATACGACACTGCCCGCTCCCAGCAATTGCAGGCCGAGGCGCAGCTCAAGAACGCTCAGATCAACCTGCGTTACACCAAGGTACTGGCCCCCATCAGTGGCCGTATCGACCGCTCGATGGTCACTGAAGGCGCGCTGGTCTCCAATGGCCAGAGCACGGCGCTGGCGACCATCCAGCAGCTGGACCCGATCTACGTCGACGTGACCCAGTCCTACGGCAACATGCTCAAGCTGCGTCGCGCCCTGGAAAGCGGCCAGTTGCAGAAGGCCGGCGACAATGCCGCCAAGGTCAATCTGACCCTTGAAGACGGCAGCCAGTATCCGCTGCAAGGGTCGCTGGAATTCTCTGAAGTGTCGGTCGACCAGACCACCGGTTCGGTGATCCTGCGCGCCGTTTTCCCCAACCCCGATCACCTGCTGCTGCCCGGCATTTTCGTGCACGCGCGGTTGCCTGAAGGGATCGCCGAACAGGCGATCATGGCTCCGCAGGTGGGGGTGACCCGCGACCTCAAGGGGACGCCCACGGCCCTGGTGGTGACCGCCGACAACAAGATCGAACAGCGCGAGCTGACGGTGGGGCAGGTGGTCGGCCCGGACATTCTGGTGGAAAGCGGCCTGAAGGCCGGTGACAGGATCGTGATCGAGGGCCTGCAGTTCATCAAGCCCGGCGCGACTGTCGAGGCCCATGAAGTCAAGCGCGACGACAGCGCCCCCGCCGTGGCATCCGCCAGCGCGAAAACGGAGTAACCCATGTCGAAGTTTTTCATTGATAGACCCATCTTCGCCTGGGTGCTGGCCCTGGTGATCATGCTGGTGGGGGCGCTGTCGATTCTCCGGCTGCCGATCAACCAGTATCCGAACATTGCCCCGCCCGCCGTGGCGATCCAGGTCACTTACCCCGGTGCATCTGCGCAGACGGTGCAGGACACCGTGGTCCAGGTGATCGAGCAGCAGATGAACGGCATCGACAACCTGCGCTACATCTCCTCGGAAAGTAACTCCGACGGCAGCATGCGCATCATCGTGACCTTCAATCAGGGCACCAACCCGGACATCGCCCAGGTACAGGTGCAGAACAAGCTCAACCTGGCCACGCCGCTGCTGCCACAGGAAGTGCAGCAACAGGGCCTGCGGGTGACCAAGTTCCAGCAGAACTTCATGATGTTCGTGGGCCTGGTGTCCACCGACGGCAAGCACACCAAGGAAGACTTGTCGAACTACATCGTCTCCAATATCCAGGACCCGATCTCGCGTACCTCGGGCGTGGGTGACTTCCAGGTCTGGGGCACTCAGTACGCCATGCGCATCTGGCTGGACCCGGCCAGGCTCACCCAGTACCAACTGACCCCGGTGGATGTCACCGAAGCGATTCAGGCGCAGAACGTACAGGTCGCATCCGGCATGATCGGCGGCCTGCCTGCGCCCAGGGGCACCGTATTCACCGCCACCATGATCGGCAAGACCCGCCTGCAGACCGGCGAGCAGTTCGGCGACATTCTGCTCAAGGTCAACAGCGACGGCTCCCAGGTTCGCCTGAGCGACGTCGCCACCATCAACCTCGGCGGCGAGAACTACAGCATCAACGCCCAGGCCAATGGCAAACCGGCCTCGGGTATCGCCATTCGCCTGGCGACCGGTGCCAATGCCCTGGACACCGCCAAGGCCATTCGTGCCACCGTCGACAAGCTCAAGCCGTTTTTCCCGCCGGGCGTGGAAGCGGTGTATCCCTATGACACCACCCCGGTGGTCACCGAGTCGATCAATGGCGTGGTGCATACGCTGATCGAAGCCGTGGTGCTGGTGTTCCTGGTGATGCTGCTGTTCCTGCAGAACCTGCGTGCCACGCTGATCACCACCATGACCGTGCCGGTGGTGTTGCTGGGGACCTTCGGGGTGCTGGCGGCAGCCGGTTTTACCATCAACACCCTGACCATGTTCGGCATGATCCTCGCCATCGGCCTGCTGGTGGACGACGCCATCGTGGTGGTGGAGAACGTCGAGCGGGTCATGGCCGAGGAGCATGTGTCGCCCAAGGAAGCCACACGCAAGTCCATGGAGCAGATCCAGGGCGCGCTGGTGGGGATCGCTCTGGTGCTGTCGGCTGTGCTGCTGCCGATGGCGTTCTTCGGCGGTTCTACCGGTGTGATCTATCGCCAGTTCTCGATCACCATCGTTTCGGCCATGGCGCTGTCCGTGTTCGTTGCGCTGGTGTTCACCCCGGCGCTGTGCGCCACGATGCTCAAGCCGATCGACCCGGCACTGCACGGGCAGCCCAAGCGTGGTTTCTTCGGCTGGTTCAACCGTTGTTTCGATGCCTGTGTCGATGCTTACGAGCGCGGTGTGGGCAGCATCATCCGCAACAAGGTGCCGGGCTTCGTGGTGTACCTGGTGATCGTGGGCGGCATGGTCTTCATGTTCTCGCGCATTCCGACCTCGTTCCTGCCCGAAGAAGACCAGGGCGTGATCTTCACCCAGGTGCAGACGCCCCCCAACAGCTCTGCCGAAACCACCCAGAAAGTGCTGGACCGAATGACCCAGTACCTGCTCGACAAGGAGAACGGCGAGGGCAAGGCCGTCAACTCGGTGTTCACCGTCAACGGCTTCAACTTCGCTGGCCGTGGGCAGAACTCCGGTATCGCCTTCGTGCTGCTCAAGCCATGGGACGAGCGCGATTCGGACAACACCGTGTTCAAGATCGCCCAGCGTGCACAGCAGCAATTCCTCAAGTACCGTGACGCCATGGTCTACGCGGTGGTGCCGCCTTCGGTGCTGGAGCTGGGCAACGCCACCGGTTTTGACTTCTTCCTGCAGGATCAGGACAGCATCGGCCATGTAAGGCTCATGGAGGCGCAGGCACGGTTCCTGGAACTGGCCGCCCAAAGCCCGATCCTGGCCGGTGTTCGCCCCAACGGTCTGAAGGATGAGCCGCAGTACCACCTGACCATCGACGACGAACGCGCCCGGGCCATGGGGCTGTCGCTGAACGACATCAACACCACGCTTTCGGTGGCGTACGGCAGCAGCTATGTTAACGACTTCGTCGACCGTGGCCGGGTCAAGCGCGTGTATGTGCAGGGCCAGCCGGACTCGCGGGTGACCACTCAGGATCTGGACAAATGGTATGTGCGCAACGCCACGGGCCGCATGGTGCCGTTCTCGGCTTTCGCCAGCGCCGAGTGGATTACCGGTTCGCCGAAACTGTCGCGTTATAACGGCGTGTCGGCGGTGGAGATTCTCGGAACTCCGGCACCTGGCTACAGCTCGGGGCAGGCAATGGCCGAAGTTGAACGTATCGCTAGGGAACTGCCGCCGGGCGTGGGCATTTCGTTTACGGGGCTGTCGTTTGAAGAGCGCTTGTCCGGTTCCCAGGCTCCGGCGTTGTATGCGTTGTCGGTTCTGGTGGTTTTCCTGTGTCTGGCGGCTCTGTATGAAAGCTGGTCGATCCCGATCGCGGTGATTCTGGTGGTGCCTTTGGGCGTTATCGGTGCCTTGATCGCCACCAGCCTGCGCGGGCTGTCCAACGACGTGTTCTTTCAGGTCGGCCTGCTGGTCACGGTGGGGCTGGCGGCGAAGAACGCGATCCTGATCGTCGAGTTCGCCAAGGAACTGCACGAAAAAGGCCGCTCGCTGGTCGAGGCGGCCACCGAGGCCTGCCGGATGCGTCTGCGCCCCATTGTGATGACGTCCATGGCGTTCATCCTCGGCGTGGTGCCGCTGTCCATCTCCACCGGTGCCGGCTCCGGTAGTCAGCACGCCATTGGTACAGGGGTGATCGGCGGCATGATCACCGCCACGGTCCTCGCGATTTTCTGGGTGCCGATGTTCTTTGTCGGTGTTTCCTCTTTGTTCAAAGGCAACCGCATGCCCCAGGACAATACCTCGAACCCGGAGAAGAACGAGCCATGAGCATGAACAAGTCCTTGATGGCCCTGGCGGTTACCGCCATCGTGCTTGGCGGCTGTTCGCTGATACCCGACTACCAGCGACCGGACGCACCGGTTGCCAGCCAATACCCGCAAGGGCCGGGCTACTCGGCGGTACATGCCGCCGATCAGGCCGCTTCGGAGCAAGGCTGGCGCACGTTCTTTCGTGACCCGGCATTGCAGCAACTGGTGCAGACGGCCCTGAGCAACAACCGCGACCTCAAGGTCGCGGCCTTGAATGTCGAGGCTTACCAGGCCCAGTACCGCATTCAGCGTGCCGACCTGTTCCCGGCCATCGGAGCCCAGGTCTCTGGGACGCGCCAGCGCACTCCGGGTGACCTGAGCACTTCGGGCCAACCCACGATCAGCGGTAATTACTCGGCTCAGGTCGGCCTTTCGTCCTATGAACTGGACCTGTTCGGCCGGGTGCGCAGCCTGACCGATCAGGCGCTGCAAAGTTACTTCGCGACCGAACAGGCGCGCCGTTCCACCCAGATCAGCCTGGTGGCCAGCGTCGCCAACGCCTACCTGACCTGGCAGGCCGACCGTGAGTTGCTCAAGCTGACCCAGGACACCCTCGACGCCTACGAACAGAGCCTGCGGCTGACCTCGCGCAGCAGCGAAGTCGGCGTGGCGTCGGCCCTGGATCTGGCCCAGGCACGCACATCGGTCGAGAGCGCCCGAGCTTCGCTGGCGCGCTATCAGCGTCAGGTCGCCCAGGATGAAAACGCTCTGGTACTGCTGCTCGGCACGGCATTGCCCGCCAACCTGCCCGCACCTCAGCCGCTGAATATGGAGCAGTTGGCCAGAGTGCCCGCAGGCCTGCCATCAGACCTGCTGACCCGCCGCCCGGATATCCTTCAGGCCGAATACAACCTGAAGGCCGCCAACGCCAACATTGGCGCGGCACGGGCAGCGTTCTTCCCTGGTATCAGCCTGACCGCCGGTGCGGGGTCGGCAAGCACTGAACTGGGCAACCTGCTTAAGGGCGGGCAGGGCAGCTGGACCTTCACACCGACCATCAACCTGCCGATCTTCAATGCCGGGCAACTGAAGGCGAATCTGGATTACGCAAGGCTACAGAAGGACATCAACGTTGCGACCTACGAGAAGGCAATCCAGACCGCCTTCCAGGAAGTCGCCGATGGCCTGACCGCACGCCAGACCTACACCGAACAGATGCAGGCCCAGAACGATCTGGTGCAAGCCAGCCAGGACTACTACCGCCTGGCGGAGCGGCGTTATCGGATCGGTGTGGACAGCAACCTGACCTTCCTCGATGCGCAACGCTCGCTGTTCAGCAATCAGCAGACCCTGATCAGCGACCGCCTGGCGCAACTGACGGCCGAGGTCAATCTGTATCGGGCCTTGGGAGGCGGTTGGGAACTCTGAGCCCCGGCCAGCGTGATTGAGGGGCCTTGCCCCTCAGTCATGAGGATCGACTCAACCGTTACTTCAGCTAACGAAAATCCCGCGTTTGCAGGACCTTTCCTGCGCCCATTGCTCTTTCTTCCGTATGAACTTTCCGAGAAAATCTCCAGCCCTTGCGCCTGTGAATTCCCGACACTAGGCTGCGTCCGTCGCTGAATTTCAGTGATCGGGTTTAGCAGCCTGTTTCAGTTTTTCCCGACGCAAGTCCCGCTATGGCGGCTTTGCGTGGGGCACTTTCGAGTGCGCCGGAATTGGGAAAACTGCCGGTCTGCTAACCCGCGTCAAAGCTGCCACCCCTGTCTGTTTAGCAGCAAGCATTCGGTGGCTCCATCGGAGTTTTCCCAATGATCGAAGTAACCCCGGCACCCCCTGTTTTCTCCCTTGAAGAGTCCCTGCTGCACGTCAGCGAACTACTACGCTGCGCCGCCGCAACAGCCTATGAAACCGGCGATACCCTCAACGGTCCCAAACGGGACCTGGCTTTTTCGGTCGTGCATTTGATCGGCATGGCTAAGGCTGAGCTGGATCGTTCGCTGGCGCATGTTGAGGTACGCAGAGCCTGATTGTAGGAGCGAATTTATTCGCGAGAGGCTGGTGAAGTGCATCCCATAGATATATGTCGTTTGAATCACTGTCTTCGCGAATGAATTCGTTCCTGCATGCCTCCAGTGTATTTGTTACTTCAGTCTGTTCTGCCCGACACTTTTTCAACTTGCGAGATTCTCTGATACAGAAGAGAGTCGAAGAACATATCTTTCTATCCATTCAAAGAGGACATGCCATTGATACGGAACCTATCAACCTTGTTGCTCAGCCTTGTCTTGTGCTCTGCCGCAGAGGCTGCATCTACCGCTGAAACTGAAGCGGTTTTTCAAAATGCGATGCGCATGGCTGAAGCAAATCAGCAATGGCTTGATCTGTTGATAGAGCAGGAGCAACAGGTGCAGACAGATAAAAAGATGCAGGTCGATAACCTGCAGAAAATGCTGCACAACATCCAGTCGTTCCAGAGCGAACTGCGCAAAGCCAGCGGCGCAGGGCATGCCGTCGCTACTTATTTGCTGGCAAACATGCAAGAAGGGGATGCTGCGAAACATGCTGAAGCTTGTGCGCTGTACCAGACGGCTGCAGATCAAGGCTTATTGGCCGGGGCAGTGACTCTATTGCGCTCCTGTGACACAGCTTTCCAGCGCTTCAAGTTTGATGATCCAGAGCTTGTACGACTGCGGAACCAGCTTATAAAGACTTTGGAGTCGCCAGACCCATACTCGGAGCACTACCCGCTGCCCGCAATGAATTCACTCTGTTTCAAAGAACTGAAGATGCCCACGATTGACAGTAAACGACCGCTGACCTCGCTGAAGGAGACATACACCCCGACGAATCTGAGTTTTAAACAGTTTCGCGCAGACGGTTACTACCTGCTTGCCCTCAAAGGGGATATCGAAAAATCGGCAGCGCGGGATTATTTCAAACAGGTGCAAATTCTGGCACCAGACTGTCTGGACCCCATGAGCCTCGGAGTATTGTTCAATACCATGGAGGACAAGGTTCAATGAGTTTGAGGCTGCCTGATGTGTTACAGACAGTGAGGGGTGGGCTGAAGCACGTAGAACCTGACAGGAGCGAATTCATTCGCGAAAGGCAGGACACCAACAGGTCGAAAATTGCACAATATCTGGCCGGCCTGTGACTTATCGCAAGATTGCCCACGCAATAAAGCAGGCGTGCCGTGACAGCCGCCTGCTCATGCACAGATCCAGCTACCCCGGATTACCCGCCCGAAGATGCGCTGCATTGATCTTGCATACCGAGTCGCGCAACATCCCGATCAGCGACTGCCGCTCCAACGGTTCCCATTGCGGAATATCGCTCTTGCGTGCCACTTCATTCCCTCGGGCAAAGGGCTGGGAGAAATATACCCGGCCGAACTGCGCCATTTCGTCCCGCTCGCAGTTGATCACCCGGATCGCCCGCGAACTGCGGATATCTGGAAGTTTATCGCTGGGGGCGGCGGGTCCGAGGTAATTGTTGATTAGGGAGAACTGGCGCAAATGCGGATTGCCCTGGTACAGGGTGACCGAATGGGCGTCGAAGTAGGTTGCCAGTTCGGCGTCCGCAAGCAGTTTGAACATGCCAGCAGGGGGCGTGGTCGGTGTTTCGGCCACGGCTTTCTGCGACACAGTGCCTTGGGCGCAGCCGCCCAGAAGCAATATCGCGGCCAAGTATGGCAGGCGCTTCATCGTGTGGTTCCTTGCGCTATGTCCGGGCGTTCCTGCTGCAACAGGCGCTCATCGACGCTGCCCTGCAACGAACAGAGCAGGCGGGTCTTCCCGTTCTCGACGCTGAGCATCAGAAGCTTTTCCGCGGAACCCGCCATCGGAGCGATGCCTGAAGCCGCCGCAAGGTTGTCCTGCCAAGCAGAATTGGCGTTCGCCTTGATCCGTGGTCTGGAAATGAAGTATTCGCCGGCCTCCTGCCATTTCGCATTCGGCAACTTGGCCATGACTTGCTCGCGGCTGGCATCGATTTCAAAACCCCAGAAGTAGTAAGTGCCTTGCTCGTCCAGATCCATGATCCGGTCGTAGTAGCTGGTCAGGCGCAGGCCTTGGTCGTCGACAACAGGGGTGAAATGCTGGAACGCGGTGTCGAAGTTGCGGCGGTCTGGCACCGGTAGCCAAGCCAGACCGCGCTGATCGTTGCGGGCCAGCTTGACGGTCTTCCCCATATCGGCGCGTTGGGAATACAGGTGTGTGAAGAATGACGGCTCACACGAGACCAGGCTTTCGCTTAGGCTGCTGGCCAGTGCATTACCGGAACACAGTCCGAGGAAAAGGGGTAGTACCGCTTTGCTGTAGGAGAAGGATAAACGGCGACGCATGTCCATTGCCTGGAGATTCCTGGTGGGCTGCAAAGACGCGATCTTAATAGCGTCAGGACGTTGTTACAAATTGAAAGAAACGGAAAAGGAGGCTGGTGGTAAAGGGAGTTCGCCAATCAATCACACAACAGGTATATGTCGTCTGAAGCACCGTCTTCGCGAATGAATTCGCTCCTACGCGGCTGATGGGTATTCGTTACTTCAGCTAACGAAAATCCCGTGTTTGCAGGACCTTTCCTGCGTCCATTGCCCTTTATTCCGTATGAGCTTTCCTAGAAAATCTCCAGCCCTTGCGCCTGTAAATTCTCAGCACTAGGCTGCGTCGGTCGCTGAATTTCAGTGATCGGGTTTAGCAGCCTGTTTGTGGATGACAAGTGCCGTGAGTACCGCCTATGGCGGCTTTGCGTGGGGCACCTTCGGGTGCGCCGGTTAATTGCGCTTGTTCCCACCGGTCTGCTAACCCGCGTCAAAGCCGCCACCCTTGTTTGTTTAGCAGCGAACAGTCGTTGAGGAATTCGTTCAGGCGTCAGGTCAATGCAGTGGGCCTTTTGCGGATTCCTGCGACCAGTTTTCGCCACCAAGGCTCTCTTGTCGTATCAGGCTGTATTTGAACCAGCTCGGGCACATCACGCAATTTCATCCACAACTCTCCATGCCATTGCAGTGCGCCCAATACATGGCCCTGCCAGCGCATCTGATACAGCTGAGGCTGGTCGTTGGCATCCGCGATTTGAGCGTCGAGAGTGGGCAACACTTCCTGCGATAACCAGCGGCGTAATGCCCGGTTTTCGGGGACGTAGTGATGCACCAACAACGCAAATGCACCTGACTCGCTGATCATCAGACATTTCTCCCATTGCCCATGGGTCAATAGCCATGCCGTGCGACGTTGATCGGCGTCGAGTTTGAGGGTGGCGCGCTCGTCCAGCTGTTTGCCCATCAGGCGAGCCAGATCCGACAAGGGAAACCAGACCTGAGCGTCCAGGATCACGGCACGCAGCATGCGGTGATGGCGGATGAAGACGGTGGGTTCAAAGTGATCGGTACAGGGAGGTGACGGGTAGGGAAGGTCCATGAGGGTAAAACTCCTTTGGGGGGATGATGAACCACCCGATACGTCGCTAAACGCATAAGGGTGGCGACTGTACGACGGTTAGCGAACCGGCCCCAAAGGCACACCGGCAGACCCGAAGGTCTCCGACGCACAGCCGCCATAACACGTGCCTCAGGCAAGGACGTTGCCTGATACAGGTCATGCAGCACTGCTGTGCCTTGGGATTCGGATCGCTAAATCCGGTCGCTGATTTTGCAGCGACGCAGCACACTAAATCCCCAAATCGACACACGCAAGCGGTCGGGATTTTCTAGGAAATTTCACTCAAGGGAAAGGGAATAAGCGCGGGGGCAGAGGCCATAATGTCGTTGGCTTCACGAGTAAGAAGAATAAGAAATTATCAATTCAACACTGTCGACCCATAGCGACCGGTCAGCATTCCCGAAATCGAGAGGCTATTGTCAGTCGCTGTTATGCAATCTGTTGGTAAGCGAATTTGCCTACCGTCGTGAGCGCATTGCCAGCAAGCGCCGGGGTTCACAAAGTCGTAAACGCAGTGCTCCATTTTAATTTACCATTCGCAGGCAGTCCGTTCCGGCGCCGATCAGCCCACGCCTGCACTCCGAATTTCAAATGGAAGGACCCCCGCTTCATGTCCAATACTTTGTTCCGCACACTTGCCTTGTCCAGTCTGTTCGTCCTCGCCAGCTGCACCACTGCAACGCCAACCGCATCGACGCCTGTCACCTCCAAGGCCATCGAAGCCTTCGTCGACATCTGTCTGAAGACCGCCCCCTCATTCGCCGGCTCTGCAGAAGCGGCCAAGCGGTTCGGCATCAACGACCTCCTGGACATGGGCTTCACGCGCACCGGCTTCACCGCAGACAAAAATCTCTCCGTGCAACTTTCCGAAAAGGAATGCGTCGTTACCACTCCGAAGCAACCCGACGACAGCCTGACCCGCCAACTGCTGAGTGCCGCGCAGACTTACTCGCAAACGCCGGTAGCAGATCGTGTGCCATCGAAGGTGCGTATCCAGGACAACAACTTTATTCTTCATCATGACCGCAACGGCGGTGAAGCGTATGTGCTATTGCGGAACAAGTAATTAGAGCTTTTACACCGTGTACGAAAAAAGCCCGAAAAGTGGGATTTTTTGTGTCGGCTGTTTAACGTAAATGCAGTTCTATCTATCTGCCACTTAGGGCGGCTAGCGACCCTAAGCAGTCATTCATTACATCGAATGAATTAATTAAGCATAAAGGAAAAGCTGCGCTCGCTGATATAAACAATATCTATGCGTCAACGAAAAACCCCAGGGTTTGGGCAACCTTTGCAACTTGCTCTGCCACTGTCTGAGTTTCACTGAAGTCGATATGTCGAGAACACATCCCGTGAGAGGTGCTTGATAGCGTGTACCCTAAATTTATGCATTGGTTAGGGGTTGAGGAAGTAAAAGCTTCTAATTCGCTATATTTGCTAAAGGTGAGCCCTTCGTAATTACCTGCGAAAATTATCGCTTTATATGGCCGATTCTGCTCAATTCCTTTGGGGAAGCTGAGGATAGGTACAGTGACACAACGAACCCGCAGACTTTTAAAATTATCGATTACGGTGTCGTTATGACTGTCTTTCTTTCCTCCCGTCAAAATGATAACCGGAGGGCTCTGCCATATCTTAAAGTCTTCATGATGATCACAAAGCTCTCTGCTATATATAGATTTGATAAATAGTTTTCCTAGATCTGTAATGCCTTCAGGCTTAATCAGCCCCAGTTGGCGTAGAGTCTGAACTGAAAGCGATCTAATCACTCCAAGTTTGTGGTCGTTAAATATGTCACTTTGGGAAAGGACCCCGTATCCATGCTTAGGGATCAACTCATGTTTAGTCGATATGTGTGCAAGCCTTAACAGTTCTAGGTCTTCATGAGCAAGCTGCTTGAGCGAAAGCATGAAGTGACGACGATATTCTTTATCTAGAGAGCCAAATTTCAATGTAATTGTTAATTGCGCATAGGCCTCAGATTTATTACTGTCGCTATCATTCACACAAGCCTGCAGTAGATCGGCGAATTCAATATCTGTAGCCAACTCATTGGCAGCCGTATAGTCTGCAGTCGATATGCAATTGACCAATGCCTTGCAATAACGTCTTATGCGAATCTCTTTTTGCTCGTCATGAAAGTCACGCAAGTGCTTTATGATAGTCGCGGGCTTTTCTAGCCCAGGAATTAATTCTGCAAGTTTCAATCCATATTTTTCGGCTTTACTCAGAAAGCTAAGGCTTTCTTTCTTGTCTTCATTAGCTGTCATACTTGCTCTCAAATTTTTTGAATCCGGCGGCCACTGCACGCTTGCAATTAATATTTAATGACTATAAAGCGCTTTGCTAATCTCAAGTGGTGTCCTTACTAGTTTCGTGTAGCAATCAAATTATAAGAACTTATTGCTCACTGTTGAGCACACAAATTTCTTGATGTTTCACTGACACACGTGTCGGTGCTAGAGTGTACCATTACGTTAAAGCCATCAACTGGCTGCAATCAGACGCAGATCTCGTTAACGTGAGCTTTGGCCTATAGGGACCGTCGCGAGTGGCTGCTTTTGGCCGATTCTGTTGAAAAAGTCGGCCATAGTTTTCGCAGCAGAAAAGTATGCGTCTGTGATTGAGATCTCCGCTTTCGGCTGAGGTTAGCGGACTCAGATTTCACGTAGCAGCGCGCTGGAAAGGGGCTTTCACCGGTCAATCTTCTAGCCACTTCAGAAAACCGACTTTTTCAACACAATCGGCCGAAAGTAACCCTTTAGCACCGTACTCCCCCCCGCGGCGTACACCCAAACTCCCGCCGAAACACCGTATGCAAATACTGCGCAGACTTGAACCCACAATTCCGCGCCGCTTCCGCAATCGTCACGCCCCCATCCTTCAACTCATCCGTCACCGCCGCCAATTTAAAACGCAGTATCTCGTCATGCACGCTGCAGCCGCGCACTTTGCGGAAGTGGGATTCCAGCGATGAGCGGGATACGCCGACGTAGGCCGCGACTTGTGCGGTCTTGATGCCCTGGCAGGCGTATTGGCGGATGAAGAGCAGGGCTTGCATGACGTACGGGTCGCCCAAGGGTTGGTGCAGGCTGGAGACCTGGACGTTGATCGCGTCGGGGGGGATCAGGATCTGGGTGCCTTTGGCTGGCATGCCGTGCAGCATCTGGTGCAGCAGGTGCGCGGCGGTGCGGCCCATGGTTTCGGTGCCCTGGACGACGGAGCTTAGTGGCACGCGGGTCAGGCTGCGGGTCAACGGGTCGTTGTCGATGCCGATCAGGGCGACCTGTTCCGGCACGGCGATGCCGGCGGTGAGGCAGGCTTGCAGCAGTTGTCGGGCGCGGGCGTCGCTGACGGCGATGATGCCGATGGGCTTGGGCAGGCTTTGCAGCCAGGCGATCTGTTGTTCGACGGCGCTGTCCCACAGCGGCGCGCTGGTGCCCATGCCGCGGTAGACCTCGGCGTGCAGGCCGTCGCGTTGCATCAGCCAGCGAAAGGCTTTTTCCCGCTCCTGGGCCCAGCGGTTGGCCTGGGCTTCGGGCAGGCTGAAGCAGGCAAAGCGCGTCAGCCCGGCTTCGATCAGGTGTTCGTAGGCGAGGGTGATCATTGCCTTGTTGTCGGTGGCGACGTAGGGAATGCCTTTGGGGTAGGCGCGCTCGTCCTGATAGGAGCCGCCCACGGCCACCACCGGCAGTTTGCTTCCGGCCAGCGCTTCGCCAATCAGCGGGTCGTCGAAGTCGGCGATGATCCCGTCACCTTGCCAGCGTTCGATGCCTTTCAGGCGGCAGAGGAAGTCTTCTTCCAGAAACAGATCCCAGGATGCGCGGGTGCTGCTCAGGTAGTTGCCGATGCCGCTGATGATGCCGCGGTCGTAGATCTTGCTGCCGTTGAACAGCAGGGCAACGCGGTGTACGGGCGGTATGGTTTTCATTGTTATTGTCCTGGGCCGGTTCACACCAAAGGAGTGGTCACAGCGTAGGCGCCAGTACGCAAAATCGCACTCTCTGTTGGCGATTTTCATAATTTTCAGGCGCAGGGCGGTTGTTAGTATCGAGCCACCGACAAGAACAACAAAGGACATTGCCCATGGCTTACTTCCCCGAAGTCGAAAGGGTTCTCTACGAAGGCCCGGCCAGCGATTCGCCTCTGGCTTTCCGCTACTACGATGCCAACAAGCTCATCCTCGGCAAACCCATGCGCGAGCACTTGCGTATGGCGGTCTGCTATTGGCACAGCTTTGTATGGCCGGGTTCCGATGTGTTTGGCGCAGGGACCTTCAAGCGTCCATGGCAGCACGCGGGCGATCCGATGGAAGTGGCGATGGGCAAGGCAGAAGCGGCCTTCGAGTTCTTCAGCAAGCTGGGGATCGACTATTACTGCTTCCATGATACGGATGTAGCGCCGGAAGGCAGCTCGCTCCGGGAGTACCGCAACCACTTCGCGCAGATGGTCGACCGCCTGGAGCAGCATCAGGCGCAAAGCGGCATCAAGCTGTTGTGGGGCACCGCCAATTGTTTCAGCAATCCACGTTTTGCCGCGGGTGCTGCCAGTAACCCGGACCCGGAAGTGTTTGCCTGCGCCGCCGCTCAGGTGTTCAGTGCGATGAACGCCACCCAGCGCCTCAAAGGCTCCAGCTACGTGTTGTGGGGCGGGCGCGAAGGCTATGAAACCCTGCTCAACACCGACTTGAAGCGCGAGCGCGAACAGATGGGTCGCTTCATGCGCATGGTGGTCGAGCACAAACACAAGATCGGTTTTCAGGGAGATCTGCTGATCGAGCCCAAGCCGCAGGAGCCGACCAAGCACCAGTACGATTACGACAGCGCCACGGTATTCGGCTTTTTGCAGCAGTTCGGTCTGGAAAACGAAATCAAGGTCAACATCGAGGCCAACCACGCGACCCTGGCCGGTCACAGTTTCCATCATGAGATTGCCACGGCAGTTTCACTGGGGATTTTCGGCAGCATCGATGCCAACCGTGGCGACCCGCAGAACGGCTGGGATACCGATCAGTTTCCCAACAGTGTCGAAGAGATGACCCTGGCCACCTATGAAATTCTCAAGGCGGGAGGCTTCAAGAACGGCGGGTTCAATTTCGATTCCAAGGTGCGACGCCAGAGCCTCGACGAAATCGATCTGTTCCATGGCCATGTCGCGGCGATGGATGTGCTTGCGCTGTCTCTGGAGCGTGCGGCGGCGATGTTGCAGAACGACCGATTGCAGCACTTCAAGGATCAGCGCTACGCGGGCTGGCAGCAGCCGTTGGGCCAACAGGTGCTCGCCGGTGGGTTCAGCCTCGAATCGCTGGCCGAACATGCTTTCGCCAACGAGCTGAACCCGCAGGCCGTCAGCGGCAGGCAGGAAATGCTGGAAAACCTCGTCAACCGGTTCATTTATCGCTGACGGCCAGCCGTTGTTACATTCTCACGACAAATCTGTGCCGGGCCAACCGGGCGACGCTCTACAGTTGTACCAGCACGATATTCATCGTCAGGCAGTGTCTTTCAAACAACAATAAAAGGACGCACCACCATGAACACCTTCAAACGCACGCTACTGGCCGGGGCGCTGGCCCTGTTGTCGATTCCGGCCATGGCCGATTCAGCCAACCCGAAAATCGGTTTTTCCATCGATGACCTGCGCCTGGAGCGCTGGTCCCGTGACCGGGATTACTTCGTCGCGGCGGCGGAAAAGATGAACGCCAAGGTCTTTGTCCAGTCGGCCGATGCCAACGAACAGAAGCAGATCTCCCAGATCGAAAACCTCATTTCCCGTGGCGTGGATGTGATCGTGATCGTGCCGTTCAACGCCACGGTGTTGACCAACGCGGTGGCCGAAGCCAAGAAGGCCGGGATCAAGGTGGTGTCCTATGACCGGCTGATTCTCAACGCCGATATCGATGCCTACATTTCCTTCGATAACGAAAAGGTGGGCGAGATGCAGGCCAACGGTGTGCTGCAGGCCGCGCCCAAGGGCAATTACTTTTTGCTCGGCGGCGCGCCCACCGACAACAACGCAAAAATCCTCCGCGAAGGTCAGATGAAGGTGTTGCAACCGGCCATTGACCGGGGCGATATCAAGATCGTCGGTCAGCAGTGGGTGAAGGAGTGGAACCCCACCGAAGCGCTGAGCATCGTCGAGAATGCCCTGACCCGTAACGACAACAAGATCGATGGCATCGTGGCTTCCAACGACGCTACCGCTGGCGGTGCGATCCAGGCGCTGGCCGCGCAGAAACTGGCTGGCAAGGTGCCGATTTCGGGGCAGGATGCCGACCTGGCAGCGGTCAAGCGGGTAATCGATGGCACGCAGACCATGACCGTCTACAAACCGCTGAAACTGATCGCCTCCGAAGCCGCAAAGCTCTCGGTGCAATTGGCGCGTAACGAAAAGCCCACCTACAGCTCGCAGTACGACAATGGCAAGAAGCAAGTCGACACCATCCTCCTGACGCCAACTCCGTTGACCAAGGCCAACATCGACCTGTTGGAAAAGGACGGGTTCTACACCAAGGCGCAGATTGCCGGGCAGTGATCTTTCGAGCGACATGACTCGATTGAACAACTCCGCAGGTCCGGGACGTTCCCGCCTGCGGGTTTGGCCTCCGGCCTGTGGCCGGGGAGTGGAGCCTTTTCGTGCGAGCCCTCGCCATGTCCGACTATCTGCTGCAAATGAATGGCATCGTCAAAACCTTCGACGGCGTCAAAGCCCTCAATGGCATCGACATCAAGGTCCGGGCGGGGGAGTGCATCGGCCTGTGCGGCGAGAACGGTGCCGGTAAATCCACGCTGATGAAAGTGCTGTCGGCGGTCTATCCGCACGGCACCTGGGACGGTGAAATCCTCTGGGACGGTCAGCCGCTCAAGGCGCAGTCGATCAGCGAAACCGAAGCCGCCGGTATCGTCATCATTCATCAGGAACTGACCCTGGTGCCCGACCTGTCAGTGACGGAAAACATCTTCATGGGCCATGAGCTGACGCTGTTCGGTGGGCGCATGAACTACCCGGCCATGACCCGTCGCGCCGAAGCCCTGATGCGTGAACTGAAAGTCCCGGACATGAACGTGTCGCTGCCGGTGTCCCAGTACGGGGGCGGCCATCAGCAACTGGTGGAGATCGCCAAAGCGCTGAACAAAAAGGCGCGGCTGCTGATTCTCGATGAGCCGTCTTCGGCCCTGACCCGTTCGGAAATCGAGGTGCTGCTGGACATCATCCGCGACCTCAAGGCCAAGGGCGTAGCGTGCGTCTACATCTCCCACAAGCTCGATGAAGTGGCCGCCGTTTGCGATACCATTTCGGTGATCCGTGACGGCAAACACATCGCCACGACCGCCATGGCGGACATGGACATTCCGCAGATCATCACCCAGATGGTCGGTCGGGAAATGAGCAACCTGTACCCCACCGACCCCCACCGCATTGGCGAGGTGATTTTCGAGGCGCGACACATCACCTGCTACGACGTCGATAACCCGAAACGCAAGCGGGTCGACGACATTTCGTTCGTTCTCAAGCGTGGGGAAATTCTCGGCATAGCCGGACTGGTGGGGGCCGGTCGCACGGAGCTGGTGTCGGCGCTGTTCGGCGCGTATACCGGTCGCTACGAAGGGGAGGTCTGGCTCGATGGCCGGTTGATCGATACCCGCACGCCGCTCAAGTCCATCCGCGCCGGGCTGTGCATGGTCCCCGAGGACCGCAAGCGTCAGGGCATCATTCCAGACCTGGGCGTCGGCCAGAACATCTCTCTGGCGGTGCTGGACAGTTACGCGAAACTGACCCGTATCGACGCCGAGGCCGAGCTGCACAGCATTGATCATGAAATCTCGCGCATGCACCTCAAGACGGCGAGCCCGTTCCTGCCGATCACCAGTCTCTCGGGCGGCAATCAGCAAAAAGCCGTGCTGGCCAAGATGCTGCTGACCCGACCCAAGGTGCTGATCCTCGACGAGCCGACCCGGGGTGTTGATGTCGGTGCCAAGTATGAAATCTACAAGCTGATGGGGGCGCTGGCAGCCGAAGGCGTGTCGATCATCATGGTCTCCTCGGAGCTGGCCGAAGTGCTCGGTGTCTCAGACCGGGTACTGGTGATCGGCGAAGGCCAGTTGCGCGGTGACTTCATCAATCACGAACTGACTCAGGAACAGGTGCTCGCCGCCGCGCTCAGCCAGGCCGCTGGCCCTAACCCTAACGATCGGAAGTCCGCGTGATGAACCAGGTCAAACAGCTTTTCACACGCTACAAAATGCTCGCGCTGGTCATCGCCGTGGCGATCATCTGGCTGTTTTTCAGTTGGCAGACCGAGGGCGGATTCCTGACCCCGCGTAACCTTTCCAATCTGTTGCGGCAGATGTCCATCACCGGGATTCTGGCCTGCGGCATGGTGCTGGTGATCATCAGCGGCGAGATCGACCTGTCGGTCGGCTCGTTGCTGGGACTGTTGGGCGGGCTGGCGGCGATTCTCGACGTGATCTACCACATACCGCTGCTGGCCAACCTGAGCATCGTCGCCTTGTGCGGGCTGATGATCGGCCTCGCCAACGGCTACATGACCGCTTACCTGCGCATCCCGTCGTTCATCGTCGGGCTGGGCGGCATGCTGGCGTTTCGCGGCATTCTGCTGGGAATTACCGGCGGTACGACCATCGCTCCGGTATCGCCGGAACTCGTCTACGTGGGGCAGGGCTATCTGCCGCATACGGTCGGAACGGGCCTGGGCATCGTGCTGTTCGCGCTGACGCTGTTCCTGACCTGGAAACAACGCCGCAACCGTGCGCTGCACGGGCTGGCGGCGCATTCGCTGATGCAGGATTTACTGCGTGTGGTGTTGATCGGCGCCGTGTTGGCGGCTTTCGTCCAGACACTCAACAGCTACGACGGCATTCCCGTGCCGGTGCTGCTGTTGCTGATTCTGCTTGGCGTGTTCAGCTACGTGACCAGCCAGACCGTGTTCGGGCGTCGGGTCTATTCGGTGGGCAGCAATATGGAGGCCACGCGCCTGTCCGGTATCAACGTGCAGGCGGTGAAGTTGTGGATCTTTGGCATCATGGGCGTGATGTGCGCCCTGGCCGGGATGGTCAATACCGCGCGTCTGGCTGCGGGCTCCCCCTCGGCTGGCAGCATGGGCGAACTCGACGCCATCGCCGCCTGCTTCATCGGCGGCACCTCCATGCGCGGCGGCTCCGGCACGGTTTACGGCGCTTTGCTCGGAGCACTGGTCATCACCAGCCTCGACAACGGCATGTCCATGCTCGACGTGGACAGTTACTGGCAGATGATCGTCAAAGGCAGCATTCTGGTGCTGGCCGTGTGGGTCGATGTGAGTACCCGGAGTGAGCGGCGTTGAGGCATGGCTGGAGTGCCACCCGATACGTTTCTACCGAAACGCAGCCTCTGATGTAGGAGCGAATTCATTCGCGAAAAGCCAGTACATCCGCAGCCAATAGATTGGCTGAAATATTGTCTTCGCGAATGAATTCGCTCCTACATTGGTTGCCTGGACCGATAAATTTGAAATCCCCCCTTATCATCTCCAGAATCGCGCCCCAATCTGGCTAACGCGCGATCAAGAGGACAACCGTTGAACGAACAAACCTTGTCCATGCGTCTGGAGCGTGTGGCGGCGTATGTGCCTGTCGGTGCGCGGCTGGCCGATATCGGTTCGGATCACGCTTATCTGCCGGTGGCGCTGGTGTTGCGTGGCGCCATCGAGGCGGCGGTGGCGGGGGAGGTGGCGTTGACGCCGTTTCATGCGGCCCGGCGTTCGGTGCGGGAGAACGAGCTGGACGATCAGATTACCGTGCGCCTGGCCAACGGGCTGGCGGCTATTGAGCCGGGGGACGGGATTACGGCGATCAGTCTGTGCGGCATGGGCGGGGAGACGATTCGGGACATTCTCGACAGCGACAAGGCGTGCTTGAGTGGTCAGGAGCTTCTGATCATGCAGCCCAATGGCGGTGAACAGCCGTTGCGCCAGTGGCTGATGGACAATGGTTATCGCATCCTCTGCGAGGAGGTGCTGCGGGAAAACCGTTTCGACTACGAGATCATCGTGGCCGAGCGTTCCGGGCCGGTGCTGTATTCCGATGAGGAGCTGTATTTCGGTCCTGTACTGATGCAGGCTCGCAGCCCGGCATTTCTGGCCAAATGGCAGCGCATGCTGCACAGCAGGCAGAAGACTCTGGCCGATTTCGCCCGGGCGCGACAGGTCGTGCCCGAGGCGAAGGTGCAGGAGATTGCGCAGCAGGTTCAGTGGATTTCCGAACTGTTGGCTTGAGGCCGGGTCAGTGTCGCCCTGCGCATGGCGAACTCAGTGGCGGCAACCTTGCTGACCCCATACAAGAATCACCTTGCCCGCTGGATCGTTCACCGCGTTGAACATCCTGCAGGACGAAGCGGCTGCCGAGGTGTTTATCCTGGCGCTGGACGGGCTGCTGGCAGACCAGCCATCCCCTGATCTCCTGATGCAGCGTGTACAGCTGCTTTCCGAGCGGTTTGTAATACGGGACTGAGCGTTACGACGCCCTGAAAGCCCGGACTTCTCGCTGAACGACAGAAACCCAAGGCCCGCTCCGATGGCTTCATGGTTGTGAGCGATCAAGCTGTTTTCCATGGTCTGGCTGTGGGTCATTCATAGCCCGAAAAAGCACCCGCTGGCCAATGCCGCCGAGGTTCAGTACATCGCTGAAAACGGTGGTCTGGTCGATATCGATGAACAGCGGCAGAAAAAGGACGGCGGCCCCAAGTGGACCTATGTCCGTCAACTGCTCACCAACCGCATGATGGCCGGTGTCTATCTCGGGCAGTTCTGCATCAACTCGCTGACGTACTTCTTCCTTACCTGGTTCCCTGTCTACCTGGTGCAGGAGCGGGGCATGACGATCCTCAAGGCCGGGATCATCGCGTCCCTGCCTGCCATGTGCGGTTTCCTGGGCGGGATTCTGGGTGGTGTGTTCTCGGACATGCTCCTGCGTCGTGGCAACTCCCTGAGCGTGGCCCGCAAGACGCCGATCGTGCCCGGGACGATGCCATCGCCATGCAGTACCTGATTTCCGGCTAGACGTTCGATAACAAGAAGCCTTGCCTGGTGCGGTAGCCGGCACCCGATATGGGTTTCCCCGGTTCTGCCTGTTGGCAGGACCGGGGGCCGTGGTTACTTCAGGTGAGTCAGAAAAAACGAAGCCAGTCTGTCAAACGGGATCAGGTCGACACGGTCATAGAGGTCCACATGACCGGCACCCGGCACGATCACCAGTTCCTTGGGCTGCCCCGCCAGTCGATAGGCTTCTTCGCTGAATTCGCGAGAGTGAGCGTTTTCACCGGCGATGAACAACATCGGGCGTGGAGAAATCGTCTCGATATCGTTGAACGGGTAGAAGTTCAGGAACTTGATGTTGCTGGTCAGCGTGGGGTGCGTGGTCAGCAGGGGAGACGAGCCCTTTGGCGTGAACTCGCCACGAGGCGTGCGATAGAAATCATAGAACTCGCGCTCGATGGCATTGGACTTGTCGGTCAGTTCGTGGACGGTGCCGCTGGTGTATTTCGTCTCGCCTCCCGTGAACTCGACATAACGCTGCTCGGCCGCTGCCGCGATGGTCTGTTTTCTCTGTTCGAGCGTCGCTGAGTGTTTGAGGCCATTGCGGTTGGCGGCGCCCATGTCGTACATGCTGACGGTGGCAATGGCTTTCATGCGAGGGTCGATCTTGGCTGCGCTGATGACAAAGCTGCCGCTGCCGCAGATACCGATGACACCGATCCGGTTACGGTCCACGAAAGTCTGGGTGCCCAGATAGTCGACGGCCGCACTGAAGTCTTCGGCGTAGAGATCCGGTGAAACCGCATTGCGCGGTTGCCCTTCACTATCACCCCAGAAGGACAAGTCCAGAGACAGAGTGACAAAGCCCTGTTCGGCCATTTTCTGCGCATAAAGGTTCGCACTCTGCTCCTTCACTGCGCCCATCGGGTGCCCGACAATGATCGCCGGATGCTTGTTGCCCAGATTCAGGTTCTTGGGAATGAACAGGTTCCCGGCGGTTTTCATCTGGTACTGATTCTTGAAGGTGACCTTCTGCACGGTCACTTGATCGCTGGTGTAGAAGTTATTTGCGCCATTGGACATATCGGCTCCTGTTGCTGAGAGCGACGCCATGAAAAGGCTGAGCAACATGATGAGTTTTTTCACGAAGAGCTCCCGTTTCAAGTGGATAGGGAAGGGGGTACGCCACGTCGTTGCAGTGCTCGCCCCGCGATGTTGATTTGCCTGCAAGAAGTCTCTGTGCGCGGCTTGCCGTATTCTCAGCGAGTCAGGCATGCTTGATAAGCTAATGAACGGTTGATCTCGTTATAAGCCGGGCTAATCAATGGAGTGGGGTCGAATCCTATGCCACGACACAATCTCAACGATTTGCTGGCCTTCGTGACCGTGGCACGTGAGGGCAGCTTTACCCGTGCAGCGGCACATTTGGGGGTGACCCAGTCAGCCCTGAGCCAGACGGTTTCCGGGCTGGAGAAGCGTCTGAAAATCCGGTTGCTGACCCGCACGACCCGTAGCGTTTCACCCACCAGCGCCGGTGAACGTCTCATGCAGACCATCGGTTACCGCTTCGACGAGATCGAGGCTGAGCTGGATGCCCTGACGGAGCTTCGTGACAAGCCGGCGGGAACGGTACGTATAACCTGCGGTGATTTCGTCCTGAAAACCATCCTGTTGCCCAGGCTCATGCCGCTGTTGCTGGAGTATCCCGACATCAAGCTTGAGTTCGATATCAATTATGGATTTCGGGATATCGTGGCCGATCGTTTCGATGCTGGCGTGCGCTTCAGCAGCACCGTCCATAAAGACATGATTGCGGTGCCCATTGGCCCGGCCTTGCGCATGGCGGTGGTGGCCGCGCCGTCTTACTTCGCCAGAAACCCGCCCCCCAGGACACCGCAGGACCTGATGGCCCACCGCTGCATCGACATCCGTTTTCCCACCCATGGCGGGCTGGACGCCTGGGAGTTCGAGCGGCGCGGTCGCAAGGTGAAAGTCCGTGTCGAGAGCCAACTGATCTTCAACACCACCCCTCATATCGCGGAGGCTGCCGTCGGAGGTCTGGGAGTTGCCTATCTGCCTGAGGAGGAGTTTTCACCCTATATCGAGGACGGCCGTCTGGTCCGTGTACTGGCCGACTGGTGCCCTCCGTTTGAGGGGTATCACCTGTATTACCCCAGCCGAAAGTTGCCGTCGCCGGCCTTTTCGCTTGTGCTCGAGGCCTTGCGCGCCGGGGTTTGATACATGTAGGACCCGGAACGCCGCTTGATTTCTGTAGGAGCGAATTCATTCGCGAGACGTCATTGAGGGCTATAGATTCTCTTCGGCCTCACGGGCCTCTCGCGAATGAATTCGCTCCCACGGTTTACTGCGCGACAGGCGGCGTCAGCTCCAGAATCCGGTCACGCCCACCTTCCGCCAGCAAGTAAGTGCCTCGGTCGGTACGAATGATCGATTGCGGGGCTTTCAGAAACGACAGGATGGTCTGCTGATGCCCTTGCGGGTCAACCAGCAACAAGCGGGCGCGGTGTGTCGAGTCCTCGCTGATCCATAAACCTCGTTCATCGCACATGAGGAACGTCGGCTGGTTCAGGTTGGCTAAAACAATGGAGTCGCTGCGGTCCTCGATGGCGTACAGGTCATCTCCCTCGTTTGTTCAAGCGTAAACACATCGACTTTTCCTGAGTGAAAACAAGACGGCTGTGACGCCGGGCGCTGGGCTAAAAACCCTGAAAGCACAAGACTTCCCTCTGAAAAACCGGATAATGGCGGCCAAATCGTATGCTCGCTATTCTGGTAATCCCACATGGAAATCAAGGTCAACTTTCTCGACAACCTTCGTCTTGAAGCCAAATTCGATGACTTCACGGTGGTGGCCGATCAGCCTATCCGCTACAAGGGCGATGGTTCGGCACCGGGACCGTTCGACTATTTCCTGGCCTCATCGGCCTTGTGTGCGGCTTACTTCGTGAAGTTGTATTGCGAGACCCGCAACATTCCCACGGACAACATCCGGCTGTCGCAGAACAACATTGTCGACCCGGAGAACCGCTACAACCAGATCTTCAAGATCCAGGTCGAGCTGCCGGCGGATATCTCTGCCAAGGACCGTCAGGGCATCCTGCGTTCCATCGACCGTTGCACGGTCAAGAAAGTGGTGCAGGCCGGGCCGGAGTTCGTGATCGAGGAGGTGGAAAACCTGGACGCCGATGCCCAGGCGTTGCTGATGCCTGCCACGGTGTCAGGCGCAGGCACCTGCATTGCAGGCAAGGACCTGCCGCTGGAACAGACCATCGCCAATATGTCGGGCATTCTGGCGGACCTGGGCATGAAGATCGAAATCGCTTCGTGGCGCAATATCGTTCCCAATGTGTGGTCGCTGCATATCCGTGATGCGCAGTCGCCGATGTGTTTCACCAACGGCAAGGGCGCGACCAAGGAAAGCGCGCTGGCCTCGGCGCTGGGCGAGTTCATCGAGCGGCTGAACTGCAACTTCTTCTACAACGATCAGTTCTGGGGAGAAGAGATCGCCAATGCGGAATTCGTGCATTACCCGGACGAGCGCTGGTTCAAGCCGGGCCGCAAGGATGCGCTGCCAGAGGAAATCCTCGACGAATACTGCCTGGAGATCTACAACCCCGACGGCGAACTGCGTGGCTCGCATCTCTACGACACCAACTCCGGCAACACCGAGCGTGGTATCTGTTCGCTGCCCTATGTGCGCCAGTCGGATGGCGAGGTGGTGTATTTCCCGTCCAACCTGATCGAAAACCTGTTCCTCAGCAACGGCATGAGCGCCGGTAACACGCTGGCCGAAGCGCAGGTTCAGTGCCTGTCTGAAATCTTCGAGCGGGCGGTCAAGCGCGAAATTCTGGAAGGTGAAATCGCACTGCCCGATGTGCCGCAGGACGTGCTGGCAAAATACCCCGGCATCCTGGCCGGCATTCAGGGGCTGGAGGCGCAGGGCTTCCCGGTACTGGTCAAGGATGCGTCGCTGGGCGGGGAATTCCCCGTGATGTGCGTCACCTTGATGAACCCGCGCACCGGCGGCGTGTTTGCTTCGTTCGGGGCACACCCGAGTTTTGAAGTGGCGCTGGAACGTAGCCTGACGGAGTTGCTGCAGGGCCGCAGCTTCGAGGGCCTGAACGACTTGCCTCAGCCGACCTTTGAAAGCCATGCAGTGACCGAACCGAACAACTTTGTCGAGCACTTCATCGACTCCAGCGGCGTGGTGTCGTGGCGCTTCTTCAGTGCCAGGTCTGATTTCGAGTTTGTCGAATGGGATTTCTCCGGCCAGGGTGAAAACTCCAATGCCGAAGAAGCCGCGACCCTGTTCGGCATTCTCGAAGACATGGGCAAGGAAGTGTACATGGCGGTGTACGAGCATCTGGGGGCGTCGGCCTGCCGTATCCTGGTGCCGGGTTATTCCGAGATCTACCCGGTGGAAGACCTGATCTGGGATAACACCAACAAGGCACTGGCGTTCCGCGCCGACATCCTGAACCTGCATACGCTGAGCCCTGTCGCACTGAAGAAACTGGTCAAGCGTCTGGAAGACAGCGAGCTGGATGATTACACCGATATCACGACCTTGATCGGCATCGAGTTCGACGACAACACGGCCTGGGGACAGTTGACGATTCTGGAGCTGAAACTGCTGATCCATCTCGCTCTGAAGCGATTTGAAGACGCGAAAGAGCTGGTGGAGGCCTTCCTGCAATTCAACGACAACACCGTCGAGCGCGGCTTGTTCTATCAGGCCCTGAATGTGGTGCTGGAAGTGGAACTGGACGAAGAACTGGCTCTCGAGGATTACGAAGTCAATTTCCGCCGTATGTTCGGCAACGAGCGGATGGACGCCGTGCTCGGCTCAATGGACGGCAGCGTGCGCTTCTTCGGCCTGACGCCGACGAGCATGAAGCTGGAAGGGCTCGACAGGCATCAGCGCCTGATCGACAGCTACAAGAAACTGCATGCGGCGCGGGCGCGTAGGGTGGGGGGAGCTGGTTGATCATTACATGACCCTGAGCAGAGCACGCGATTCGGGACACGTAAGGAGCCCATGTTCCCGCGAAACTGTCTTCTCTGCTCAAGAGCATCGTAAATGGGCAATACGAGCGGCAGGGAGGAAAACGATTTTCGCTATCGTCCGTAAACCGACTGCAATTGTGCCGGTGTCATTGCATCCTCGAACGGCACAGGCACTGATTTCAGCGCGCCGTAAAGGTTACGATAACGCCAGTATTTGCCGCTGCCGGTCAACTGATAACCACGCTCGACTACACGTTGACCATTGAGCACATAGCGTATGGTTTCCTGAGCAGATTCCGGTGGTGTTGGCAGTATCAGATCATTGACCAGCACGCGCATCGACTCGTCGATACACTCATCGAGAACAGCTGTGACCTGTTTCAGATCCAGGGCTCCATCATCGATGCATTGTTCGCCGCAGCGCCGAATCGGCTGACCGGCCACTTCGATGCGCATGCGATACAGGGCTGTACCGGCAATATCTTGAACCTGCACCTGATTGCTCAATACGAAGGTGCTTCGATCAGGTGTCAGTATCAGTTGAGGTTCTATTGCCAGACGTGCGCTGATGTCCCCCGTTCCTTGCTTGAGGCCTGCGGCCAGCGAGGCTTGCTGGAAGCGCCGTTGCAGATACTCCTGCAACGGCATGCTTGCCAACAGATCCGCCAGCGGCCGAGAATCCTCTAGGGCGCTTTGTTCTGCATTACGCTGCAAGCTACCGCTGCCCATCTGAGTGTTGATCAAGCTGGCTACCAGCAGTCCGGCGACTCCGGCGCTATTGCTCGAACTCGCGACCAGATTGTGGCTCGACGACGCTGCGGCTTGCGCCGTTTTGGCGTCGATCACGGTGTTGGCACCGACAAATGCCTGTGGCAGTTGCAGGTCCACTTTGATCCCATGGGCCAAGACGTATGACGTCGCGTCTTGAGACTTGAAGCCAGCTTGCGGCGCGGATTTCTGTGCGCAACCGACAAGTGTCAGCAGGATCAGGGCGCTGGCCGCTTTCAGCAAGCGTTTCATTATTTGAACGGTGTAAGCATTTGCTGACGGCTTGTGTCTATCGTCTGGTAGAACGCATTGGTCAGGTTGGTGTAAGTCGGTTCGTCCCACTCGCCTTGAGCGGCCTGCACGGCGGCAAAGGGTTGAAACCACAGTAGTTTGTTGTCTGCCAGATTGACAATCATGCCCTGTCCACCTACCTGTGCCATGGGAACGCTGGTCGGCACGATGCTGTGATAGCTGCGAGTTGCTCCGGTCACCAGGATATTGACCAATAACAGGCGATCAACACCATAAGCGGCTTTGAGGGGGGTCAGGTCGCGGACTGTATAGCCTTCGCGAAAACTGATTTCCTTATAGGCATTCAAATCCACCGGCTCGTTGATTCGTTTGGCCTTGTAACCTTTGGCCTGTAACTTGGCGACAATGGCATCGGGCAGTGTATTGAAATCGCGCACTTGCCATTTCTCGACGTTATCGCTGAGGCTGCTGTTGACGCCTTTATTGATGGCCAGATCCAGAAGACCCTGATTACCTGTCAGTGCAAGCACCGGTTCTGGCAGCACGCTGATTGCTACGCCGATGGTTGGCTCTTTGGTATCCCAGAATTGTTGATCCAGTGGTACTGGCGGTTGAACATTTGCGCAGCCGGTAAGCGCCAGGCAAGCGAGTAAAGTCAGTGTTGCCAGACGGCGAAGTATATAAAGCGGCATGTAACCAATCCCTGTAAGTTAAAACGATGCCGCCTTTATCGACAGCATTGATCAAAACAGTAGTGGCTTTTTGATATTTTTTTCAGTCGAGTTTCAGCACATCAGGAGCAACGATGCCTGGCAAACCCGCTACGCCACTGATGCACAATGTTTTCAGACTGTTCAACATCGAACCAGGCGAGGCCCGGCCTGTGCTCATTGGCCTTCTGATGTTTTTCGCGTTGTTCACGGGGTACTTCATGCTACGCCCCGTGCGAGAAACGATGGGGATTGCGGGCGGGGTGGATAACCTGCAATGGCTGTTTACGGGCACGTTCCTGGCCACACTGGTCATGTTGCCGGTGTTTGGCTGGCTGGCCTCGAAAGTCCCTCGCCGGGTATTGGCGCTCTGGATCTACACGGGCTGCGCCTTCATCTTGTTGATGTTCGCCGCGGTGTTCTGGCTTTACCCGGACAGCGTCTGGGCGGCACGTACCTTTTATATCTGGTTGTCGGTGTTCAATCTGATTGCGATTTCACTGGCCTGGAGCGTCCTGGCCGATGTGATGACGGCCGGACAGGCCAGGCGCACTTTTGCGTTGATTGCCGGAGGTGCAAGCGTTGGCGGGCTGGTGGGGCCTGTGATGGGCGCGATGCTGGTCAAGCCGCTGGGGCATGCCGGTTTATTGATGATCAGTGCATTGCTGTTGTGGGTCTGTGCCGGTGCGGCAACCGGGTTGCATCGCTGGCGGGAGGGACGTCCTCTGGCGCAGGCCGATGAGCCAGCGCCGAGGCACAAGGCTCTGGGTGGCAATCCCTTTTCGGGCGCGACCCAGACACTGCGATCGCCTTACTTGATGGGGATCACGCTGTTTGTGCTGATGCTGGCGAGTATCAACACCTTTCTGTATTTCGAGCAGGCTCGTCTGATGGTCGAGTATTTTCCGGACCGCACCGATCAGACACGCGTCTTCGGTCTGATCGACGCCACCGTGCAGGCCTTGTCCCTGATCGTTCAGGTTTTTCTGGCAGGTCATCTGGCCAGGCGTCTGGGTGTCGGCGTGTTGTTGATCCTTGTTCCGGTGCTGATGGTGCCGGGTTTTCTGGCGTTGGCGGTTGCACCGTTGTTCTCGATATTCGTGGTGGTCATGGTTGTGCGCCGGGTCGGTGAATATGCCCTTGTCAGGCCGGGGCGGGAAATGCTTTACGCCGTCTTGCCGGCCGAGCAGAAGTACAAGGCCAAGAACTTTATCGACACGGTGGTCTATCGCGGCGGCGATGCGGCGAGTGGCTGGCTAAAGCGGGCGATTGACCTGCTGGGTGAGCACCCCGCCGCGGCCATGCTGGTGGGGGCGTTGCTGGCCGCGGGCTGGGGTGTGTGCGGATATTTACTGGGGCGACATGAACGAGCGCTAGAGGGGAACGAGAACCTCAAGACCGACTGATTGCCAGCCATCCCTCGATCGCTTCGTTTGCCAGTTTTTCGGTGTCCACTTCCAACAGCTTGCCGCCCTGTTTGAGCAGCCGGCCCTCGGCAATCACGGTATCGACATCATTGGGCGTGGCGCTTTGTACAACACTGGCTGTCGCATCGGTTATCGGTGCAATCCCGAGCCTATGCCCGTCGATCAGTGCCAGATCGGCACGTTTGCCCACGGTGATGGAGCCGATGACTTTACCCAGCCCCATACTGTCCGCTCCGCCCTGGGTCGCCCAGTAGAGTACGTCTGCCGCTGTCAGAGCTGCTTCGTTTTCGCTCATGGCCGTGGCCAGGTTCAGGGTGGTCTGCATGACCATGAACGGGTTGGCGTTGCCGCTCAAGACCAGCGTGTCGATGCCCAGGCTCAAGGGCACCCTGGCGTCATGCAAGGCCATTACCGGCGGCAGGCCATAGCCGATGCGCATTTCTGTCAGTGGCGTCAGGCAGACCGTCGCACCGCTGTGGGCAATGGCTTGCAAGTCGGCGGCGTCCACGTGGGTGGCGTGCACCAGTTGCAAGTCGGGGCTCAGAAGTCCGAGTCGGGCCAATTGCTGGATGGCCTTTTTCTGTTGCGCCTGACGGGTGACGCCGATATGCGTCGAGACGGGCAGGGCGTGCTGCCTGGCAAAGGCGAACTCCTGCTGCCATATGTTGGCCTCCGTGCGTTCCGGGCCGCGGATGGCCATGCCCAGATCCACCCGGCGATAAGCCGGTGCCTCCAGTTGTTTCTGGAAGCGCTGGATGTCATTGAAATCCATCGGCGCCGTGGCGGCCAGCTCCTGAGGGTAGCCGTACCACATTCGGGACCTTAATCCGCTCTGTACCAATGCTTGCAATTCCGCGTAGGCAAAGGCCGGGTTACGAATGTTGTGGGCCCAGTTATTGACGGTCGTGATCCCGGCGGCGGTGGCTTGTGCCAGCCCAAGGCGTACGCCAAGGGCGGACAGCTCGGGTGTCAGCCTTTTGCTCAGTGCCAGTTGAGTCTTGAAGAAGGCTTCACCGCGTACCGGCGCGCTGTTGCGCATGAGGCTGTTCCACAGGTGCCAGTGCGTGTCGACGATGCCGGGGATCAGAATCATGCCCGTTGCATCCAGTACCGTGGCTCCTTCGATGGGGAGCTGCTTGCCGACGGCAACGATGAGCCCATCGCGAATGCGCACATCCCCGTCGCGGATGTCGCCGAGTTGCGGGTCCATGCTCAGAATCGTGGCGTGGCGGATCAATAGGTGAGCGGGCTTTTGTGCCGCAGCAGGTGAGGTGTTGCTGCTTGTTGCGCAGCCTGGCATGGCGAGGCCTGCACCGAGTAAGGCACCGGCTTTGAGCAATGCCCGGCGGTCGAGGCCGGTGTCGTTCGACATGTTCTTTCTCCTTCATGGGGGCTTGAATGGCCTGTTCCAGAGCGTCTGCTGATAACCTTGGCCGTTCAGAAGGGTAGACAATGCCGGGCGTTTTCACACAGGTACATGGCGTGCCTGGAGCATGCCTGGGAGCGAAAGCCTGCAAATGGTCTTAACTAAGCGGGCGCAGGTGCCGACAACCACTCTATATCCATGTTTGGCTCTATCTGACGGACCACAAGAGAGCAGCCGGATGTCCATAAAATTACGCTTGCTTCTGCTGATGGGGACTGGCGTGCTTGCCATCCTGATGAGCAGCCTTGTCAGTTATGTGGGGAAGGGCCGGGAGTTGCCCAGGTCGATAAGGGCATGGCTGGCACTTACCGGGCTGTAGTTCAGAAGAGGCGCTCAACACCTTGGATTTGAGCGCCATCATCGCGCAATTATTAGCTCCGTTCCCCCTTGTTTCTCGTTTCTTTTCGGGGGACTGAACAGAGAGTGGCATTGAAGAACGTTAATCGTTTTATTGAATATTGACTCTAAGTTTAAAGACCTAAAGTAATAGTAAGGGGGTATGTTTTCAGAACACCCTTCATGGTTTTTATAGTCAATTATCGGGGCTTAATCACTGGGCTTTAAAGTTGAAAATGGTCTAGCGGTCCCGCCTGATGGTCTGGGAGGGCAAAAAAACACAACTAATATAATAGGGGCGTATGGGTGTCACAGGAGTGGGCACAATGGATGAGGTGATGGACAGTTTTGTTAAAACCAAACTGGGGTCTCCTGTCAGGGTGACGGAGAAGTCCGGGGAGGTCAATATTGTGTATGAGGGTACGCTGCAAGCGGTTGATGCCGCGAAGCGGACGATTACGGTTGAATATAAAAACTATAAGGGGAGGGTGGATACTGTACTTGTTGATAATATCACCAGCGTCAATCGGCGTGAGGTGCGTGACAAACGCTTTGGCAAGGCGCCACCTGCCAATGCGGAAAGGATTATTTACTGGACCGGGACGCGCTGGTTTGACGAATATGCTGTTGCTTTGGAACTGCGTGACGAGTCAATATTCGCTTTTACCCCAGAAGGTACTGAGTTCATAATTCCTGCTGCCTTTTGTGGTACTAAAGAACCTCAGCGTGGCACCCTTGGATTGGTGGACTATCAAACACGTCTGGCGACATTTTACAGTATGACTTCTCCGGAACAGCAAATTGAAGTGCCCATGGACAAGGTCGCTTCGATTGATAAGGGTGTGATCACACCTGTGGTGTAGCGGGGTATTAAACCTGAACGTATCAAGGGGTATCTGAAGTCAAGGTGGTTTATTGTGTGAGTGGCGTGGTTCTGATGCCGCCGATGCCCCTTTTGTCCTATCATTCGTCTTTTCCCCAAGGCTGATGATTTCCCCCATGACAACCACACCCACCACCCTTCTGGCCGCCCTGCAAGCCACCACCATGCTGGAAATCGATGGCCTGCACGCTTGGGAGTTCACCCTGGCCGATGACTTGAATATCGAGTGCATGGATGGCCGCGAGCGCAAGGTATGGCGCTTCAGCCAGGCGCAGATTCAGGCTGCCACCTTCGATGAAAGCCTGCAAAGCTGGGTCATCAACGACGGCACTGCCGATCACCGTATTGTCTGCCTCGATGCGTTTACGCCAGGCGATGAGGATGAAGGCGAACTGGATTGATTCTGCGATAAAACTACCTGAGCGACAGCGGTGTCATACATCGGACTGTCGCGTAGCCGGCACCCATAATTTCAACAAGAAAGGAATGCCTCTATGACCCCCGCGTTTCTGCCGTGGCTGGCGCTTGCCAGCGCAATCAGCGTTTTCCCCGTTCAGGCCCAGACCATGTCCGATATCGATTTGCTGGTGGGTTCCTACACTCAGGGCAAGAGTGAAGGCATCTACCGTTTCGCTTTCAACAGCCAGACGGGCAAGATCGACCCCGCGCCGCGTCAGGTGATCCGGACTGAAAACCCTTCCTGGCTGACCGTATCCAGAGATGGCCGTTATCTGTATGCGGTCAATGAGAACGGACCGGGGCAGAGTGATGTGGTGGGCAAGGTCAGCAGTTTTGCCATTGCTCCCGGTACTCATGAGGTGACGTTCATCAATCAGGTCAGGAGCCAGGGCGAAGAACCCACGCATTCGAGCCTGAGCCCTGACGGCCGATACCTGCTGGTTTCCAACTATGCGGTACAACCCGATCCGGGCGGTTCTCTGGCGGTGGTACCGGTTGGCAAGGATGGCAAGCTTCAAGAGGTCGTACAGGTGGCCGGACCTAATCGTGCCAGCGAGGTCAACCGGGAACGGCAGATGTCCTCCCATGTGCATGCGGCGGTGCCGACTCCTGATGGCAATTATGTGGTGGCTGCGGATCTGGGGGCCGACAAGCTGTTTGTGTACCGCTATGACGGCAGCCAGGACAGGCCTTTGCAGCCAGCCAGCACGCCTTCGGTCCAGTTGCCTGCCGGCAGCGGGCCACGGCATATCCTGTTCAGCCGCGACGGCAGGCATGCCTGGCTGGTTGTGGAGATGACGGCGCAGGTCGTGGTGTTCGATTACCTGGACGGCGAGTTCAGGCAGACTCAACTGATCGACCTGAAAAATCAGGGTGTGCAGCAGCTCAATGGCGCAGCGGGCCTGCATGCATCACCTGATGGTCGGTTCCTCTATGTCACCAACCGTGGTGAGGCTAATCAGATACTGGTGTTCCGGATCGACCCGGCCACCGGGGCGCTCGAGGAAATACAGCGTCGTTCGGTGGAAGGGAAGGAGCCTCGGGAGTTCAGTGTCGACCCCAGTGGCCATTTCATGCTGTTTGCCAATCAGAAAAGCAATCAGATCGTGACGGTTCGCCGTGATCCGCAAAGCGGAATGCTGGGGGAAACGGTGCAGAGAGTCGATCTTGATTCGCCTTCGGATCTGCATTTCCTGACCGACGATTGAACGCCTCAAGGCTCCAGCCCTCGGTTTACGTGGGCTGGAGCCATTATTAATCCAATTGATATGAGCTAGTGCCATAAAAGATTTTTGAATGACCTTCCTCGGGCGTAAGTTTGAGTCACGGCCAGAACGGCCACCACTTGAATCCAAGCGTGCTTATATAAAAGACTACCGAGGGTCAGCGATATGAACTTCAATATCTTTTCCATCATTGCCGCATCGGCCATTTCGGCATCCGTTGTTCTTCCGGCCAGTGCCAGTGTTGAAGTGACCGATAAAAAGGCTCACGCGACCCAGACGTATACACCCAAGTACCTGCAACAAAGTGCCAACTTCTATGCCGCACTGGATCACAAGTCTGCGCAGTGAAGTCTTGAACGATCAGTGATCATCCATCGCTTTCACACGCTCACACAGGTTTTTGCGACCCCTGTCCATTACGTGGCAGACCAGGCATCTACTGTGGCCTGAGCGTTCCGACAAACGCCCCGTTACTCAAGAAGTAACGGGGCGTTTTTTATGGGGTTATCAAGAGGAGGTGTAATGCGCTCATTATCAAGCGCGCTGATAGTTGTCATGCAGAGTCATCGTTTTTAAATAAGCCGTTTATCGACGATCCTGTCGGCCATGAAACACATTGTGGAGTTGTAAACATGGCCACTGCCATTCTTGATTCAATCAAACAGGGCGCTTATATCGCGATCTCTCTTTACGTCGTTTTCATTGCCGTGGTCACCATCACCAGCATGAACCCTCAGCTTAAAACCCGTACTTATGAAGCGAGTGCGCCTGCACTGGCCGAGCTTCAGCAGGTCGCCGGCGCTTCCCGGAGGCGGGCATCATGAGTGGTGGAAAAATGTGGGTAACCGCCGGGCTTGCCGTGTTGATCAATGGCGGTTCTTTATTGGGAGCAGGGCAGAGCTCTCTCGGAGGGATCGCTCGCAATATCGAGTGCAGGCACGGGATTGCCCATGCCATTGAAATAGCCAGATCGCATCAGGCGTTCGCAGAGGGGACCGCTACGATTTCATAGCGGCTCCATGCCTGAAAGGGCGGTTATTGATCTTTCTTCATCATTCCCGCCAGCGCCGCAAACGGGTTGTGGGTGGCCTTGGCCGCTTTCGGTGTGCTGAGGGAGCTGTCCGAGAAATACTGCTGATCCGTGTAGCGCGAATGCTCGTTGTCGTGGCAATACAGGCACAGCAATTCCCAGTTGGAACCGTCCTGCGGGTTGTTGTCATGGTTGTGATCGCGATGGTGAACGGTCAGTTCGCTCAGGCGCTTGCCCGAGAACTCGCGAGCGCAACGTCCGCAGACATGGGGGTACATGCGCAGCGCCTTGTCGCGATAACCCATTTCACGGTCACGCTGGGCGTCGGCCAGGATACGGTCCAGCTTGGACGTGTTGGAAGGAGGGTTGGCCGTGCTCATGGTGTCACCTGTGTCGTGTGCGCATTGAAAGCGGAGATGCGCACAAGTTTAGCGTCAGATGACGAAACTCACACCTGCTGGGAAAGCAGTTGGCCATCCACCATGCGCAAACGCTTGGACAGTGAGACGGCCAGAGCCCGAATGATCTTGGCGGCAATCTTTGGTGCCTCTTCAAGCATCTTGTCCAGGGAGTCGCGCCCCAGATTCAACAACTGGCAGTCCGAAGCGGCAATGCAACTGGCCGAACGGCGTTCGCCATCCAGTACGGCCATTTCGCCAAAAGCCCGGCCCCGACGCAGCGTGGCGATTTCCACCTGCTGGCCTTCGGGGTTCAGTTTCTGTACCGAAACCGTGCCTCGATCGATGATGCACATGAACGTACCGGCATCGCCTTCATTGAAAATACTCTGGCCTTCCTGGATGTCGCTGATGCTGAAATACCCCGCGACGGTCAGATAATCGGCGGGCAGCAACGTATCGAACAGGCCGCAGTCCAGCAGCATGTCGCGTATGGCATTGTTCAGGTGTGACGGTTGTTCTGACATGGTTCGGTCTTGTTCTGTCTGAATGAGTCGCAGGGGAGCAGGTCAGTGCTCCCGATGCTACTAAGACAGACTTTTCAGGCCAAGTTCAGTCCAACTGCAAAACCTTGAAGATAAACCCGTATTCCAGCGCGACATCGCGCAGCCCCTGATAGCGTCCGCTCATGCCACCATGCCCGGCACCCAGTTCGGTCTTGAGCAGCAGGAGGTTGTCGTCTGTCCTGGTCGCACGCAATCGGGCGACCCATTTGGCGGCTTCCCAATACTGCACGCGGCTGTCGTTGTAACCGGCAATGACGAGTGTGGCGGGATAGGCCTGGGCACTGACATTCTCGTAAGGCGCGTAGGCCTTGATGCGCGCATGAACCTCGGGCTCCTGAGGATTGCCCCACTCGTCGTATTCGGTGACGGTCAGCGGCAGCTCGGGGTCGAGCATGGTATTGAGCACATCCACGAACGGCACTTCGGCAATGGCGGCCTTGAACAGCTCGGGGCGCTGGTTGAGCACCGCACCGATCAGCAGGCCACCGGCGCTGCCGCCACTGATGACCAATTGTTCGGAGCGGGTCAGGCCCTGGGCAATCAGGTGTTCGGCACAGGCAATGAAATCATCGAAGGTGTTCTGCTTGTGTTCCTGCTTGCCGTTGCGGTACCAGGCTTCGCCCAGTTCACCGCCGCCGCGCACATGGGCAATGGCGAAAGCCACGCCACGGTTCAGCAGGCTCAGGCGGGCATGGGAAAACCACGGGTCCAGGCTTTCGCCGTAGGCACCGTAGCCATACAGGTACAGCGGTGTCGCCTGGCCCAGCAACTCGCGCTTGACCACCAGGCTGATAGGCACCTGAGTGCCATCGGGTGCAGTGGCCCACAGACGTTGGCTGACATAGTCATCGGCATCGAAGGTGCCGAGTACCGGGGTTTCCTTGAGCACGGTCTGTGCGCCGGTGGCCAGGGTCAGTTGACGCACCTGAGGAGGGCGATTGAGGGACTGATAACGCAAGCGAATGCAGTCGCTGTCGAACTCCAGTGAATCCTGTACATACAGGCTGTAGGCCGCATCCGGCAATTGCACGCGATAGGCTGGCAGGCCTTGCGGGCGAACTTCTATGATCGGCAGGCCGCCTTCCCGAAGGCTCAGTGTCAGGCAGCTGGCATTGAGGCTCAGGCCTTCAAGCATTACCGAATCGCTGTGCGGGACCAGTGTCTGCCAATCGTCGCGGGTGGGGACGCCGGAGCTTTTTTCGGCCGCCTGATACAGCGCGAAGTTGATACCGCTCTGATTGCTGCGGATAAACCAGCTCCAGACGCCATCGAGCTGGCCATGATCCGGGAAGTATTCGTGACCTTCGACCCGTTCGGCCAGGCAGACAAAGGCCTGGCCGGGATGATCGGCATCCAGCACCCAGGCTTCGCTGGTGGTCTTGCTGTTGAGCAGCAGTACCAACTGGCGTTCGGAGCTGCTGCGAAAGCAATGCAGGAAGAAGCGCCCGTCCGGCTCGTTGAACACCAGCTCGGCCGAATCGCTGCCCAGCCGATGGCGATAAAGCTTGTGCGGGCGATGGGTGTCGTCCAGCTCGCCGAAGAACAGCGTCTGGCTGTCGTTGGCCCAGGTCATGCTGCCGTCGCAATCGTCGAACGGCAGGCTGCTGACCTGACCGTTGCTCAGCTCCTTGACGTAAAGCCGATAGACCTCTTCGCCCGTGGTGTCCAGGCTGTAGGCCAGGCGCTGGTGGTCCGGGCTGATGCTGAAGGTGCCCAGTGAGAAGAATCCGCCATTGGCCAGTACGTTGGGGTCCAGCAGCAGTTCTTCATGGTTTTCATCGACATCGTTCGAGCCGTTCGCCGGGCGCGGGCAGCGATAATGCCGGGCATATTCGTCGCCTTCGGTGGTCCGCGTGTAATACAGGTACGGGCCCCAGGGAGAAGGCAGTGACAGATCGGTTTCCAGAATCCGGCCCTTGATCTCCTGGAACAGGGTTTCGCGCAATTCAGCCTGATCGGCCAGTTGCAGCTCCTGATAGTCGTTTTCAGCTTTCAGGTAATCGAGCACTTCATCGCTGTCGCGATTCTGTAGCCAGGCATAGGGATCGGAGCCGTCGGCCTTGCGAGCGACAGGGGCGCTGGAGGTGGCATTCGAGAAGGACATGCTGGGCTCTCTTTAAAGGCATCGGTTCATTGAGGTCTCGGTGGCTGGCACCGATTACTGAAGCCGGGCGAGCCGGGCCAGTGAAAAGTCGTTATCATAAGCGCCTCATTATTACCTGCCTTACCACGGACGTCATGACCGAGAACGACTATCTGATCGCCTGGGGCCTCTATGCATTCGCCGCATCGGGCTGTCTGCTGGTGTGGTTTCTGATGACTCGCTGGATGTGGCGCTATCTGAAAGAGCCGCTGCGTGTCGTGGGAGCCGTGCTTCTGTTCACGCCGACCATCGTTGATCCTGCGAAGGAATTGTTCGCACCTGCCGTGGCTGTCACTGCACTGGACCTGCTGTTCAAGGTCGGCAGCAATGTGTGGAGCGCACTGATCGACCTGTCCACGTACGGCATGTTCGCCTTTGTTGCTTACCTGCTGTTTGTGCTGGTGCGCTGGCCCATTGAGCGGAACCGCAAGCCAGTCCAGCCAAAACCGGTGGCCGAGCCCGAAGAGGCGGATGACGAGCCTTTTGCCAGGGACGATCGTTATGGCCGCAGGCCAGCTGCACCGGCCGGTACTGCGAGTCGCGGGCGAGTCGAGCCCCGTCTGTAGAACCCGCTTCGTTGGCAAGCGTTCGGTACGTATTGAAGCGAGAACCTGAGCATGTGTGAATTACTGGGCATGAGCGCCAATGTCCCGACCGATATCGTTTTCAGCTTTACCGGGCTGATGCAGAGGGGCGGGCGTACCGGTCCGCATCGGGATGGCTGGGGCATTGCCTTTTATGAAGGGCGCGGCCTGCGTCTGTTCCAGGACCCGGCGGCCAGCAGCGAATCGGAAGTCGCCCAGCTGGTGCAGCGCTATCCCATCAAGAGTGAAGTGGTCATCGGCCATATTCGACAGGCCAATGTCGGCAAGGTCTGCCTGTCCAACACGCATCCGTTCGTACGTGAACTCTGGGGCCGCAACTGGTGTTTCGCGCATAATGGCCAACTGGCGGACTTCAGCCCGCAGGCCACTTTCTACCGGCCTGTAGGCGATACCGACAGCGAAGCGGCCTTCTGTGATCTGCTCAATCGCGTTCGTGAAGCTTTTCCCGAGCCGGTGGACATCGAGCAGCTGCTACCCTCCCTGATCCAGGCCTGTTCCGAATACCGGGGAAAGGGCGTGTTCAATTGCCTGCTCAGCGATGGTGACTGGCTGTTCTGTTTTTGCAGCAGCAAACTGGTCCACATCACCCGCCGAGCACCGTTCGGGCCTGCGCGCCTCAAGGATGTCGACATGATCGTCGATTTTCAGGCCGAGACCACGCCTCATGATGTTGTCACGGTCATTGCGACCGAAGCCTTGACCGAGAACGAAACCTGGAACCGCTATGAACCCGGCCAATGGGGACTGTGGCGCAAGGGAGAATGCATCACCCGAGGATCAACCGATACCCCGCTGTAAAACCCGCATAAATCAACAAGAGGGATCTAAATGCTGCGAAGTTATCTGCGACTGGTCTTGTTCACGGCCGGCCTGTTGTTCGGGGTCCAGGCTCCGGGGTTCATCAGTGATTACAGCAAGCGGGTGGAAGCGCATCTGATCGAAGCGCAACAGGCCATCAAGGGCTACAACGCGACAGCGCAGCAGTTCTTCAAGGGTGATATCCAGGCGCTGATCCAGCACTATCGCAACAGCGAAGACCCGGTATTTCGCAGCGACGCCGATAACATCAGCTCGCTGCTGACCCGTACCCACGCCCTTGAGCGTCAATGGCTCGGCTTGCAGGGCTCGTGGTATTCCAGAGCCTGGTACGTCGCGACCTCGGCCGATCCCGACATCCGCCGCGAAACCTTCAATGGCTACACCTGGCAGGTGCTGCTGGCACCTGAAGTCATTGCCTGGGGCATCATTTCGGCCTTGCTGCTGGCGCTGGTGATCGAAAGCCTCTTTCTGTTGCTGGGATGGGTGGTTACAGGCGGTCGGCGCAAGCCAGCGTTGAACCGGGAGTGGCGCTGAACTTCTTGCCTGCAACGTTTCAATGTCTTCGCGGCTGAAACCGCGAAGACTCACCTTGCCTCGATGGCTTTCTGGTATTTTCGGTAAAACGTATGTAAGTACAACTGGGTTCGGTTGCTGTTAATACTGCGTAATAACAACGGTTGTAGCTGAATTCATTCAACGAGATAAGTGTTTTCATACATCAGTGTCAGGTCGGATTTTTTGATTGTTTGCCGTCATAGAAAGGGACGACAACAATCATAAGAGACGCTGTATATGAATATCACTTTGTACGTCGAGCAGCATCTTACCTACAGAGAGGCGTTGAAGATCGCTTACGATAAAGCCAAGCGTGAAGGCACGCTGGACGAAATCACCGAGGCGTCCTGCCAGGTTGAATTCAACAGACCCCCTCCGGCTGCCATCTATCATGAGTCCGATATGATCAGCCGTTATGGTGAAACCGAGAATGGTGGTTTTTATTTCAAGGCGTGGAATCTCAGGGAAGTTTATGAGCAGGCAAGGATCAATGGACGGGTCAGTTATGCCGAGTCATTGAACGGCAGGATCAGTGAGGCTGTAGATGAAATAAAGGATACCCTAAAGGCTTCGGGAATGGAGTTTTCCGAGCAGGACCTTAAATTTTCGATCAATGAAAAAGGAGAGTTCAAGCCTGTGCCTCTACCTGGTAAATCCAGCGAGGTGACGGAGAGCCTTTTTACGAAACTGCTGAATGAGAAAGAAAGCCTGAGATATATGGCCCTGGAGTACGCCAGGATGGTTGCCAGTGTTATCGATGTTACTCTGGAAGGACGAAGTGCTCCTTATGCCCTTTACTTCTCCCCTGAACAAACGGATTGATAGCTTGTTGGCTAACGGGCGGTATGCCCGTTAGCACATTGCATTTCTTTAATACTATTCAGCGGATGATTCTTTGAGTGCAGATATGTACGAATGAAACCTTCTCACCGTTTTTGCTGCCTACACCTCCTTTTTCATGGCTGTTGGGGTACATGAACCAATTGCCTGGGTTGTAGGTCAGTTGCCATTTTGTCCTGAAACCGTGTTGCCAGATCCAGAAGGGGTCGGTTGCTTTACTGCCATGACATGCAGGCAGTGAGAGTGATGTCCTGATAAAGCCGCTTTTGTTACTTGTGCCTTGTGATGCGATATAACTTGAGTTTGAATCCTGATTGATATTCAACTCAAGCGTAACCCTCACCCCTTCAAGCGGGTGTCCCTTGTAATCGACGACCTGGGTTTGCCAGTCAAGCGTTCGATAGGCCCTGTGCTTGCCGAAATAGGGCGTGAATTGTTCTGCATCCCCTGTAACCTGGTGATCGGACAATCGGGGTGCCGAACCAAACAGGATTTCATAGCGTGAATTTTCCGGAATGCTGTGTTGCGGTTTTCTCGAGACCCTGAGCTGTATTTGTTTTCCAACATCAAGATTGGGAGTGGTATAGGCTTCATCACCATATTTGGTTTTCCAGATGTCGCCATCCTTATATTCAATTAACCAGGGAGCGTTTGCCGGGTCGATCTGGTTAATCAACACCCGTTGCCCACGAATGGCCGTGAACGAATAGTATTTCACGTCTGAGTCATGGGTCAGGCTGTCAATGATCGTGTTGAGTTTGTCAGGTAACTCCACTATTTGTGGCGATGTTTCGTTCTGATCCGTTGCAGGTGGAGTGGGATCGGCTATCGCGCTTATGGGATTCATGCCAAGGCCGGTAAAGGCCAGTGCAATAATCAAGATGTGTCTGTAGAACGTATCCATCTTCAAATTCCTTTTACAGTACGCAGCCGTTATCGTCGAGGCGTCAGGGCGCCCAGCGCGTAAGGCTGTATTTATTGAGAAAACATTAATTCAGGCGCACAGAAGAGAGCGTCTGTCAGGCAGTTGTTTATCAACTGATCGTCAGGACGTAATCATTGGTGAGAATCAGTGTCAATCCAGAATTGGGAAATAAACGAAGAAGTACCGGGTGAGGTTTAAACAACACACTCCGTATGCTTTCGGATGTAATCCACGATGACTTCAGGCTCATTCCACATCAACACATCCAGAATCGAAAGGTTCTCTATGAAAGGGTAAGGAGCTGTCGGGTAGGTGAATGGCGAGGGCTTGAGAAATCGCAGTTCTATTCCCCGTTTCTCCCATTCTCGGGGGATGAATATTTCACGTCCGCCCGGTGCATTGATATAGCGTCGGGCACCCAGCAGGCTGCTGATTTCCAGCGCCCATTGGCCAGCGTGTGTAATGGGGGGTAACTCCAGTTTCATTTCGGAGCAGGGGACCCAGTTGAAGGCGATGCCGAGGTATTCGCAGATGACTTTCAGGGCCTGAGTATTGAGTTCACCGATACTGAGCGAGCGAGCCGATTCAAAGCTCTGGTCGAGCAAGTGCAGGGTCTGCTGAAAGAAGGGCGCACAGGCACGATAGTGCTGAAGCTGACCCTGAATACGCTTCAAGGCGCTGGCAGGGTCGATGACCTGGGTATTCTCTATCAGGATGCCGTCACCGGCCTTCACGGGAACGGTGATGTATTGCCAGCCGCCCTTGTCATCCAGCACCCGGTTGCGATTCATCCAGCTTTTACGTTTGTACTGGACGGTATCGAAGAGTATTCCCCGTTCCACCGAGGCAATGAGCTGAAAGTAACCGAGATAGGGGAAGAAGTAGGGCTGCATGATGCCCAGTGTATTGATCATGAGAAGCCCGCAAGACCTCGGTCTGGCCGAAGGCACAGTCAGAAATACAACAGAGTCGTTGTGATTACGGCTGTTGGGGATTCACAAGTCACTGCAAGCCTAGTCGGCCAGGGGAAACGTTCAGTGCTATCGGTCGCCTTCAGCAAGCCGGTCGATGACCGGCCAGTGAAGACAGGAGAGAGGCGTTACTTGGCCAGATACCGCATGCTTTCTTCCAGGCCGCGCAGGGTCAGCGGGTACATCTGGTCTTCGATCAACTCGCGGATGATATGGGTGGAGGAAGTGTAGGCCCAGGCATCCTTGGGATAGGGGTTGATCCAGACGATCTTCTTGAACTTGGCCATGAAGCGCTGCATCCACACATAGCCTGCCTCTTCGTTCCAGTGTTCGACGCTGCCTCCCGGCTGCGTGATTTCATAGGGGGCCATGGCGGCATCGCCGATGAAGATCACTTTGTAGTCTGCGCCGTACTTGTGCAGCAGGTCCTGGGTTGACGTGCGTTCCGAACCCCGGCGCAGGTTGTTCTTCCAGACCGATTCATAAATGAAGTTATGAAAGTAGAAATACTCCATGTGTTTGAACTCGGTCTTGCAGGCCGAGAACAACTCTTCGCAGACCTTCACATGAGCATCCATCGAGCCGCCGATATCGAACAACAGCAGCAGCTTGATGGTATTACGCCGTTCGGGGCGCATCTGGATGTTCAGAAGGCCTGCATCGCGAGCGGTGTGATCGATGGTGCCGTCGATATCCAGCTCGTCGGCCGCACCCTGGCGGGCGAACTTGCGCAGGCGGCGCAAGGCCACCTTGATGTTGCGGGTGCCCAGTTCCACCTGATCGTCGAGGTTCTTGTACTCACGCTGATCCCAGACCTTGACCGCCTTGCCCCTTCGTTCGCCAGCTTCGCCGATGCGAATGCCTTCGGGGTTGTAGCCCCCTGAGCCGAACGGGCTGGTTCCGCCGGTGCCGATCCATTTGTTGCCACCGGCATGGCGTTCCTTCTGTTCTTCCAGGCGCTTCTTGAACTCCTCGATCAGCTTGTCCAGACCGCCCAGCGACTGGATCTGCGCACGCTCTTCATCCGTCAGCGAGCGCTCGAACTCCTTGCGCAGCCAGTCTTCGGGGATCAGGGCCTGCAAATGATCGTCGAGGTTTTCCAGGCCATTGAAGTACGCACCGAATGCCCGGTCGAACTTGTCGAAGTGGCGTTCGTCCTTGACCAGAATCGTGCGCGCCAGAAAGTAGAACTCGTCGATGTCGGCGAAGATGACCCGTTGTTTCAGTGCGTTGATCAGGTCCAGCAGTTCCCGCAATGACACCGGTACCTTCGCCGCACGCATTTCGTTGAACAGGTTGAGCAGCATGGCCGTCGCCCTTTCTCGTGGCAGGTTGGATAAGGTGGATCAGCGGCTGCCGCGACGGCTCATGAACGCCAGGCGTTCAAGCAACTGCACATCCTGCTCATTCTTGACCAGTGCGCCCGCCAGCGGCGGAATGGCCTTGGTCGGATCGCGTTCGCGCAGCACGGCCTCGCTGATGTTGTCGGCCATCAGCAGCTTCAACCAGTCCACCAGTTCGGAGGTCGAAGGCTTTTTCTTCAGACCCGGTACCTTGCGGACGTCGAAAAAGACATCCAGCGCTTCGCTGACCAGATCCTGCTTGATGTTGGGGTAATGCACATCGACGATCTTTTGCAGGGTGTTGCGGTCCGGAAAGGCGATGTAGTGAAAGAAGCAGCGGCGCAGGAAGGCATCCGGCAGTTCTTTCTCGTTGTTGGAGGTAATGATGATGATCGGGCGCTGTTTCGCCTTGATGGTTTCGTCGATTTCGTAAACGTAGAACTCCATCTTGTCGAGTTCTTGCAGCAGGTCGTTGGGGAACTCGATGTCGGCCTTGTCGATTTCATCGATCAGCAGAATCACGCGCTCTTCGGACTCGAAGGCTTCCCAAAGCTTGCCCTTCTTCAGGTAGTTGCGCACGTCGTGGACTTTATCGACGCCCAGTTGCGAGTCCCGCAGGCGGCTGACCGCATCGTATTCATACAGCCCCTGATGGGCCTTGGTGGTGGATTTGATGTGCCAGGTAATCAGGCGGGCACCGAAGGATTCGGCCAGTTGCTCGGCCAGCATGGTCTTGCCTGTGCCCGGTTCTCCCTTGACCAGCAGCGGCCGCTCCAGAGTGATGGCGGCATTGACCGCCAGCTTGAGGTCGTCGGTGGCGACGTATGCAGGAGTGCCTTCGAACTTCATCGGTGAATCCTCTGACGTGACGCGCGCGCATGAATGGCTGGCGCGGCTCAATGGGCATAAAGAAGGTGATGACTATAGCGTGCAGGCCTGCCGACTGTGAACGCAGATGCCTCATTCAGTCATTGAATGAAGGATCTGCGCTCACAGGGTCGAGCCGTGTTCAGGAGCTTTCGTTGCTTTCATAGCGTGTATTGAACGCCTGGACAAACGCATTGCGCAGCACTTGCAGAAAGGCCTGGAAGCCGCTGATGTCCTGCTGTCGAACGCTGCCGCTGAGTTCTACGCGGGTCGCGAACTGGTTTTCCCGCTGGTTTTTCAGGAGCGTTTCACTGCCGCCCACCAGTGCTTCCCAGATCGAACGAAAGAATCCCTTGTTCTGGTTTTCCACATCCTGTTGCCAGTTGAAGACATCGACATTGCGCAGCAGCGGCTTGATATAGCCACTGAGCTGGCCATTGGTGGCCTGAGCTTCGATCACCAGATCGCCGTTGCCGGCATTGAAGTCGAACTTGCCATAGGCCGAGGCAAAGTCATTGAGCCGTCGCAGGTAGATACCTGTGGCCCGCAGGCGAAAGTCGAAATCCTGGAAGTCACTCATCGGGTCGAAAGTGGCACTGCTTTCCACGGTCGCACTGCCCAGCATCCGGCCCTTGCCTTCAAAGCGGGCGTCGCGCCGGCCTTCGACATCGACCACGTTGGTCAGGTTATAAAGGCTGGCATTGACCCGGTCGGCCTCGATCCTGACCTTGGGGCTGGAAGTGAAGTTGTTGAAGGTGATGCGTGCATTCTCGATACGGACTTCGTCGAGGGTGATGGGCAGCAGCTTGTTCAGTTGCGTGCGCCAGTCTGTGCCCTGACCGGTCTGTGACGCCTGCTTGTCCTTGCCGCCATCGACGAAGTTCAGTTCCGGTTCGATGAACACCATCCTGGCCACTACGGCATGGTTGTACCAGAGGGCATGCCAGCTCACGGCGAGGTCGATGACCGGCACCTTGACGAACGGCACCGGAACCTTGCCGTCCACCTTGACGATATTCAGTCCGTTGATCCTGTAGGCACCGCGCCACAGGGCGATGTCCACGTCGCTGATCTGGCCGCGGTAGTCACCCATGTCCGCGAGTCTGTCGTTGAGGTAGTGCCGCACCATATAGGGCAGGGCGGCATGGAGGGCGATCAGCAGCACGACAAGAGTCGCCAGTATCCATAGTGGCCAGCGGTAGCGGGTTTTCATGACCTGAGCCTCTGGATGTGTTGAACGGTTGACTCCCCAGGCTTGCATCCGTTCGCTGCAACTGGACGCGCACTGGCTGTAAGCATAGGCTTTGAGTTTTTAACGCATGCGTACAAGGACACGATCATGAGCCGCATATATGCAGATAACGCCCATTCAATCGGCAATACGCCTCTGGTGCAGATCAACCGCATCGCTCCTCGGGGTGTAACGATTCTGGCCAAGATCGAAGGGCGCAATCCGGGGTATTCGGTGAAGTGTCGGATTGGCGCCAACATGGTCTGGGACGCGGAAAGCAGCGGCAGGCTCAAGCCCGGCATGACCATTGTCGAGCCGACTTCGGGTAACACGGGGATCGGCCTGGCGTTCGTGGCGGCTGCCCGTGGTTACAAGCTGATCCTGACCATGCCGGCTTCCATGAGCATCGAGCGACGCAAGGTGCTCAAGGCGCTGGGCGCTGAACTGGTACTGACCGAGCCGGCCAAGGGCATGAAGGGTGCCATTGCCAAGGCAGAAGAGCTTCTGGCCAGCAACCCGGAACTCTATTTCATGCCGGCTCAGTTCGATAACCCGGCCAACCCGGCCATCCATGAAAAGACCACCGGCCCTGAAATCTGGGAAGACACCGAAGGCGCCATCGATGTGCTGGTGGCGGGAGTGGGGACCGGCGGCACGATCACGGGGATTTCGCGCTACATCAAAAACACCCAGGGCAAGCCGATCCTGTCTGTTGCGGTCGAGCCCGACGTGTCGCCGATCATCACCCAGGCTCTGGCCGGTGAGGAGCTCAAGCCCAGCCCGCACAAGATTCAGGGGATTGGCGCCGGTTTCATTCCCGGAAACCTGGACCTGTCGATTGTCGATCGTGTGGAACTGGTCAGCGATGAAGAAGCCAAGTCCATGGCACTGCGGCTGATGCAGGAAGAGGGCATTCTGTGCGGCATTTCCTGTGGCGCGGCCATGGCGGCTGCCGTGCGTCTGGCGGAGAAGCCTGAAATGCAGGGCAAGACCATCGTTGTGATTCTGCCGGACTCCGGCGAGCGTTATCTGTCGAGCATGCTGTTCAGCGATCTGTTTACCGAACAGGAATTGCAGCAGTAAACGTATCCTGCACTTGTCTGTCTTGTACTGATTCGACAAGTGTTTATGATGCTCGGCTGTCGAAGAGCCGGATGGCCATGGTGACCATCCGGCGGTTTCGACCTTCGTTCAAGAGTGACCCATGACATGACAGCGTTCAGCCATGCGTCTGTTACAAGGAGAGTTTCATGAGCTTTTCACTGGCTGCCAAGGCATCGATCCTGATGCTGTTTTTGGGCAGCACGCTGTATGTGCACTTGCGTGGCAAGGCGCGGCTGCCGCTGTTACGTCAATTCGTGAACCACTCGGCGCTATTTGCTCCTTATAACGCCTTGATGTACCTGTTTTCCCGCGTGCCGTCCAAACCGTATCTGGACCGCAGCCAGTTTCCCGAGCTGGATATTCTCAAGGACAACTGGGAGGGCATTCGCGATGAGGCCATGCGCCTGTTCGATGAAGGCTATATCCGTGCTGCCGAGAAGAACAACGATGCCGGTTTCGGCTCTTTCTTCAAGAAAGGCTGGAAGCGGTTCTACCTGAAATGGTACGACAAGGCGCTGCCGTCTGCCGAAGCCCTGTGCCCGAAAACCGTTGAGCTGGTCAACAGCATTCCCAATGTCAAAGGCGCGATGTTCGCCCTGTTGCCGGGTGACAGTCATCTCAACCCGCATCGCGATCCGTTTGCCGGTTCCCTGCGTTATCACCTGGGGCTGTCCACCCCGAACTCCGACGCTTGCCGGATCTTTGTCGATGGCAAGGAATATTCGTGGCGTGATGGCGAAGACGTGATGTTCGATGAGACCTACGTGCATTGGGTCAAGAACGAAACCCCGACAACGCGCGTTATCCTGTTCTGCGACGTCGAGCGCCCGCTCTCCAACCCTTTCATGACCCGTATCAATCGCAGCGTGAGCGCCTTTCTGGGACGGGCCACCGCGCCGCAGAACCTGGACGATGAGCGTGTGGGCGGGATCAACAGGGCGTATGCGTACAGCAAACGCTTCAGCGACAGCTTCAGCGGCAAGGTCAAGCAGTTCAAGCGCCGCAACCCCAAAGCCTATCGGGTCATGCGCCCGGTGCTGGCGGTGATCGTGGCGGTTCTGCTGTGGAACTGGCTGTTTTGATTTTTCGCGGATGAATCCGCTCCCACACAGATCCGTGTGGGAGCGGATTCATCCGCGAAAAACATCTTACAACGCGAAACGCGCGACTAACCCATTGAGGCCGATGGCCAGGCGTGACAGCTCCTGGCTGGCGGCCGACGTCTGGGTCGCACCGGCGGCAGTCTGTGTGGACAGATCGCGAATGCTGACCAGACTGCGGTCCACTTCCCGGGCGACCAGCGATTGCTGTTCGGCGGCACTGGCGATGACCAGATTGCGCTGATTGATCTCCGAAATGGCGGCCGTGATCTTTTCAAGGGCCTCGCCTGCGCTGCTGGCACGCTTGAGGGTCTGACCGGCCTGTTCTGCACTGTTCTGCATGGCATCGACTGTCTGGTTGGTGCCGTTCTGAATATTGTTGATCATCAGCTCGATTTCCTGCGTCGAGTCCTGGGTACGCTGGGCCAGCGAGCGCACTTCATCGGCCACGACGGCAAAGCCCCGGCCAGCCTCTCCGGCCCGTGCGGCTTCGATGGCGGCATTGAGCGCCAGCAGGTTGGTCTGCCCGGCAACACCCCGGATGACTTCCAGTACCTTGGCGATGTCCTGGGCCTGAGAGGCCAGGTCTTGTGCCTGTTCCGAGGCCCCCAGCACTTCGCTGACCAGCCCTTCGATCGACTCGATGGTCTCGGTAACCTGACGATGGCCATGCTGGCTGTCGGCATCCGAGGCTCTGGACGCTTCCGAGGTCGACACAGCGTTGCTGGCCACTTCGTCGACGGCAGCGCTCATCTGCGTCACGGCCGCCGCGGCCAGTTCAATCTCGTCATTCTGCGCCTGAAGGCCGCGTGTGCTCTGCTCCATGACCGAACTCATCTCTTCGGCTGCCGAAGCCAGCTGCGACGAGGATTCGCTGATGCTCTGGATGGTCGAGCGCAGGTTGTCCTGCATGATCGACAGCGCGGTCAGCAGTTGTGCCGGCTCATCCACGCCCTCATGGCTGATCGGCGTACGCAGGTTGCCCTGGGCAATGATCTGCGCCACGCCCAGTGCTTCGTTGATCGGTTTGACGATGCTGCGTGTCAGCAGCCATGCCAGCAGCACGGTACCCAGCAAGGCCAGGACAATGATCAGGCCCACGATATTCTGCGTGGAGTTGTAGAGCTCGGCGGCTTCGTTGGCGGCCTGATCGGCCCCTTGCTGGCTGAAGCCGATCATGGCTTCCAGATGCCCGTCGAGTATGCGGCCTTCTGGTGTGAGTTGTTCGGTGAGGGCGACTCTGGCGTCGTCGAAGTGCTGGGAGTCTATCAAGACAATGATCTTGTCCAGCAGGGTCAGATAGCGAGTCGCTGATTGTTCGAGATCGTTCAGCAGCTTGGCTTCCCGGGCATCGGTCGTTTTGGCTTTCTGGTCTTGCAGGCGCTTGAACAGCTCGGTTCGAGCCTCGGCGATGACTTTCTTGCTGCGCGACTGGCTGGACGCTTCCGGAATGGCGATCAGTCGCAAGGCTTCCATGCGGACGGAATCGATGTTGGCTCCGACGTCGTGCATGTTTTCGATGTTGGGCATCCAGGATTGCTCGATGACCTCCGCGCTGGAACGCAGTACGGACATCTTTCCGAGGCAGAAGACGCCTACGAATGCCAGTAAGGCGGCTACCAATCCAAAGCCCAGGCAGGCTCTGATCCCTATACGCATGTTTCTGATAAACATTGACTGCTCCTTGGTGCCTAGATACTCCCGGGTTGTTGTTGTAGGTGGGGGAGGGTTGGGTAATGTCTTTGAGCTACCATCTTATAGAGGAGTCATGGCCCAAGGCCATAAATGATGATTTATTGGCGCGGTCTTATTGACGCAGGGCAAGGTTGTGCACTCGGGCACTGGAACGTGACGTATTGCAGCGGGAAAACCCGAGGGGGGAAGGGGCGTGCCCGTGGATGCCGGGCACGCTGCTGACGGTCTGGTCAGCTCAAACTCACATGCCGGCTCAACAGCGCCCGCAATGCCGCAGGCTTGACCGGTTTCGGCAGGTAATCGAGTCCGGCGGCATGCACCTGGGCAATCAGTTCCGGGCGGCCATCGGCGCTGATCAACACGCCTGGCACAGGCTGGCCCAGTCGGGTACGCAGCCAGGCCATCAGTTCGGTACCGATCTCGCCTTCGTCCAGGTGGTAATCCACCAACGCCAGTTCCGGGCGAACGCCGCTGTCGAGCAGGCTTTCGCACTCTTCACGGTTGCGTGCAGTCCAGACCTGGCAGCCCCAGCGTGACAGCAGGCTGTCCATGCCGATCAGGATGCTGTCTTCATTGTCGACGCACAGCACCTGAGTACCGTTCATGACAAAACGGCTGGGTTCGACCGGAGCGCTGGGCTTGAGTGTCAGCGGCTGGGCCAGAGGGACCGTGACGCTGAACTGGCTGCCCTTGCCGGGCCATGAGCGGACCTGAAGCGGGTGATTGAGCACCTTGCACAGACCGTCGGCAATCGCCAGCCCCAGCCCCAGGCCTTTGGCAGCGTGGGTCTGGTGGCTGTCCAGGCGTTTGAATTCCTCGAAAATCACTCGCTGTTTATCTTCGGGAATGCCGGGGCCACGGTCCCAGACTTCCAGACTCAGATGATCGCCATGACGCCTGACGCCCAGCAATATCGGGCCTTTGGCGTAGCGGAAGGCATTGGTCAGGAAGTTCTGCAGGATACGGCGCAGCAGCTTGATGTCGCTGTCGATCCGCAGTTCGCTACCTTTTACCCGGAACTTCAGGCCGCGCTCCTGGGCCAGCGCCTTGAACTCTGCGCCCAGGGTGTCGAACAGGGCATTGAGGGCAAAGGGTTGCCGGTCCGGTGTGACCTTGCCGTTTTCCAGGCGCGAAATATCCAGCAGGTCGCTGATCAGGTCCTCGGCCGAACGCAGGGAGCTGTCCAGGTGCTGGATCAACTGTTGGGCCTCGCTGGAAATGCCTTCTTCCTGATGGGACAGCGCTGCGGAGAACAGCCGGGCGGCATTCAGCGGCTGCATCAGGTCGTGACTGACCGCCGCCAGGAAACGGGTCTTCGAGGCACTGGCCGCTTCGGCCGTACCTTTGGCCTCGGTCAAGGCCTGGTTCAGTTGCGACAGCTCGTGGGTCCGTTCGGCGACCCGTTGCTCAAGGCTTTCATTGACGCCCTTGAGGGCCTGTTCGGCGTCGCGGAAGGCCGTGATGTCCGTGAAACTCATGACGAAACCACCGCCCGGCATCGGATTGCCGATCAGTTCGATCACCCGTCCATTGGGAAACAGGCGTTCGGACGTATGCGCCCGACCCTGACGCATCCAGTGCAGACGGCGGGCAACGTGAACTTCAGCTTCGCCCGGGCCGCACAGGCCGCGCTCGGCGTTGTAGCGAATGATGTCGGCAATGGGGCGTCCGACACCGATAAGCCCTTCGGGGTAGTTGAACAGTTCCAGATAACGGTGGTTCCAGGCCACCAGCCTGAGGGACTGATCGACCACGCTGATGCCCTGGGTGATGTTCTCGATGGCACCTTGCAACAGAGCCCGGTTGAACTGCAGGACTTCGGACGCCTCGTCGGCGATGCGCACGACGTCTTCGAGCTGCATGTCCCGGCCTTCGATGGCAGCCTTGACCACGGCCCTGGCCGACGACGTCCCCAGGACCCCGGCCAGCAGCCGTTCGGTATGGGCGATCCATTCACCGTTGGCGTTCTGGTTCGGGTTGAACTCCTTGCCCTGACGATAGGCAAAACGCACGAAGCTCTGCCGGGCGCGCTCTTCACCCACGAAGCGTGATGAAAGGCTCAGCAGGTCCTCGACCTGCACGGCCAGCAATGGACGGCTGCCGGGGCGCACATGGGTTTCCTGGCCAATGAAGCGGCTCGCCTGCCAATGCTCAGACACTCGGGTACGCGACAGCATCGAGGCCCAGACGAACAGCGTGCAGTTGCCGACCATCGACAGCACCACACTCTGGGTCATGGGCGTGATGGGCAGGTTGAACGGGTTGCTGTGCAGCCAGTTCAGCAGGGGGAAATTATCCAGCGACCAGTCCATGCCGTGGGCCACGACGGGCAGCACCAGGGTGTAGAACCAGATGAAGATCCCGGCTGCCAGCCCGGCGAATACACCGCGGCGGTTGGCCTGTTTCCAGTACAGCGCGCCAAACATGGCCGGGGCCAGTTGGGTGATGGCGGCAAAGGCGATCTGCCCGATGGTGGCCAGGCTCGCGGTGGAGCCGAGCATACGGTAGCTGACATAGGCCAGCAGCAGAATCATCACGATGCTGATGCGGCGTACCGACAGCATCCAGTAGCGAAATGCCTCGAACGGGCGCTCGGCATTCTTGCGCCGTAGCAGCCAGGGCAACAGCATGTCGTTGGAGATCATGGTCGACAGCGCAACACTGGCGACGATCACCATGCCGGTGGCAGCCGACGCGCCCCCGATGAACGCCAGCAGCGCCAGGGATGGATGAGCGTGGGCCAGCGGCAGACTGATGACGAACGAGTCGGGCAGCATCGAGTCGGGCAGCATCATTTGCCCGGCGAGGGCGATGGGCACCACGAACAGGGCCGCCAGGGCCAGATAGGCCGGGAATACCCACTTGGCCAGGCGCAAGTCCTGAGGCTCGATGTTTTCCACGACCGTGACATGAAACTGCCGGGGCAGGCAGACAATCGCCATCATTGCGACGCCGGTCTGCACAATCATGGCGGGCCAGTTGATGGTTTCCTGCCAGTATTCTTCAAGGCGCGGTGCGAGCCGTGCCTGGCTGAACAGGTCATCGAAGCCGTTGTACAGCCCGAAGGTGACGAACACGCCGACGGCCATGAACGCCAGCAATTTCACCAACGCCTCAAAGGCGATCGCCAGCACCATGCCGCGATGGTGTTCGGTGACATCCAGGTTGCGGGCACCGAACACGATGGTGAACAGGGCCAGAATCAGCGACACCACCAGCGCAGTGTCCTGGCCGCCGGTCCCGGTGGAGTCGGCACCCGCACCGATCAGGATATCGACCCCCAGCACGATGCCTTTGAGCTGCAAGGCAATGTAAGGCAGCATGCCAATCAGGCAGATCAGCGCCACCATGATCGCCAGTGGTTGCGACTTGCCGTAACGCGCGGCAATGAAGTCAGCGATGGAGGTGATGTTTTCCTGCTTGCTGATCAACACCATCTTTTGCAGCACCCAGGGTGCCAGCAGCATCAGGACGATAGGCCCCAGATAGATCGGCAGGAACGACCACAACTGCTCGGCAGCCTGACCGACCGCGCCAAAGAATGTCCAGCTGGTGCAGTAAACAGCCAGCGAAAGGCTATAGACCCACGCCCGCACCGTCGGGCGCAGGGAGGCGCTGTGCCGGTCGCCATAGAAGGCGATGGCAAACATGATGGCCATGTAGGTCAGGGCAACGGCCGCAATCAGCCCGCTGGACAACGACATATGAGTTTCCAGAATGCGTGGATAGTCGGCAGTCTCGCACGATGGCGGTCGTTCGTCTGTTTCGACCAAGGTCGAGCGTGGTGATATGTCGCATCCTTGAGATGAGGGGGCACGGCTCTCGACATCCGGAAATGTTATGTCTTCAATGTGGCCCGTATTGGATTCAGACCTTCCAATTGCCAACGCCATTCAGGACCACGGACGATGAGCCAACAGTCACAATTCAGCCTGCTCGGGAAACGACGTTTTCTGCCGTTTTTCATCACCCAGTCCCTCGGGGCATTCAACGACAACATTTTCAAGCAGTCGCTGATTCTTGCCATCCTCTACAAGCTGAGTATCGACGGTGACCGTTCGATCTACGTCAATCTGTGCGCGCTGCTGTTCATCCTGCCGTTCTTTCTGTTCTCGGCGCTGGCCGGGCAGTTTGGCGAGAAATACCCCAAGGATGCGCTGATCCGGCTCATCAAGCTGGCCGAGATCGGCATCATGGCGGTCGGTGCCGTCGGGTTCCTGTTCAACCATCTGTGGATGATGTTGTTGGCGCTGTTTGCCATGGGCACTCACTCGGCGCTGTTCGGGCCGGTCAAGTATTCGATCCTGCCGCAACATTTGCGGGAGCACGAATTGGTCGGCGGTAACGGTCTGGTGGAAATGGGCACGTTTCTGGCGATTCTCGCTGGCACCATTGGGGCGGGGATCATGATGTCCAGCGGTCATTACGCTGTCGTGGTGTCTATCGCGATTGTGCTGGTGGCGTGTCTGGGGTTCCTTGCCAGCCATGGCATCCCGAAAGCGCCTGCGGCTTCTCCGGAAATGAAGCTGAACTGGAACATCTTCACGCAGTCCTGGGCGACGTTGCGCATGGGCCTGGGGCAGACGCCGGCCGTGTCGCGTTCGATTGTCGGCAATTCCTGGTTCTGGTTCGTCGGAGCGATTTACCTGACCCAGATTCCGGCCTATGCCAAGGAGTGGATGTACGGCGATGAAACCGTTGTCACGCTGATTCTGACCGTGTTCTCCATCGGTATTGCACTGGGGTCGCTGCTGTGCGAGCGGATGTCCGGTCACAAGGTCGAGATCGGGCTGGTACCGTTCGGCTCCATGGGGATGACGGTGTTCGGGCTGTTGCTGTGGTGGCATTCGGGAAGTTTCCCGCAGAACGTGCAGGCCAACGACTGGCTGGCTGTGCTCTCTTATGGGCAAGGCTGGTGGGTGCTGCTGGATATTCTGGGGATCGGCGTGTTCGGTGGCTTCTATATCGTGCCGCTGTACGCCTTGATCCAGTCCCGCACGGCCGTGAAAGAGCGCTCGCGGGTCATAGCGTCCAACAACATTCTCAATGCGCTGTTCATGGTCGTGTCGGCGATCGTTTCCATCCTGCTGCTCAGCGTGGCCAAGCTGTCGATCCCACAGTTGTTTCTGGTGGTGTCGCTGCTGAACGTCGGGGTCAACGTCTACATCTTCAGGATCGTGCCCGAGTTCACCATGCGGTTCATGATCTGGATGCTCAGCCATACCCTGTACCGTGTCGAACACCGCAACCTGGAACTGATCCCGGAAGAAGGCCCTGCGCTGTTGGTGTGCAACCATGTGTCCTTTGTGGATGCGCTGTTGATCGGCGGTGCCGTGCGCAGGCCGATCCGCTTTGTCATGTATTACAAGATCTACCGCCTGCCGGTGCTCAACTTCATTTTCCGCACTGCCGGGACCATTCCGATTGCCGGACGTAACGAAGACGTCGAGATCTACGAGCAGGCGTTCAAGCGGATTGCCCGGTATCTGGCTGACGGTGAACTGGTCTGCATCTTTCCCGAAGGCAAGCTGACGCTCGACGGGGAAATCAGTGGCTTCAAGGGCGGAATGACGCGGATCATCGAAGAGACGCCTGTGCCGGTCATCCCGCTGGCGTTGCAGGGGCTGTGGGGCAGCTTTTTCAGTCGTGATCCGGACAAGGGGCTGTTTCGCCGCTTCTGGTCGAGAGTGACCCTGGTTGCAGGGCCGGCCATGGCAGCCGAGGTGGCGACACCTGTCGATGTTCGTGAGCAGGTGAAGCTGTTGAGGGGCGACGGACGGTAAGAGGTTTTTGAGAGGCTTATGTCAGCCTGGCTCCCGAAGGAGGGGGCCAGGCCGGTCATCTTATCAATGCTCTACAGGCTTGTTGCTCGCTGCCTGAGACGTGCCTTCTTCAGGCATTTTCCGGAAATAGGTCGAGAGCAGCGCTCCCGAAATGTTGTGCCAGACGCTGAACAGCGCGCTGGGCACGGCTGCCAGAGGCGAGAAGTGTGCATTGGCCAGCGCGGCACCCAGTGCGGAGTTCTGCATGCCGACTTCCAGGGCCAGGGATTTACGCTGTGGCAGCCGCAGTTTGAAGACCTTGCCAGTGAAGTAGCCCAGCAGGAAACCGAAGGTGTTGTGCAGGATCACAACGGCCATGATCAGCAGGCCGGATTCAGCAATTTTCGCCTGGCTGACGGCTACTACGGCGCAGACGATCATGACGATGCTGACGACCGAGACCAGTGGCAACACATCGACGGCATAGCTGACGCGTGCGCCCAACAGGCGCTGGGCAACGACACCCAGAACGATTGGCAGCATGACCAGTTGCAGGATCGATTCGAGCATGCCCAGGAAGGACACCGGCAACCAGGCCGAGGCCAGTAACCAGATCAGGGTGGGCGTCAGCAGCGGAGCGAGCAGGGTGGTCACTGCCGCAATGGCGACAGCCAGCGCCAGATCGCCCTTGGCCAGCCATGCCATGACATTGGACGATGTGCCGCTTGGGCAGCAGCCCACCAGAATCACGCCCACGGCGATTTCCGGTGGCAGATGAAAGATCTGACACAGCAACCAGGCCACGCCGGGCATGATTACGAAGTGGGCGACCACGCCCAGCGCGACACGCCATGGATTGCGTGCCACTTCGGAGAAATCTTCAAGCTTGAGGGTCAGGCCCATGCCGAACATGACCAGCCCCAGCAACGGGATAATCAAACCTTTCAGGCCGATGAACGCTTGAGGAAAGATGAACGCCAGAATGGTGAACAACAAGACCCAGTACGCAAACGTATTCCCTACAAAACGACTCAAGGCTACCAACGCCCGCATGGCTTGCTCCTTTTTCTTGTTTATAAAAAGAAACGCCGTCTATCTCTGTAGGCGGCGTTCTCATGCAGCACTGATTCAGCGGATCAGATCCCTTGCGGGATTTCCTCTCCGCCCAGTGCCTCGAACAGTTCCGGGAGGAACTCGCCGAAGGTCAGCATCATCAGGGTGAAGCTGGCGTCCAGTTGGCCCAGGGCTTCATCGCCGCCGTCCTGCTCGGCCTGATCCTGCAGCAAGTCCTCGAACTTCAGGCGCTTGACCACCAGCTTGTCGTCCAGCACGAACGACAGTTTGTCCTGCCAGGCCAGGGAAAGCTGGGTCACGACCTTGCCGGTGTTCAGGTGCAGCTGGATTTCATCGCTGGTCAGGTCCTGACGCTTGCAACGCACGATGCCGCCATCTTCGTGGGTGTCGCGCAGTTCGCATTCGTCCAGTACGAAGAAGTTGTCGGCGGCTTTCTGGGTCTTGACCCAGTCGGTCATGATCGCGCTCGGAGCGGTCTTGACGGTCAATGGGCGGACCGGCAGGGAGCCGATCACTTCACGCAGCGTCGACAGCAGGTCTTCGGCACGCTTGGGGCTGGAGGCGTTGACCAGAATCAGGCCCTGTTTCGGCGCAATGGCGGCGAAGGTGGCTGAGCGACGGATAAAGGCGCGAGGCAGGAAGGCCTGGATGATTTCATCCTTCAGTTGATCGCGTTCTTTCTTGTAGACCTTGCGCATCTGCTCGGCTTCGATCTCGTCGACCTTTTCCTTCAAGGCATCACGGACGACGCTGCCGGGCAGAATGCGTTCTTCCTTGCGGGCGGCAATCAGCAGGAAGTCCTGGCTGACATGTACCAGGGGAGCGTCTTCGCCCTTGCCGAACGGCGCAACGAAACCGTAAGTGGTCAACTCCTGGCTGGCACAAGCGCGGGCCGGTTTGGTCGCCAGTGCGGTTTCCAGCGCCTCGGCGTCAAAAGGTACATCCTGGGTCAGGCGATAGATAAGCAGGTTTTTGAACCACATGAGGTGAATCTCTCCTTCCATACAAAGGGGGGCATTATTCGCTGCTCCGCCTCCGGGGCCAACCCTGCGCTAAGCCTTTGGAAGGATTATAAAAATTATTTGAAAAAGTGCTTGCCAGAGTAGGGGGCGCTCCGTAGAATGCGCGCCACACCGAGAGTGAAGGGTGATTAGCTCAGCCGGGAGAGCATCTGCCTTACAAGCAGAGGGTCGGCGGTTCGATCCCGTCATCACCCACCAATCTCTCTTAGTGTTACGCGCAGCGGTAGTTCAGTCGGTTAGAATACCGGCCTGTCACGCCGGGGGTCGCGGGTTCGAGTCCCGTCCGCTGCGCCATATCTCGCTTCAAGGCCCTTGAACTCCTTGAAGCACACAGAAAAGCGACCTTAGGGTCGCTTTTTTGCTTTCCGGCCGTCTCGTTTTCCTCTTCTGTTCATACTCCTCCTGGCCTGGCGGCAATACCTTGCCTGTTTTTCAGAGCGCCATGTCATATCTGCCTATACATGTTTTCCCTTGGGCAGCCCCTACGCTGCGGATTTCATCCAAGGAATCTGCATATGCAAGCACTACGACGACGGACCCGGCGCTCGGTCCCTTATGCCTCTCATCCCGGTATGCCCGCGCTCAGTGAGCCTTTCGATGATCCCGATGAGCTGGCGCGTCATGTTCATGAGGTCATAGGGAGCAGGCGCGACCGGGAATACGGCGGCTTCATTATGGTTCGCAAGGATGGCAAGTACGTCGCCACCGAGCCGATGGCGGGCAAGACCTTTCAATTCGATCCCAATGAAGTCTTTCCGAGTCATGAAAAGGAGGGGTATGTCTTTTACCCGCTGGGTCATGAGGACTATGCGATCTATCATTCCCACCCTTCGTTTTCGGTCGGTCTCGATGCCTGGCCTGAGCATGAAAGGGACACGTACCCCAACGTTTTGTCCGTGGCCGACATTTATGCCGTGATCGACGACAGCGCCTACTGTCCCGTAACCTATCTTTCGGGGCCGGATGGCTCATTGATCAAATACACCCTGTCTCATTCCGAAGCTGAGAAAAAACTGTTCGCACGAGTGTCCGGCCCGGCTGACAGGCCTCATCTTTATGAGCTCAGTGAGCTGTACCGGGCCTTGCGTGCCCGAACGCTCATGCCTGGCGATGTGGTCCGGTTGCTGGCCGGGGCCGGGGATCTTCATGTGGTGGTGGCCAGTCGCCTGTGGGGCAAGCCTGGCAGGGTCGCGGATGACTGGAAGCCTTATCCTGAAATGCCTGAGCCGGTTGCCTGCGATGTTGTCTGGCCGCCCGCACCGTTGTCTCTGAGTCCCGAATTCGGCAGTGCCGATGAGGCTGCCCGTTATGTACATGCCCGGATCGGGGAGCGAGCCCATTCTCTGGCCGTCGGCTTTCTGTTGAGGGATCCCCGTCGTGGCATATATCGGGCCGCAGAGCCGGTGCTGCAGGACGGAAGCATGGTGTATGCACCCTGTTCAATATTTCATCCCGATGAGTATTACCGGCCCGCGTTGCCTGAGGGGTATCGCATCGACGGGATGTATTTTGCTCCGGATACCGTTGTTCCTGACGCTGCCCGGCAGGACGGGCGTCCTTTCTTTCAGCCGGACGATCTGCATCGCATGTTCGAGTATCGCTACGTGCCGACACGACGCTCGAAACTGATCCCCGTCCGTTATGGCTTCATAATGTCAGAGATCTATTTTTCATCCCCCGACGGGGCCTTGCTGGGGTATACGCCCAGCTGTTCGGATGAGGAATACCGGTTGCTCAGGCAGGTTTCACGGGCCTATTCAGGGGACGAGTCGGTGCAGGCGCGGCTGTCGGCGGGCACGCTCCGGTCATCGGATTTTGTCGACATGCTGGCCAGGGCAGGGCGTCTGCGGGTGATACAGATCAGTCGAAACTGGCCCAAAGCCGGGGTCGTGACCCCTTCCTGATCCGGTGCCGGAAACTGAACTGCGACTGAACGGTGCGGCGTAAACCGGAGAAAACCTTTATTTACCTGAACTTATCGCGCTTATGTGCCTCTCATGCCGGTAGCCATTGATCGCGGCGGCCTGATAAGCTCGCGGCTTTACTCGTTTGCCCTATTGGCGCATGGACAAGGAATTAGCATGAAACAGCATCGGTTGGCAGCGGCGATTGCCCTGGTCGGTCTGGTACTCGCAGGTTGTGATAAACAAGCCAGCACTGTAGAGCTGAAAACCCCGGCACAAAAAGCGTCGTATGGTATTGGCCTGAACATGGGCAAGAGCCTGGCTCAGGAAGGGATGGACGATCTGGATTCCAAGGCTGTGGCCCTGGGTATCGAAGACGCCGTCGGCAAGAAAGATCAAAAACTCAAGGACGAAGAGCTGGTTGAAGCCTTTGCTGCGCTGCAGAAGCGTGCTGAAGAGCGTATGGCCAAGCTGAGCGAAGAGTCGGCGGCAGCCGGCAAGAAATTCCTCGAGGAAAACGGCAAGAAGCCGGGTGTCGTCACCACCGCTTCCGGTCTGCAGTATGAAATCGTCAAGAAAGCCGACGGTCCTCAGCCAAAGCCGACTGACGTCGTGACCGTTCATTACGAAGGCAAGCTGACCGACGGCAAGGTGTTCGACAGCTCCGTCGAGCGCGGCAGCCCGATCGACCTGCCTGTTGGCGGTGTGATTCCTGGCTGGGTCGAAGGCCTGCAACTGATGCACGTCGGCGAGAAGATCAAGCTCTTCATCCCGAGCGATCTGGCCTACGGTGCCCAGAGCCCGAGCCCGATGATCCCTGCCAACTCGGTTCTGGTCTTCGACCTGGAGCTGATCGGCATCAAGGATCCGGCTGCTGCTCCTGAAGCGGAAGAAGAGCCGGCTCCGGCCAAGGCCAAGAAGTAATTCTCGGCTCCGTTGTCTGAAAACGCCCTGTCTCGACAGGGCGTTTTTGTATCTGGCGTATTTCCCGAACGCTTCGTTAGCCGTACAGTCCCACTATCATGGTGCGGCGAAGATTGTCCTACAGTCTGCATGAACACCTGTGGGCTAGCCGCGATAAACGTGTAAGTCAACGATTTCATAGGCTTTTTTTATGTGAGTAAAAAATGCCCGATTTAACCGGGACCCCCGTACGGCGGGGGGTTCAGGGATGAAACAGGCTGCTGTTCACAAGGTTATCCACAGCTTATGTGGATAACCTTGCAGGCAGTCAAAGGACTGGAGTCGTTTACGGACACCACCTTTTTAAACGGGAGTGAACATGAAAGCACCCTGGAACTTTATTCGTTACCTTCCCGGAGCCCGACGCCTGCTTGCAGCGGGTCGGCTGCCGGGCCTTCTGTTTGCCGTGGCGCGCAAGGGCGCCACCGAAGGCAGTCGCCTGGGCCGGATCAAGGAAGACCTGCGTTTGCTGCAGGCCCTGTGCCTGGCTTACTGGCGGGGCGAATACCGCGATATCAGCCCCAAGGCCATTCTGTCCATCGTCGCGGGGCTGATGTACTTCCTCAGCCCGCTGGACGCCATTCCTGACTGGATTCCGGGTCTGGGCATGTTCGATGACATTGCCGTGCTGGCCTGGATCATGAAGCACCTGACGGACGAACTGGATGCCTTTCGTGCCTGGCGTGAGCGACAGCCACCGGAGAAACTGGTCGTGGTCGAACGGCTGCCAGACACTCAGGCATTGCTGGAGCGGGAGGGACGCAAGGACTGAAGGTGTCAGGTCTGTTACACAACCTGTTGTCATCCACTGTTAATATGCCCGAGGCTTGGAGCCAATCTGTTCAAAATGTGTTTTCGTTCTGGGGGGAATGTATGGATCTTCAAGTGATTTCTCGTGATGGAGAGCCGGAGTATGCAGTTCTGCCGTGGGCTCAGTACCAGGCACTCCTGCAGGCGGCGGGGCTGACGAGCAAGGCACGCCCGGAACCTGCCCAGGCGACACCCGTCGCAAGCAGCGCCGATTACCCCGATTTCGACCAGTTGGCCGTTCTGCGTCAGGCCAAGGGGCTTGAGGCGGTCAACCTGGCCCGCTCGGTGGGCATCAGCCCCTCCTACCTGGAACTGATCGAGAACGGGACCCGGGAACCCGATGCCGCGATCAAGCGCAGCCTGGCATGGGAGCTGGGGCTTCCCGGCTGGAGAAGCCAGCCATGAGTGTACGCATCAGCCGTCAGCACTGGGATGGACTGTTGAGTGAATTGGAACATGCCCGCAGTCAGCGGCATCTGGTGACTTACCGGGCATTGCTGGAGCGTCTGCAATTGCCCAGCCCGGCCATGCTGACTCTCACGGCGGCCCTCGAGCATCTGGCCGCTCTGGACGTACAGGCCGAACAGCCATTGCGCAGTTCCCTGGTTATCAGTCAGGGCGCGAGCCGTTTGCCGCGTACCGGTTTCTTTGAGTGTGTCGAGCGGCTGGGCCGATTCTCCGGCCCCTCCGACGGCGTAGCCGCTGCGGCATGGCACGCTTCGGAAGTGGTCCGGGTATTCGAGTTTTCCTACCCTGATCCGTTGTAGGAGCGAATTCATTCGCGAATGAATTCGCTCCTGCCTGCTTGCATCAGGCGCTGGACAACAAGTCCACCCGTAGCGAGTCGATCACGTGCACGCTGGCACCCGTTACATCCTTGGCGAAGTGCTTGGCCTGTGAGGCGAGATCGGCCAGTTGGCTGGCATCCACCTGCGAGCAGCTTTCTTCATGCAGGTGCACGACCCCGATGGACAGGGACAGTAGCGGGAATTCCTGCCGTTGCCCCTGGCGGTTGAGGGCGATGAAGCAGCCGGACTCCAGGTGTTCTGCCCTGTAGAAGCGTCGGCACTGATTCTGGAAATCATCGAGCAGTAGCTGAAGGCGCTTTTCCCAGTCCTCGAACCCCAGCACCATCAGAAAATCATCGCCGCCAATATGGCCGACAAAGTCCCGGCTCGGGTCGATCCGGTCGTTCAGGCATTGCGCCAGACAGAGCAACACCTCGTCACCGCGGGCGTAGCCGTAGATATCGTTGAATGGCTTGAAGCTGTCGATATCGACATAGCAGATCATCGATTCGCGTTTCTGTTGCAGCAGGCGCGTCAGGCATTGCTGGATCGGCACGTTACCCGGTAACAGGGTCAGCGGGTTGGCGTAGCGGGCCTGCTGGATCTTCAGTTCGGTGATCAGCTTGAGTACGTCGATCACCCGTCCCAGCCCGACGTAGACACCATTGTTGGTGATGATGAAGTCTTCTTCGATACGCTGGCGGGCCCGACTGGTCAGCAGGCGGCTGACCTGTTGCAACGACTGGCTGACTTCCACGGCCAGGAAGTCATCGCTCATCAGGCGGCTGATCGGTTTACGGGCAAACAGCTCGGTACCGAAGGGTTTGAGCAGCACTTCGGACAAGGAGTGACGGTGAACGATGCCACAGGGCTTGTCGTCCTGATCCAATACGGCCAGAGAGTTGAGGTTCGCCTGTTTGCGAAAGGCCTCAAGCACATCGGCGGTGGGCGTTTCCTGGTTCACCGAAGGTTGCGGGTTGAGCAGGGCGCTCAGGTCGGAGGCATCTTCATTCAAGGAGGCGGTGGCCACCTCGGTCTTGGGAAGCATGGCCCGTGTGTCGCGAGGCGGCCGCTCCTGTGGCCGGGCCAGCAGGTAGCCCTGGACCAGATCCACACCCATGTCGGTCAGGGTCGCCAGCTCTTCCGGCAGTTCTATGCCTTCGGCGATCACGGTTGCCCGGGAGGCCTTGGCCATTTGCAGCATGGAGCCGACGAATTCGCGTTTGACGGCGTCCTGATGGATGCCGTCGATGAAGTGACGATCGATCTTCACATAATCGGGACGCAGCTCCGACCACAGCCGCAGGCTGGAATAACCGGCTCCCAGGTCATCGAGGGCGATGGAAAAACCCATGTCGCGATAATGGTGCAGAGCGTTGTACAGCAGCTCGAAATCGTCGGTTGGCATCTGCTCGGTCAGTTCGATCACGACATCTTTCGGGGCGATGTCATGACGTTGCAGCATCTCGAGCGTGCGCCCCGGTGGATGGGTGATTTCCAGCAGGGATTCGGGGGAGACATTGAGAAACAGCTTGCCGGGCAGTTTCTGCTGACTGAAACGGCGGCAGGCGCTTTCTCGGCAGACCAGTTCCAGTTCGCTGAGGCGACCGGCCTGGCGTGCCACGGAAAACAGGTTGATGGGGGAGTGCAGCTTGCTGTTGGAGGGGCCGCGAGTCAGGGCTTCGTAGCCGAGGATACGGCGCTCTGAAAGCGAGACGATGGGCTGGAACAGGCTTTGCAAATCACTACGAGCCAGAATAGAACTCAGTGCGCTCAACTGTTCGGTCATCGTCATGGCGGTCTCTTATTAAAAAGGGGCTGAACGCATGTGCGTCCAGCCCCATATTTCACGACAGCTTAATGACTGTTTGATGACAAATGCCATTAAATCGCCATTAATCGTAGGGCTTATTTCTTTGCCACTGACGCGCTCAGGCCCAGGTAGTCGATCAGAATCCGGCCGGTCTCTGCCAGGTAGGCATCGTCCTCGGGCTTGGTCTTCTCGTTTTCTACCGGCAATGCATCTTCGTCCTCTTTCTTCAGCTCCTTGAGCGGCTCTTCGCCCTTGGCCTTGCGGCGAGTGTTTTCAAGGGCCAGCTGCTTGCTTTCGATGGCGCTGTGTTCGGCACGACGGTCGGCTTCATTGAGGCTGACGGTCTTCTCGCTCATCAGCTTCTTGGCCAGGGCCAGGCGATCTTCGATGAACACAAACTCGGCGTTCTTGGCCGTGCGAGTGTCATGCCGTGCCTGCAACTGCGCCAGGAACGGTTTGAACGGATCGATGGCTGGGCGGATCGCCGGTTTGATGCTGTCCCACGGCATGGCTTCAGGCAGGGCGCTTTCACCGATTTCCTTGGTGTCGATCAACGACGGATAGGTGATATCGGGGACCACGCCCTGATGCTGGGTGCTCTGACCGGAAACCCGGTAGAACTTGGCCAGCGTCAGTTTCAGTTCGCCATGATTGAGCGGCTGAATGGTCTGCACGGTGCCTTTGCCGAAGGTCTGCCCGCCGATCACCAGTGCACGGTGATAATCCTGCATGGCGCCTGCGAAAATTTCCGAGGCCGAGGCCGAGAGGCGGTTGACCAGCAACGCCATCGGGCCTTTGTAGAAGGCACCCTTGGCTTCGTCTTCCAGTACGTCGACCTTGCCGTCGGCATTGCGCACCAGCACGGTCGGACCCTGTTCGATGAACAGGCTGGTCAGCTCGGTGGCTTCCTGCAACGAACCACCGCCATTGTTGCGAAGGTCCAGCACGATGCCATCGACGTTCTCGCTCTTGAGCTCGGTCAGCAGCTTCTTGACGTCGCGCGTGGTGCTCTTGTACTCGGGATCGCCGGCGCGGTAGGCCTTGAAGTCCAGGTAGAACGCGGGAATTTCAATGACGCCGAGCTTGTAGTCACGGCCATCCTGATTCAGGTGCAGGATCGACTTCTTCGCTGCCTGTTCTTCAAGCTTGACCGCTTCGCGGGTGATGGAAACGATCTTGCTGGTCTGGTCGTTCGGCGCGTTGCTGGCCGGGATGACTTCCAGGCGAACCACCGAGCCTTTAGGGCCGCGGATCAGCTTGACCACTTCGTCCAGGCGCCAGCCGATCACGTCGACCATTTCCTTGTCGCCCTGGGCGACACCGACGATCTTGTCGGCCGGAGCGACCTGCTTGGTCTTGGCGGCCGGACCTGCTGGCACCAGACGCACGATCTTCACGTTGTCGTTATCGCTCTGCAACACGGCGCCGATGCCTTCCAGCGACAGGCTCATGTTGATGTCGAAGTTCTCCGCGCTGTCAGGAGACAGGTAGTTGGTGTGCGGATCGTAGGACATGGCGAAGGTGTTGATGTACGCCTGGAAGATATCTTCGGCGCGGGTCTGGCCCAGACGTGCCAGTTGATTCTTGTAGCGCTTGGTCAGGGTTTCCTGGATTTTCGACGGGTCCTTGCCCGCGATCTTCAGGCGCAGGACCTCATCCTTCACGCGTTTGCGCCACAGGTCGTCCAGTTCGGCTTCATTCTTCGGCCATGCGGCGTCCTTGCGGTCTACCAGCAGGGTTTCCTTGGCATTGAAGTCGAGCTTGTCGACGCCCTTGTTCAACTCGGCCAGCACGAAATCCATACGCGCCTTCACGCGATCCAGATAACGCTTGTAGATGATGAACCCGGGGTTCAGGTCGCCGCTCTTGAGGAAATCATCGAACTGGGTCTGCCACTTGTCGAATTCGGTGATGTCGCTGGCCGTGAAATAGCTGCGAGCCGGGTCCAGAAGCTTCAGGTAGCTCTGATAGATGATGATCGAGCGTTTGTCGTCCAGAGGTGGCTTGCTGTAGTGATGTCGCTTGAGCAGCTCAACCACGTTGAGGCTGGCAACCACTTCGTCGCGGTCAGGCTGAAGGTTGTCCCAGCTGTTGGCGGCAAAGGTGCTGGCTGACATCGGCAAGACGCTCAGGCCGATAAACAGTGCAAGGGCGGTGCTTGGGAATAAGTGCTTCATGCTGATTCGACGTGGTGACAATTGATAACGCATATTAGGCCGTCTTTGAGGTCGCCGGTTCCTTCGGACCCGGCCGCATAATGCAAAAGCCCGGGCAAACGGCTTCGGGCTCAGTCTGGACTCACTATGGAGGCACTGTGAAGGCATTGCAAGGCGTCGAAGCATATGTTCCGGGGCTGAAGGCATCAGGTCAGGGAGTGGATGAAGAGTGCGTTCCTGTCCAGAGTGCCACGCCTGCCGCGTTACAGGATGCGATAGGCCGGTCTCTGAAGTCATTGGAGGGCATTGGTGCCAAATGGTGTCGATTCAGCCAGCATTCAGCTTTTGCTCAATGCATGCATTGTGAAAGTGGGGTCAGGCGGGCGGATGTATTCCATCAAAACCTCGCCTGATTCTGTTAGAGATCCTGCATCTGCTGGATCAGCGGTTCAGGAGCTGGAGCCGGCTCAAGGGCTCCATGCGTACCAGTTCAGGTTGTCCAGCAATACGGTGTCTGTGTTGTTCTTCAAAATTATCCGGAAATACAGGCAGGGCCAGGTGAAATCCTTTTGGTACCTGATGAAATCTACACCCGAGTGTAGTGGCTCTCTTTCGACCTCAGTCTCCATGATGTCGAAGAAGCTGATGTAGTTCTCATCTGAGTCCGCTCTTACATGAGATAAGGTCAGCCTTTCGATAAAGCCCCCGAAACCAAATAAGATATTGCAATTCGGTGCGAGCTGAAGCGTATGTTCGCTGAACGAGGGATAGGTATCTCTCACGTCCACAATGAATGCAGGGGCGCCGAATACCCTGAGGTGCGAGCCGTCCGAGCATGGCACATAAAGATCCAGTGGCAACTCCTCTTTCGGGAAGGTATGCCAGTTTTCGGCACCTGTGACAGGGTAATAAAAAATGATTCCCAGCGTTTCGATCGGGAGAGATGTCCGGGTCAGTCCGCCATCGAACGATATTTCCATGATCAGCCGCAGGTCACTGCCGCCCTTGAGTTTTTGCAGTTCACTCAATGCCACTTGGGTACTTTGGGCTGTAGCAGTGGTAATCGCGAAATCCTGCCAGGTCGGGTGATTCCAGTTATGGACCGAGCCATCATGGGCGGTGCCTTCAAAACGCAGCCAGATGCGCTGACCGATCGCGATGAACGGCCACACTTTCACGTTTAGATCGATATCCTTTACCAATCGCTGGACTGTCAGGGTCTTGTGCCAACTGGCTAGCGGGACTTCTGGCTTCGGCAGGGCAGACTCAGGTATCGGCTGTATTTTCAAGGGCAGAGGCTCGGATTCCTGTTCGTCTGTTCCTCGGGTAACGACATAAGTGATCGGGAGTGTCTTGCCCACACCCGATGCAATTGCATCGGGCGTGACGGTGAACTGCACGCTTGCTGCAGGATTGCCGGGTTGGGAAGGCGGATCGGTCACGTCCTCGTCGCTGTCCCAGCGTACGCGAATGCTGTCGGTATCACGCATGTCGGGGTAAGCCACCACCACAGTTGCACCTGCCACGCCCAGCATAGGGTCCAGCTCGCCGTTGGGCGCTTCTTCTACCATCGGCGCAGGCAGCACCAGGATATCGATGCTGGTAAATGCGACGAGCGAATAGCCCGACCAGTTGCCCACCCGGTCGCGGATCTCGTAATAGACCGTCAGGTTGTCACCGTTGCCAGCTGCTATTTGCAACGCGGCGCTGACAATAAGGGTTTGCGGCTTGCCTGCCTGATCCACAGGCAGTGGCGGATTTTCGACGACGAATTCGTTGCTCGTCCAGAACAGGCGGAGGACGTCGCCTTCCTGCATGTTGTCCCAGGCGGGGATGGTCAGCGTCAGGTCGGCTGGCATGTCGATATTCGAGGGCAGGTTTTCGACAGTCGCCAGGTTTTCATTGATGTAGGGCGTGTGGTTATCCGTATCGAGGCCACCCGGCACGCTGCGTTTGACCTGTACCTGGCGCACGGGAGAGTCCTCAGGTGCACCGCCCGCTGCGGGTGTGATCCGGTAGAACACCTCGGACACTTCCGGGTCATCGGGAATATCCTGAGGCAGCACTGAAAAGTCGATGGAGGGCCGGTCAGGGCTCGCGAGCAGATTCTGGATAACCTGGCCGTTCCACAGCAACTCGATGAGGTCGCCTTTGACTGTTGCCGTTGGTGTGATTGCGAACAGTGCTACACCTTTCAGTGGGTCTTTCAGATCGGCCCAGCCCAGCCCGTTTTTGCCGCCAAGGTCGATGGAAGGGATATGCAGGGCAGTCAGTTGCCCGGTTTGCTGGTTTTGTGGGGGTGAGGACGTATTCACGAATGGCTCCTTGCTGAGTGATAACCTCCTTGAAGTCTCCAAAATCCTTTCCGGAGTCCTGCGCTGCAGGAGTGCCAGGGGAGTATTTAATCGATGAACCTGCTTGTCACTGTCAGAAATGACAGTGCCGGACAGTCGGCAGATTAAAGGTCGCCCATTCGTGGACCCGGCCGCATAATGCAACAGCTCGGGGCGACAGCCTTGGGTTCAGTCTTGACTCACGATGGAGGCACTGTGAAGGCACTACAAGGCGTTGAAGGACGTGTGGAATGGGTCGAAGAGCCAAGTCCGGCCCTCGATGTAGGGCAGGTGCGTATCAAGGTGGCTGCTGCGGGCCTGAACCGGGCCGATTTGTTACAGCGTGCCGGGTTGTATCCGCCACCGCCGGGCGTCACGTCCATCATTGGTCTGGAGTGCTCGGGCGTGATCGACGAAGTCGGTCCGGGCACTTCCTGGCAGGTCGGGGACCGTGTCTGCGCGTTGTTGGCGGGCGGGGCCATGGCCGAAGAAGTGGTGGTCGATGCACGTCATGTGCTGCCTGTGCCTGAAGGGTTGTCGTTGCATGAAGCTGCCGGGATCCCGGAAGTCTATGCCACGGCCTGGTTGAACCTGTTTCAACTGGCGGGTCTGAAGCCTGGCGAAAAAGTCTTGTTGCATGCCGGGGCCAGTGGCGTGGGTTCAGCAGGTATTCAGCTCTGCAAGGCGTTCGGCAACCCGGTATGGGTCAGCGTCGGCTCGACCGAGCGTCTGGCGTATTGTGTCGAGCTGGGAGCGCAGGGCGGCGTAGTACGTAGCGACAGTCTGGAAAGTCTCAGTGACTTTGCACCGTTCGATGTGGTTCTCGACCCGGTCGGGGCCCATTACGCGGGGCTGAACGTCAAACTGCTCGGGCTCGATGGTCGCTGGGTATTGATCGGCCTGATGGGCGGGCGTGATGCCCAGCTGGATCTGGCTCAGGTTCTGGGCAAGCGTATCCAGATTCTGGGTTCTACCTTGCGTAGCCGTGATGAACAGTTCAAGGCTGATCTGCTCAGTGATCTGGGGCAGCATGTCTGGCCGCTGTTCACTGAAGGTCGTCTCAAGCCGCAACTGGCCAGGACTTTCCCGATCAAGGACGCCGAAGCGGCCTTTGCGGAGTTGGCGACCAATCAGGTGTCGGGCAAGATTGTGCTGGTGATTGATGAGAGCTTGAGCTGATGTAGGACCGGATTTATCCGGGAATGCATTTGTTCTGCCTGCGCGGGTGTGGGGAATGTATCGTTTCTCGTCAGTGGGCATATCCGGATTGGATGAAGCTTTTTCGCGGATAAATCCGCTCCTACGGGTTCCGCCTTTACGGCGGGCCCCTTTGTTTCGGCAAAGGGGCGAAACCATGGGCTCCGGTTCGGCCCCGCCTGACGGCGGGGTTCCCTTGCTCCGGCGTTGTTCCATGGGGCCGCGCCGATGGGCCATCCATGGCC